>JBKBOE010000003.1:0-75065 GCA_046294915.1 Cyclobacteriaceae bacterium | reverse complement strand
AATTATACATGAGTTAAAGGTGACCCACGAAATTGATCAGGACGTTTTGAATAAACTCGACTATCGTATCGATCAACTACTCCGGATACGGTACACGCAAAAAACAATGACTAACACGGATGTAGTGGACGAATACGATTTCGCTTCAAACTCTTTGGTAGCAGAGATCATCGCTCTTACTGAATCGCATCCGGCTTACGCTTACAATTCGGTACTACAACAACTGCTTGAAGTGGTTAGGCAAACCGACCAGCGCATTGAAACTCACCGCATCCATTACGATGGAGCTGCACAGGCATATAACCAGTTTATTGAAGTAAACAGGAAGTATTTACATGAGATTGATCAAAGTTTAACTCCTGAAAAAAAGCCTCTCTTTTATATTGTTTCTGAATAGTTTCTTTATTTTTAATGTATGCAAATTGCAAAGAGGCTCGGCTTTTTCACTGCATTCATAATACCTGCGCTCGTTGTTGCCGGTTATTACCTTAATGGGGCCTGGAATTTCCTTGCCCTTCTTTTTGCCTTTATTATTATCCCGGTAATTGATCAGATAACCGGACTGGATACCTCTAATGTGCCCCCCTCCCGGATTCACCAAATAAGCGAAGCGTTTTACTACCGCTTTATTACCTACTTGTGGACATACTTCCAGCTACTTTTTCTGATCTGGGGGTTTTACGCCATTACCTCCGGGCACATCAATGGTGTAGTTGAGTGGGTTGGATTTACCATTGGTTTTTCATTGGTAACCGGAGGCATTGGCATTACCGTTGCCCATGAACTGGGCCATAAGAAAAGCCACCTTGAACGGTTCTACAGTAAAATGCTGCTGATGACCGTATGCTACATGCACTTCTACATAGAACATAACCAGGGTCACCATGTACATGTTGCCACTCCGCAAGACCCGGCCACTGCACGAAAAAATGAAAATTTTTACAGGTTCTGGTTCCGCTCGGTATTTGTTGGGTATGCCCATGCCTGGGTTTTAGAGAACAACAGGCTTAGTCGCAAGGGTTTACCACCCTATCACTACAAAAACCGGATGATTTGGTTTGCTCTTATGCCTATCGTATTCTGCATGGCAGCAACGGTAGGTTTCAGCCTGTGGTTAAACCGCCCGGTATATGAAATTCCGGTTTTCTTTTTTGCACAAAGTATTCTTGCATTTACACTTCTGGAATTGGTGAATTATGTTGAACACTACGGCATTCAGCGAAAGGAAATTGGGCCCAACCGGTATGAGCGGGTTAACCCACTGCATTCCTGGAATGCCAGCCATTTGATAAGCAACTTCTTTTTGTTCCAGCTTCAGCGACACTCCGATCATCATGCCAACGCCATTAAAAGGTACCAGGTATTAAATCATTACGATGAAAGTCCACAGTTGCCCTTCGGCTATCCTACAATGATTCTGATTGCCCTTCTTCCTCCACTTTGGTTTTCGCTGATGAACAAACGCCTCGAAGAATGGCAGGAAAACACGGTGCCGGTAGTCAGTTAACAAACCGTATTTCAACCCGCCTGTTAATGCTCCGCGCTTCGTCAGTCTTTTCGGGGCGTAAAGGGCGGGCCTTCCCGAATCCATAGGTGGTTATCCGTGTGGCGCTAATGCCTTGTTTGATCAGGTAATCGGCCACACTGCGCGACCGCTCCCTGGAAAGTTTAAGATTGTATTCGTCCGATCCGATAAAATCAGTATGACCTGCAAGGTGCACCATAAGGTCAGCATGTTCGTTGAGATAGCCTACCACCTTATCCAACTCCACAAATGAAGAACGCATCAGCACATGACTGTCAAACTCAAACTGAATGTTCTTCAAAACATATACGCGGTTTAATTCAACCGTCTGCTCGTCAAACTCAGTTACCGCAATCGGTTCAGGTTCGGTTTCAGGATCAAGCGGAGTTACTGCTACATCATCTATATAATAATACGCACTCGTTGTGAGCATGCTGTTCTTTCCTATGCGGTGCGGCAGCCTGGTGCTTTTTGTTACCTTGTTATTAAAAAAATTACCAATAAGCACATAGCGCTCATCGCCTTCTGCGAGATACTCGGTTTCGGCATGCTCCCATGTTCCGGTTGCTGAGGTAAAAGAAGAATCCTTTACCACCGACAGCACGGGTTTCAGGTCAACTACCTGATCATGATCCAGATCAACACGGTACTTACTCAGGGCAAGCCCAATACGGTTGGCGGAATATACAGCGTGTGATGATAGTTTAAAGTAAAACTCCAACCGATAGCGCCTACCCGCCTTAAGAGGCTCAGCCAACTCACACTGAATGTACTCCCTGTAGTTTGTGTTATCCTCGCGATGAGACCAGACATAAATGCCGGCATAGCCTTTTCCGGAATATGCATTGGATGAACCTGCCCAGTTGAAGGGAACATCCGCTTCTCCCCAACTGCAGGCATGAAAAAGGTCGGGCGTACCCCGTGTTGGCGAATTCCAACCGGGAACCAAAAAGTCCTTTCGGTCGGTGCTGAAACTATGCGGACAGCGGATCAACTCTTCAAAACTCGGGTTAGGAACAAGATTTTGTGTGAAGGCATTGAACCCAATGCAACCAAGCCATACAAAAAAGAAACTTCGCTTCACTTATAGAATGTAACTTCAACCCGAAAGCGAGGATCAATTGCACCCAGCCTGTCGTAAGCCGATTTGGATACCCTGATAATCAGTTTATCCGTAAAAGCTGTATCCGGAAGTTTCCCGATAACCCGCACAAAGACTTCACGCCCGTTCATTTCGTTGCGCACTTTGAGGATCGTACCAACCGGGGCCGTGCGGTGCAACGCCAGGTACTTCCGGTTGGCTTCCGTGCCCTCTATCAATTCAGCAAGGCCTGACTCTACAACTTCACTTGCATTTCGAACCGGCTCTGAAATGATAACCGGTTGGTTAACAGCCGCGGTTGTAGTTACCGGCTCCCTCGCAATCTCAACCGGCAAAGGTTCATTCGCTGGGGTCACTACAGACTGCGCTGCATTGTAAACGGGCTGGGTTACCAGTAATTGCTGACCAATTTTAAGGTCTTCAGACGAAAGATTGTTCCATTCCTTAATCTGTTGAACCGACACACCGTATTGCCGTGAAATGGAAAACAGGGTTTCTTTAGCAGCTACCGTATGAAATGACTGAACAGACTGTACAGGGGGCAATGCAGGAGTTACTGCCGGTGCCGATGCTGCAGGTTTTTTAATCACCAGTTCCTGGCCCACAGACAATGACGCGTCAGTGAGGTTATTCCATTGTTTTAATTCATCAATGGTTACATTATACATCCGTGAAATAGAGAACAGGGTTTCCTTTTCGGCAACCTTGTGGACATTTTCCTGGGCTGCCTTTGGTTTGCTGCGGGGTACATAGGGCACTTTCAGAATCTGACCTACTTCAAGGCCGGCATCGGCTGTTGCATTGAATTCCAGAATCTGATTAACCGTAACACCATAACGTTTTGAGATGGCATAGAGCGTTTCTTTCTCATCAACCCTGTGGATAACAAATACTTTACCGTTGATGGTTTCAACACCAATGGAATCGGGTGGCAATTCCGGAGTAAAGAAGGTGAAGCCGGTAATAAGTAAAAACGTTGTCATAATCAAAAGTCAAAAAAATCCCGGATAACCGGTAAATAAACCCTCTGCTTACGATGCAGGTGAACCAACTTTTCCATAAAGTTAACCATCAAGGTACGTTCAAAAAAATCTTCTTTAATTATTAAGTAAACAAATAATCAGCCAAACTATTGTTGCTCGGATTTGGTTAATTTTGGCGAAAGGGTTAGTTTAAATAGTTCCATGAAATGGACTTGTACAGGATTTTAGCCGCAGCAAGAACTTACCCGGCCCTACCCGGTAGGCAAGTAACCTTATTTAGAAATTAGCAAAATATGAAATATGTCCTTTTTATGTTGCTTGGTGTTTCAATGACATCCTTTGCCCAAAAAACAAGGGTGATGCTGATGGAAATCAAAAGCGAGATTGATCCCCGAACTAAACGGTATGTTGATCTGGCTTTGAAAAATGCTGAAGCGATAAAGGCCGACATCGTGATTATTGAAATGGATACCTATGGCGGAATCTTAACCGATGCCAAGGAAATTGTTGACCGGATAATGAGCTACAAAAAGCCAATCTGGGTGTTCATTAATTCTGATGCCGCGTCAGCCGGGGCGTTAATTTCCATTGCGTGCGACAGCATTTACATGTCACCGGGTGCAAGTATTGGTGCAGCCACCGTGGTGAGTGCAACGGGGGAAAAGGCACCCGATAAATATCAGTCGTACATGCGGTCTATCATGCGCTCAACCGCTGAGGAAAAAGGTCGCAATCCGCGAATTGCAGAGGGAATGGTGGATGAGGATATCGCTATTGACAGCGTAAAGAAAGAAGGAGAGATCATTACCTTCTCCACATCCGAAGCAATAAAATATGGTTTTTGCGAAGCCAAAGTTGAGACTGTTGAAGACATCCTGAAGCGCAATCATGTTGAGAACTATGAGGTAATAAAGTTTCAGTTAAGCGCAACGGATAAGGTAATTGCCTTCTTCCTCAACCCCTTCATCAGCGGTCTTTTGATTTTGATTATCATAGGCGGAATTTATTTCGAATTACAGACACCGGGTGTAGGCTTCCCCCTGTTCGCAGCCATTCTTGCACTGGTGCTCTACCTTGTTCCCTATTATTTAAACGGACTTGCAGAAAACTGGGAAATTATCGCGCTGTTTCTGGGCCTCGGGTTAATTGCTGTTGAAATCTTTATCCTGCCCGGATTTGGTATTGCCGGTATTGTAGGCATTACCCTTACCGTTGGATCGCTCATTTTAATCATGGTTAACAACAATGCCTTCGACTTTGAATTTGTTCCTGCTGACGAAATTCTCTATGCGGTTGCAGCGGCCTTTGGAGGAATGCTGGGGGGTGTAACGCTTCTGTTTATTGGCGGAGCACGGCTTTCGGATTCTCGCTTTTTCAAACGGATTGCCCTGGTACAAACCCAGGAACGCTCCGAGGGCTATATCATAAAGCCGGCTGCCGAATCAATGAAAGGAAAGAGGGGAACTGCCTATACCGTACTTCGGCCTGTTGGCAAAGTAATAATTGATGCTCACATCTACGATGCCTACACCCGTGGCGAGTTTATTGATAAAGGCGAACCGATTGAGGTGTTGGATGATGAAACGTCTTCGCTGAAGGTTAGAAAGATTTCATGAGGCTGCTTCCTGTCCTGATTGTTTTGGTTGCCTGTGGCCAGGCTCGTGAACCACAGCTTCAAAATGCAGATCAATCCATCGAAAGTCCATCACTCATCATCCTGGGCACCGTTCAGGATGCAGGCTCACCTCAGGCCGGTTGTACCAAAGCATGCTGCAGTAAGCTGTTTACCCATCCCGACCCAAGCCGCATGGTCGTATCGCTTGGCATTGCTGATCCGGAAAGCGGCAAGCGCTGGTTGATTGAAGCTACCCCGGATTTTCCTCAGCAACTGAACATCCTGAATAAGTATACCGGCAATTTGTATTCACCACCCGATGGAATTTTTCTGACACACGCCCACATGGGTCATTACACCGGACTGATGTACCTGGGCCGGGAAGCCATGAATGCGGGCAATATACCCGTGCATGTTATGCCACGCATGAAAAAATACCTGGAGAACAATGGTCCGTGGAGCCAGCTTGTTGCTTTGAACAACATCCGATTGAGCGAAATCAACGCAAACGAAAAAATTTCATTAACCCCCGCCCTGCACATTACCCCGTTGCCCGTTCCGCACCGCGATGAGTTTTCAGAAACGGTTGGCTACCTGATTGAGGGACCCACAAAAAAGGCGCTGTTCATACCCGATATTGATAAATGGGATACATGGGACCAATCCATAGCAGACCATATTGCTAAGGTAGATTATGCTTTGGTAGATGCTACCTTTTACGATGCCGAAGAAATTCAGAACCGCAACATCCGGGAAATTCCTCACCCCTTCGTAGCTGAAAGTATGGCCTTGCTTGATAACCTTCCTGCCGCGGAAAAGAAAAAAGTGTATTTCATACACCTTAACCATACCAACCCCTTGCTCGACAAAGAGACCCAGGCCTGGAAAACCGTTACCGGAAAAGGATATTGTGTAGCGACAACCTATGCCGTTCTTCCCTTATAATAGCAACATAATAATGTGAATAAGTTTCTACCTTCGCAGATACCATGACCGCTATCATCGCAATCATACCCGCACGCTACGCCTCTACCCGCTTTCCCGGAAAACCCCTGGTAAACATCGGTGGAAAGTCTATGATTCAACGTGTTTATGAACAAGTGGGCAAAGCATCACGCATCAGCAAGGTGGTAGTGGCAACGGATAACCTGTTGATCTATGACCATGTGCGTGCATTTGGCGGAACTGTGGTGATGACCAGTGAAACCCATGCCAGCGGAACCGACCGGTGTTATGAGGCATTGACGTTTTGTAAAGAGAAGTTTGATTATGTTATTAACATTCAGGGTGATGAACCATTTATTCAGCCCGCGCAAATTGATTTGATTGCCAGCGCTCTAGACGGAGTAATACAAATCGCAACATTAGCCAAGCGCATTACCGATTCTGAAACACTATTTAATCCAAATAGTGTAAAAGTTGTTTTTACCGGCAGTGGCAATGCCCTTTACTTCAGCCGCTCGCCTATACCTCATGTACGCAATAAACCCGAATCGGAGTGGCCTGCCAATGCAAATTTTTTTAAACACATAGGCCTGTACGCTTACCGGACTGATGTGCTCGAAAAGATTACCCGACTTCCGGTTTCAAAACTTGAAAATGCCGAATCGCTTGAACAGCTCCGGTGGCTCGAAAACGGTTACAGCATTAAAGTAATTGAAACTGAACTCGAAACCATTGGCATTGACGTGCCCGATGATGTACAGAGGGTAAAAGATTATTTCCCTTCAGCCTAGTTTCTCCATGCCGTTGCTTCACAGAAATCGGTACGGGAGTTACCCCGGTTATCCCGTACACTGTAGATGAACGTAATTTCATTTCCATAGACCGTGCCGGATCCTTCCACTGTATAACCATTTACCGTTTGGCGGAAAAGGGTGATTTTATTGCCACTAACCGTTGCAATCACGCGGATGTTGGCACCGTAAAAATTATCGATTTGAACTTCTCCCGCTGACAGGTTTGAAGTCACAATCCAGATAGAATAACTGATGTAGCTGTTATACGTTTCGCTGTAATCGTTAACCGAATACCGGCCTTCTAATTGACTAACCGGGTTGGCGTATGGATCATAGTAATAAAATTCACAGGCCGACAACGCGATAAATCCTGAGAAGAAAAGTACCTTTTTCATAATGCAACTGTTTACTGCCATCAAAATGCAAGGTTGATGCCAATTGCCCGGGTTTTCTAAAAGCGCCAAATAGAGCAGGATTTTATCCTTTTTTAGAGGAAATAAAAAAGCCCCGGCCGACTGCCAGGGCTCCTCAAAGGCAAAAAAATAATTCCGCTCAGGCAGAATTGATAAGAAGGCACTCCGGTGCCGGCAAAAAGTATTTACAACCAACAACCACTACGAATGGAGTAAAATACCAGTCACACCGGAAATGCCATACCTTTGAAATTGTTGAAACCGATGGTCGCATTTCAATATTGTTCAACTCAGCTTAGTCAACATTATCGTGCAGGAACTTGTTGTTTCCCAACAGACTGTTGTCATCATTCAGATTGTATTTTGAAATAAACTGATCAGACGAATGTGGCACATTGTCGATCTTAACACCACGCCTCAGGTAAGCCGGCAATGCCCACTTCTCATTAAACTCTTCCTTGGTCATTTCCTGCTTTCGCGTTTGCTTCAATTTCTCTTTACGCAGTTCGGCTTGCTGCCTGAGTCGTTCCTTCGTGGTGCGTAACTCCATCATACCATCGGCATTTACTACCTGGTCGGCCGATTTTTCGGGAGCAGCATCAAACTCGTCATCAAACGAACCGAACAATCCTTCATCACCCTCGTCACCAAAGGCGTCATTCACAGGTATTTCTGCTTTACCATAGGGTTCATCGTAAATGATTTCGCGTTGTTCCTGCAATTCCTCATCAACAGATTCCTCCTTTTCAGGAGCCGCTGTTTTGGCAACTGGCTCGTCCGCAATCTTAAGTTCAATTTCACGTGGCAGATCAACGGCATTATCCTGTTCAAAAAGCCAGATCTGGCTGCGCTCCAGGTCATGCACCTTCACCTCGGGTTCAGCCGGTTTTTCATTTTCCTTTTCAACCGGTTCATCTTCCGGTGTATCGCTTATAAAACCTGTGGCAATTACGGTTACCCGAAGGCGATCACCCAGCTCCGGATCCACACCATGCCCGAAAATAACTTCGGCTTCCTGGCCAGCCTGTTCCTGAATGTATCCGGTAATTTCCATGAGCTCATCCATTTGCAGTTCAGCTTCAGCACCTGAAACGATGGAGAGTAAAATTTTCTTTGCACCCATTATGTCGCAATTGTCGAGTAAGGGCGATGATAGCGCCCCGCTGGCTGCATTACGTGCGCGGTTTTCGCCCCGTGTTTCAGCAGTACCCATTACCGCGGGGCCTGCATTGTGCATCACGGTGCGCACATCCTGAAAATCAACATTAACATAACCGGCAAGTGTAATAATTTCAGCGATACCCTTAGCTGCCGTAGTTAATACATTATCGGCCTGTGCAAAGGCCTTCCCGATTGGCAGGTTGCCGTAGATCTCACGAAGCTTGTCGTTTACAATAACCAACACTGTATCGCAACTGTGGCGGAGCGATTTGATGCCCGCCTCGGCCTGTTGTTGCTTTTTCTTTCCTTCGAATGAAAAAGGAATGGTTACAATACCTACGGTAAGGATGCCCATGCTTTTGGCAATTTTAGCAATTACCGGTGCCGCACCTGTGCCGGTGCCGCCTCCCATGCCTGCGGTTACGAAAAGCATTTTCGTTCCCTGAAGAAATTCTTTAATCAACTCTTTGCTTTCGAGTGCAGCGCCTTTGCCGATTTTAGGGTTAGCCCCGCAACCGAGGCCCTCGGTGAGGTCGGCACCAATCTGCAGTTTAGTGGGCACAGGGCTTGCGTTGAGTGCCTGTGCATCGGTGTTACACACCACAAATTCCACGTCTTTTATTCCCTGTCGGAACATGTGGTTCACTGCGTTGCTTCCTCCTCCACCCACACCGATCACCTTAATGATCGAGCGCGGAGCGCCCATCGTGTGTCTGGGGATGTCGAATTTGTACGATCCGGTTTCAAACATATGATTTTGGTTTAGTGGTTTCTGCTTTGTTTAGTATTCATTCTTTCCATCCAGGTCATCAATGAGTAAACTCTTGGTCTTGGTGAGAATATCATTGAAAAAGTTTTTTGATGGACTACGTTTTGTTGATTTTGTATTCCTCACCGCTTCGCGTACTTCTTTATAAGT
Organism: Cyclobacteriaceae bacterium; assembly: GCA_046294915.1. Lineage (GTDB taxonomy): Bacteria > Bacteroidota > Bacteroidia > Cytophagales > Cyclobacteriaceae > UBA2336. Next base: position 65,608 of record JBKBOE010000003.1, on the reverse strand, counting down.
ATCTTCGCGGTCATCGAGCGAACGGAATCCTGCCAGCACAAGACCTACCGCTGTTGCATACATCGGGCTTTTCACCGCTTCAATCTTGCTCTTGCCAAGATGCTCGTTCGGATACCCTACGCGGGTATCCATGCCGGTCATGTATTCAACCAATTGCTTGAGGTTACTGAGTTGCGCACCGCCACCGGTTATCACAATTCCACCTGCCAGCCGATTTTCAAATCCGGAACTGATAATTTCGGCATGCGCCATTTCAATGATCTCTTCCATACGCGCCTGGATGATGTTGGAAAGGTTCTTCACCGAAATTTCCTTGGCCGACCGATTCCGGATTCCCGGTATGGATACAATTTCATTCGGACTGGCTTCTTCGGCTATCGCTTTGCCGAAGCGGGTTTTTAATTGCTCTGCCTGCTGCGGAAGCACCATCAGCCCCTGCTTAATGTCGTTTGTAACGATATTTCCTCCAAACGGAATGACAGCCGTGTGGCGGATGATGTTGTCGTAAAAGATAGCAATGTCGGTAGTACCTCCGCCAATGTCGATCAGGCACACACCGGCTTCTTTTTCATCGCTGCTAAGCACAGCCAGGCTTGAAGCCAGCGGTTCGAGAATAAGGTCGTCAATCTCAAGCCCTGCTCTGCGAACACATTTGTTAATATTATTAATCGCATTGGTTTGCGCAGTAATAATGTGAAAATCAGCTTCTAACCGCACACCCGACATACCTACAGGTTCTTTGATTCCCTCTTCATAATCAACCATATAATCCTGCGGCATCACATGAATGATCTGACTGCCCGGGGGAACAACCATGCGGTACATGTCTTGTGTAAGGCGCTCCACATCTTCAATGGATACTTCATCTTCCTTCGATGTGCGGGTGATTCCACCATGCTGAATGAAGCTTTTGATGTGCTGACCGGCAATGCCCACGTTAACCACGCCAATATCAATACCGGCCTGGTCGCCCGCCTCCTTAATGGCCTTTTCAATAGCATAAACGGTTTTGTCAATATTAAAGACAATGCCTTTCACTACACCTTCTGATTCTGCCTTGCCCATGCCGAGCACTTCAAGCTTGCCGAATTCATTCTTGCGGCCAACAATGGCACAGATTTTTGTTGTGCCTATATCGAGACCGACAATTATTTTTTCCTGTTCCATAGCGTTACGATTTAGTGGTTGTTTAAAATTTGTATCGGTTTAGTTCTAAAATCATTTCATTCAGCAATCAGTTGTCCGTTGTATTCCACATTCACCCGTTTATATCGATTCCAGCCCATGTTCGGCAGAATCTCCTTATAAAAAACTTTCAGTTTCTTCAGCTTTTCATCAACCTCATCGGCAGTTCCGAATTCGATGGTTTGAGAGCCGATTTGCGGCAGCAGGGTGAGTTTATTTTTACTCCCGATGTTTATCTGTGCAATCTGGGCTCTCCAGAAATCATCGTTCGCAATTCGGTTAAGGAGATTCATAAGACGAGCCCCCGTTTCATCAGCATACATATTTTCTTTAGCAACCAGGTGGCGTACATGCCCGCCACTAATAAGCACAACACGGGCAGTAAATTTTTCAGTAACCGGCATCAGGGTTCCGTCTTCAGCGATGTAGGCGTCTGGTCCATCACTTCGCACAATGCGGGCTATCGGCCTTCGAAGTATTGTCCGTACAATAAGGTTGCCTTTAATGTCGCTGTACAAATCGGCATCCATTACAAAGCGATCGGCCCTTATCCGATCCTCAATTTCCTTCAGATTCAATTTGCTCAAGGCAGCACCTTGCAGGTTTTCACGGGTAAGCCCTATGAGGTAAAGAATATCCTGTTCATCCCTAAAATGGTTATTCTCTACATTCTCCACTTTAACGATGATATCTTTAACCGACTGTGATTCCATTTTGCGTTCACTGAAGGCAACAAAAAAGAAGAGTACCGCGAATGCCAGTCCTGCAATAAGTTTCTTTCGTATGGTATACTTACCCTTCATATTCCTTTCGAAGCAATTCTTTAATGGGTTGAACAAATGTGTCAATATCACCGGCACCAACCGTTGTTAACACCTCAATCTGCCGGTTACTGATTTTATCGAGCAAGTCTGTTTTTCTGCATCGCTCTTTTGATTTTGCGGTTACGTCTTTAAAGATAAGTTCAGCATCCACGCCCGGTATGGGTAACTCCCGTGCGGGGTAGATATCCATAAGCAACACATCATCGGCAAGGCTCAGGCTTTTTGCAAAATCACGGGCAAAATCGCGGGTGCGTGTGTACAGATGAGGTTGGAAAACTACGGTAAGTTTTTTATTTGGATACATGGAACGAATGGACTGCAGGAATGCCGAAATTTCAGCAGGATGATGAGCGTAATCATCAACATATACTACTTTCTCAGACTTAACAACAAACTCAAACCTGCGTTTAACCCCTTTAAAGGAAGCCAATGCTGATTTGATCGCCTCCAGCGAAACCCCGCTGCGGTAACAGGCAACTGCTGCGGCAACGGCATTTTCTACATTATGAAAACCGGGGACACCGAGCCTGATGCGTTGAACTGTGGCAAAACCATGCAGGTCAAACTCAAAAAATCCGCTGTGCGCTGTTATGTTGCCGGCAAAAAATTGTCCCCGGCTCATTCCATAGGTTATGATATTGCTGATCGGTAACTCTGTTGCAAGCTGTTCAACCGATTCATGAATAATCAAAGATCCGTCTTTGCTGATCTGCCTGATAAAGTCCCGGAATGAAGTAAGCATACTTTCGTGTGTGCCGTAAATATCGAGGTGATCGGCATCGGCCGAAGTAACAATTCCGGTATGCGGAAATAACCTCAAAAAGGATCGGTCAAACTCATCGGCTTCAACAACAATAATTGTTTTTGCATTTACCTCACCTTCCATCACCAGATTAGATTCATAATTCGTGGTTATGCCACCTAAAAAACCAACCATGTTAATCCTGGCTGATTTGAGAATGTGGGCAATCATGGAAGATGTTGTGGTTTTGCCGTGTGTGCCCGCTACGGCAATGGTTTGGTAGTTACGGGTTATCAAACCAAGTACTTCAGAGCGCTTCATAATGGCGTATCCCTGATCTTTGAGGTAGTTATACTCAAGGTGATCTTTCGGAATAGCCGGTGTAAACACAACCAGCGTTCCAGGCTTATCAGTAATAATCTCAGCCGGAATATTTTCCTGCGCATCTTCAAAATGAATCTTCATGCCCTCTTTTTGTAGCTCAGCCGTGAGCGTAGTGGGTGTACGATCGTACCCGAAAACAAGTAATCCTTTCTTCAGGAACCATCGCGCCAGAGCGCTCATGCCAATCCCTCCGATTCCCAGAAAATAAACGTTATGGTATTTATGAATATCCACTTCTTAACTGATTAACATTGCCCGGTTGGTTATTCCTGAAACCATACTGCCGTTTGCACGAATACCCATAAGCTTTTCAAGCTCATCAACAATATGCTCCGTGGCATTCGGCATGGCCAGTTTGTGAATGTTGTTTGCCAACTGGCCAGCCTGTTTTTCATCGAACAACAACTTTAACGCCTCATCAACAAGCAGGCTGCTCGCTTTTTCATCTGCTATCATCACGGCTGCCTCTTTCCGTACCAGTGCCATAGCATTTTTAGTCTGGTGATCTTCGGCCACATTAGGAGAAGGTACCAGAATGCACGGCTTGCCCGCCACACACAACTCCGATACGGCCAGGGCTCCGGAACGGCTAATCACTACATCAGCAGCCGCATAGGCCAAATCCATTTCCTTCACAAAATCGAACAGGCGGATTTTTCGCTTATCCACGGGCTTTAGCAATTCGTAATATTGATGGAAATATGCTTTGCCGGTTTGCCAAATCAACTGAGTACGGGCATCCATCAGTTTTTCAATACCCGCATAAATGCATTCATTAATGGTTCTCGAACCGAGGCTGCCGCCAATTACCAGCAGTGTTTTAACTGATGAATCAAATCCGAAATGACTTAATGCCTTCGAGCGCTTATCCGCTACCGCTAACAAATCCTTACGCACCGGGTTACCTGTCAGCACAATTTTTTCTTTCGGAAAATATTTTTCCATTCCTTCGTAGGCCACACAAATGCGACTTACTTTGGCAGCCACCTGTTTATTAGCCCGGCCGGCAAATGAATTTTGCTCCTGAATAAGCGAAGGTATGCGCATGGCGGTTGCTGCCAGCATAATCGGCCCACTGGCAAACCCACCTGTACCAATAACAACATGCGGTTTAAATTTTTTGAGAATAGAGGATGCTTTAAAATAACTGGTTATGAGTTTTAGCGGCAGCAGTAAATTTGAAAGGCTCAGTTTACGCTGGATGCCGCTGATCCATAATCCAACTATTTCATAGCCTGCTTCAGGCACGCGTGTCATTTCCATTCTTCCCTTTGCGCCCACAAACAGTATCTTGGCATCCGGATGGCGTTCTTTGAAGGCATTGGCGATCGCCAGAGCCGGAAAAATATGCCCTCCGGTTCCCCCACCACTGATGATCAGCCGATATGGTTTTACGGTATTCATTTATGCTGCCTTCATTTGTACATTTTTATCTCTTCCTTCAGTTTGTTGCTGCCATGTTTCATCGCGCTCACCCCGGCTTACGCTTAAAATGATTCCCAGAGAAATACCCGTAAACACCATTGACGTACCCCCCATGCTGATTAACGGCAGGGGCTGACCGGTAATGGGGCCAAGCCCGACTACAACACCCATGTTGATCATTGCCTGGCATACCAGGTCAAAGCTTAAACCGGCTGATAGTAGTCCGGCAAAAGCACGTTCACTGTTGTAAGCGGCTTTCATTCCGCGATGCAATAACACCAGGTACAATACCAGCACCACAACGCCTCCAAAAATTCCATACTCTTCAATCACAATTGCATAAACAAAGTCGGAGTAAGGATGCGGAAGAATATTTCGCTGATCGCTGTTGCCGGGACCTTTACCCATAATTCCACCGGTTGCTACTGCGATATGGGCATGTTTTGCCTGAAAGGGTAGTTCTTTTGTGCCTTGAACATACCCGATAAAATCATTCACGCGGTTAATCACTGTACCACCACGCATACCAAACTTAAATGCCAGCGCACCAAACAAAACACCTACAAACAGCAGCATGGCCAGATAGCGCATTGGTACCCGGCCAATGAACATGATGAGCATACAGGTGAGCAACAGTAAAACCGCGGTTGACATGTTGGTAAGCGCAATGAGTCCGCAGATTAACCCGCACCAGAACAGTATGGGTATAAGTGATTCCTTTATATCATCAATGTTTTGCTGCCGTTTGGAAAGCATACTGGCCAGATTAATGATGAGCGCCAGGCTGGCAAAATCGGATGGCTGAAACGAAGTGTTAATGATGGGTATGTTGATCCAACGTGCGGCATCATTTACCGTAGTGCCGTAGGTAAAGGTATAAAGTAACAAGGGTACGCTAATCCATAATGCCAGTCGCGAAAGTTTAGAATAGTAGCGGTAATCCACACGGTGAGCAAACCACATGGCCGTAAGCCCAATGAATACATGGAGTGTATGGGTGAGCAGGTACTTTTCCGGACTTACCGAACGTTTATAGGCCAGCGTACCAATGGAGCTATATACCACCAGAATGCTAATCAAGGACAGGATGAAAACCACCGCCCAGATTACCCGGTCACCCTGCAGATTTTCGTCAGCCCATGTTTTTAGTTTGTTCATACCAAGTGGTTTTCAAATTCCTTTTTTAATCCCAGCACCGCTCTGCGAAACTGCTCGCCACGGTCTTCATAATTTTTAAACAGATCAAAACTGGCACAAGCCGGAGATAAGAGTACCACATCGCCCGGCTCAGCTTCCTGCAGGGCAAGCCGGACCAGCGTGGTAACGCTTTGCGTTTCATGCACTGATTTTATCATACCGGTAAAAAAATTTTTTAGTTTCTCATTATCCTTACCCAAACAAATCAGCGCTTTTACTTTTCTCTTCACTTCTTCTTTAATGAGGTTGTAATCATTACCCTTATCAATACCACCTGCAATCCAGATCAGCGGTTGTGTAAAGCTTCCTAACGCATACACTACCGAGTCAACATTGGTAGCTTTTGAATCGTTAATGAAGTCAATCCCATTAATGGTGGCAATCAACTCCAGCCGGTGAGGTGCATTCTTAAATGTTTTTAATCCTTCCCTAATTGCACTGACCTTCGCCCCGGCAATATGCGCAGCCGATACAGCCGCCATGGTGTTGATGAGGTTGTGAGTTCCCTTTAATGTGGTTTCTTGCTGGCGGATTGAGAATGTCTCTTTTCCAGACATAAAGTGCATGGTAGTACCTGCAGAATAAACCGGCAATGCCCCCGCTTTCAGCGATACAGGTATTTCCTTAACACCCGGTTTGCGCCTGGCTACTTCATGGGCGATGACCGGATCATCCGCAAAGTAGATGAAGTAGTTGTCGGTTTTCATGTTCTGTATAATCCGGAATTTGGAGTTAACATAGTTCTGCATTACATAGCCGTACCGGTCGAGGTGATCGGGTGTGATGTTCAGCAGCACGGCAATCTCAGGCCGGAAGGTTTGGGTGCCATCCAGTTGAAAACTGCTGATTTCAAGCACGTACCAATCGTGGTTGCCGTGAGCAATTTTGCGCGCAAGGCTTTCGCCTACATTGCCGGCCAGCGCAACGCTGAACCCGGCTGATTTCATCAGGTGGTAGGTAAGCAGGGTGGTTGTCGTTTTTCCATTAGTGCCGGTAATGGCAATTATCTTTCCTTTGATGAAGCGAAAACCAAACTCCATCTCATCAATAATTTCAATTGATTTTTCCCTGGCTTTAAGAATGATTTCAGCTGTATCAGTAATACCGGGGCTTTTTATGATCAGGTCAGCATTCAGAATTTTTGACTCTGTGTGCCTGCCTTCCTCATACTCAATCTTACTGCGGATCAGATCATCGCGGTATTTTTCTTTTATTGTACCCCGATCGGAAACAAAAACAGCATATTCCTTTGCTTTAGCCAGCAAAGCTGCGCCTGTTCCGCTTTCACCTGCACCCAATATGACTACCCGTTTACTCATCGCAGCTTTAATGTTGCCAGTGTTACAATTGCCAAAAGGCTCCCTACAATCCAAAAACGTGTTACAATTTTTGATTCGTGTAAATTCATCTTCTGATAGTGGTGATGAAGCGGTGACATGAGGAAAATCCGTTTTCCTTCGCCATACTTTTTACGGGTGTATTTGAAGTAGCTTACCTGGAGAATCACCGAAAGGCTTTCGATGAAGAATATTCCGCATAGTACAGGGATGAGCAACTCCTTGCGTACGGCCAGCGCAATTACGGCAATGATGCCGCCAAGTGTTAGGCTGCCGGTATCGCCCATAAATACCTGTGCGGGATAAGCATTGTACCACAAGAAACCAAGACAAGCCCCTACGAAGGCCGTGCAGAAAATAACCAATTCGCTCAGGTTGGGGATGTACATGATGTTGAGGTAGCTGGAGAAGTCAACCCGGCCGGAGAGGTAGGCAAAAATAGCCAGCGTTAAACCAATGATACCCGATGTTCCTGCGGCAAGGCCGTCAATGCCATCCGTAAGGTTGGCGCTGTTTGAAACGGCCGTAATAACCAGGATAACAACAATTACATAAATAATCCATGTAAAATCTTCTAACGATGCCGGCAGGAAATAGGTGTAGTTAAATTCGTTGTTCTTCAGAAACGGAATGGTGGTTTTGGTTGAACGTACATCGTGGTACTGCCTGCCGTCTTCTTCCTGCAGGGCATCTACGTTAATATCCTGCACCGATTCAGAAAGCCGACTTTGTGCTGTTACCGGTTTTACTTCACGGATAACAACGCTATCATTAAAGAACAGGGTTAGTCCTACGATGAGGCCGAGGCTCACCTGCCCGACTATTTTAAACCGGCCGGCAAGACCCTCTTTATCTTTCTTAAAAACTTTGATGTAGTCATCAATAAATCCGATAAGGCCCAGCCACAGGGTAGCTGTTATCAAAAGAATAACATAAATGTTATCGAGTTTGGCAAACAGCAGTGTGGGAATCAGAATAGCCGCTATAATAATTAGGCCGCCCATAGTGGGTGTGCCCTTTTTCTGAAGCTGTCCCTCTAATCCCAGATCGCGGATATCTTCACCTACCTGTTTCTTTCTCAGAAAACCAATAAGCCCCTTGCCGAAGAAGATGGTGATGAGCAACGAAAGAAATGCCGCCATACCCGCGCGGAATGAGATGTACTGAAACACCCCTGCACCGATGAGGTTGTATTGTTTGTCGAGATGGTCAAATAAATAGTACAGCATGGCTAATTCGCAACTAGTTTTAACATGCGCTCAACCACTTCCCGGTCGTCAAACGGGTACTTCACGCCCTTAATTTCCTGGTAGGTTTCATGGCCTTTGCCGGCTACCAGCACAATATCTTTTTCTTTGGCCATCAGGCAGGCTGTTTTAATAGCTTCTTCCCTGTCGGCAATTACAACGGTTTTTCGCGCATCAACCGGCCCTACCCCGGTTTGCATTTCGCGGATTATGTCCATGGGTTCTTCATCGCGCGGATTATCTGAAGTGAGCACCACTTTATCGCTCAGCCGAACCGCAATGGATGCCATGAGCGGGCGCTTGGTTCGATCGCGGTTGCCGCCACAGCCCACCACGGTTATTACCTGCTCCTGTCCTGACCGGAATTGTTTAATGGTTTCAAGTACATTTTTCAAAGCATCGGGAGTGTGGGCATAATCAACAATAGCGGTAATTTTTGCACCCGGGGCAATTAATTCAAACCGGCCGGTTGCTCCGGTGATGTTAGAAAGAATGGTGAGTACCTGATCAGGATTTTCACCCAGCAGTACGGCAGCACCAAATACCGCCATCAGGTTATAGGCATTAAAATCACCGATCAGCTTAAACCAAACAGGTTTTCGTTCTATCTCCATTTCCAGACCCTCAAGTGTATTGCTGATGATTTTACCTTTGAAGTCAACCATTTTTTTCAGGCCGTATGATTTCCGGTTGGCTTTGGTGTTCTGAAGCATTACCATGCCCCGCTTGTCATCCGCGTTAACGAGTGCAAATGCCTTACTCCCCAACTCATCGAAGAATTTCTTTTTAGCCTTAATGTAATTCTCAAACGTTTTGTGGTAATCGAGGTGGTCGTGCGAAATGTTGGTAAAAATTGCCCCGGTAAATTCCAAGCCGGCAATCCGTTCCTGATGAATGGCATGCGAACTCACTTCCATAAAAGCGTGGGTACACCCTGCTTCCACCATTTTTTTCAGTAACTCATTTAACTGAATCGGATCAGGTGTGGTGTGGGTTGACGCGAGTGACTGGTCAATAATTTTATACTCTACAGTTGAGATCAGTCCACACCGGTACCCGAGCGAACCAAACAATTTATAGAGCAACGTAGCCACGGTGGTCTTACCGTTGGTGCCCGTTATGCCTACCAGCTTTAGTTTTTGTGCCGGAGTGCCAAAAAAGTTAGCAGCAATAATTCCCAGCGCGCGCGCGCTATTTTTGACTGTGACGTAGGTGTTTTTTTCATGGATGGTATCGGGTAGTTTTTCACATACTATTCCAATGGCACCACTCGCTATAGCCTGGTCAATAAACCGGTGACCATCAGCCTGGGTGCCCCTTACGGCTACGAACAAAAATCCTTTCTTTACATTACGGGAGTCAAAGCAAATGCCTTTTACCTCTGCGCTCATATCGCCATACGTTGAGGTAATGTTTACCCGGTATAATATGTCTTTCAGTTCAGGCATCACCCAAGTTTTATATAAACACGATCGCCTTTTGACACCCGTGTGCCCGGTAACAGCGACTGGCTTTGTACGCGTCCGGTACCTTCATACCATACCATTAGCCCTGATTGCTCGAGCAGATACAATGCATCGCGGAAAGTCATTCCGGTTACATCAGGCACGATACCATTCGCGGCCCGGATGGCGGTCCAATTAACAGCATCACCATTTTTTACAGCCCGCACCCACGATTCTTCACTCTTCGAATGATTGGATATTCCCAACTCGTTGCACAGCATGGTTAGTTCTTCCTGGTTACCCGCACGAATAACCGGGAACAACCCCGGCTCGCGATAGGTTTTCTTTTCCATAGCCAGGTGAATATTCAAATCGCGCGCATAAATGTTATCGGCAATTTCTTTAAATACCGGAGCGGCCACATTGCTGCCGTACTGTTGCCAGCCGCGCGGATTTTTAATAAGCACCAGTGCTGAGTATTTTGGATTATGAGCGGGAAAATACCCTACAAACGATGTGATGTATTTTTTGGTGTACTGGCCGTTTTCCAGAATCTGGGCCGTTCCGGTTTTACCGGCAATTCGGTAGTGCGTTCCCCTTATGTTCTTGGCTGTTCCGTTTTCAACCACCCCTTCAAGCAATTGCTTAAGTTTATTCAATGTGCGCTCCGAGCAAATTTTACTTACAATTATTTCTGCGTGAAAGCGCTCCTTAACGCGATCGGCCTGGTTAACCGATTTTACAAAGACCGGTTTGATCATTTTTCCGTTATTGGCAACTGCATTATACAGGCTTAGTATATGCAAGGGTGTTGTTTCAATACCGTAGCCGTAAGCCATCCACGGCAGGCTGATGCCGCTCCACCCTTTTTGGCCGGGATAGTTAAACTTTGGTGTTGGCTCACCGGTAATCTGAAGGCCCAATGGCTTATTAAGTTTGAGCCGTTCTACGTGATCGAGGTAACGTTGCGGACGAATGCCAAAATTTTTATCTACCAATTTGGCCATAGCCACATTGGAGGAATGTTCGAAGGCCTCACGGATGGTTATTTTACCAAGCCCGCCTTCTTCATGATCGCGAACACGGTATTTTTTGTAAAACACGGTTTCGCCCTTACCGGTATCAATGCTGTCGGCCAGGTTAATATTGCTGTCTTCCAGCAGGGCAATCATGGTAACCAACTTGAACGTAGAGCCCGGCTCAAATAACCCCCCTGTGGCAAAATTGAATTTTTCGTAAAAGTTGCCTTTGCCATCGCTGCTCAGGTTACTGATGGCTTTTATTTCACCGGTTTGTACTTCCATAACCACCACCAATCCGTCATCGGCACGGTGCTGTGCCATGGCCTTATGGAGTGCTGTTTCGGCAACATCCTGCAGGTTAATATCGAGGGTGGTTTGAATATCCAGGCCATTAACGGCCTTCACATTGTTGGCATCAAATACGGGTTTCCATATTCCACCGGCAATTTTCTGGTAATACGCGTAGCCGTCTTTACCGCCCAGTTGCTGGTTAAAGCTGTATTCCAGGCCGGCTCCTTTTTCATTTTCATTTACAAAGCCTATGGTTCTGCGACTAAGGTTGGAGAACGGGCGGTAACGCACATCCATTTTTTCAAAGATGACACCTCCTTTAAGGCGGCCTTCGCGGAAGATGGGCCAGGTGAGCATCCGTTTCTTATCCTGATAGTCAATCTGCTTCCTGTTAACAATAATGTATTGCCTGCCCGACTCTCGTGCATCGATGAGCATGCGTTTATAGTCGAGCCAGGTTTTGTCTTTATAGAATGCCGCCAATAACCTGGCCAGCGAATCAACCCCACTGCGAAAGATTTCTTCTTTGGGCAGGGTGGCATCGAAAGCCACTTTATAAAAGGGCAGTGAGGTAGCCAGCAGACTACCGTTGTCGGAATAGATGTTACCGCGGGTTGCTCTAACTTTTCTGTAATCAAATGAAATCTGTTCACCCAAAGCAGCCCACTTCTCCCCTTCCATTACCTGTACGTGGGCAATTCTGGCTACAATGGCCAGGGCAAAGAGCAGCACGAACAAAAAAGCCACCCGCACACGCAACAATATGGATTGCTTAATATTCATCTTCGTTAACCACTATTTTGTAAGGAGGTTTCAAACTTTCTTTCAAACCAAAAGCACTTACCTTGCGGGCTACTTCGCTTTGCTTACTTGCAAACATCAGATCTGCTTTAGTTGTGGTGTAGTCGGCTCGTAAATCTTCTACTTCAGCCTGCAATTCGTTTATTCGCCTCACCGTTTTATCGGCATAGTGTGTATTACTGATATAGAATAAACCGAGTACCATAACAAACACAATTTTCGGAAGGTGCTGAACCGGAAAGCCATCTTCAAAATAGTTTTCCAGCCGAAGTCTTCGCTCAATAAACGAAAACAAACCCCTGTTTCCGTTTTTCGATGTTGACTCAATTCTGAATTTGTTGCCTTCCATTATTATATCGTTGCTCACCTGTTAGCTGAGGGTTATTCACGAATTACCGGTTAACCAACAACTAATTTTTTTCTGCTATCCTTAGTTTAGCACTTCGTGCTCTTTTGTTTTTGTTAACTTCTTCTTCCGAAGCCTCAAGGGGCTTTCGGTTTACTGCTTTAAAAGGTTTCAGTACGTTTCCGTAAAAATCTTTTTCAGCCTCACCATACAGGTTACCCTTGTTTATAAAATTTTTCACCATCCTGTCTTCCAGCGAGTGATACGACATCACCACCAGCCTGCCGCGTGTTGCCAGCACTTCGCCCGCCTGGTGCAAAAAATCTTCAAGCGCATGCATTTCGTTGTTCACTTCAATGCGTAACGCCTGAAACACCTGGGCGAAGTATTTATTTTCTTTTCCACGTGGAGCAAACCGGCTTAACAACTGCTTCAAATCTTCGGTACGTGTAATTTTTTTTTCAACACGTTCCTGAACGATGGCCTTGGCAAGGGTACGGGCATTTCTTATTTCACCATACATGCCCAGAATTTTATGCAGTGCGGCCTCATCGTATTCGTTCACTACCTGTGCTGCGGTTACCGTAGTATTCTTGTCCATTCGCATATCCAGTGGGCCATCGTAACGGGTAGAAAAACCCCGTACAGGTTCGTCAATCTGGTGCGATGAAATGCCGAGATCGGCCAGAATACCATTTACCTGTGCTACCCTATTCAGCTTTAAAAACTTTTTCAGGTATCTGAAATTGGCATGACAGAATGTGAAAGAACGATGCGTGATTTTTTCTGCCTCACGCGCGGCATCTTCATCCTGGTCGAAGGCAATCAGCCGTCCGCCTTTTATATGTTCCAACATAGCCAGGCTATGTCCGCCACCACCGAAAGTCGCATCTACATACGTTCCTTCGGGATTTATCTGTAGTGCTTCAATGCACTCCTTCAACATGACCGGCTTATGATAGCCGCCAGTTTCGAGTTTCGAGTTGCCAGTCATCCCTTCCTGACTGTTTGAATAAATGATTGAATCATTTTCTGTTCTTCATCTATACTTGCCAGCAACTCTTTTCTCAACTGGCTTGCACCATAATTCAGCATGTCAATAATCAGTACTTGTGTTTCCAACTCGTAAGCCGATCCTAACGAGTATTCCAGAAACTGTACGTACTCCTTCTTACTACTCTTTGCACTGCCTTCTGCAATGTTTGAAGGAATTGAAACTGCAGCTCGGGTTGTCTGGCTTTTCAAACCAAACTGTTCTTCTTTTGGAAGTTCTCCTGCCAACCTATAGGTCATCGCTACCAGGTTCATTCCATTTTGCCAGATCTTCAGCTTCTTAAAGTTCTTCATTCGTTATATCTCGAAGCTATAAGCTCATAGCTTGTAGCTATTGATCTAAATACTTTTGCGCCAGCTTCGACAACTCACTTGGGTCTGCGATCAGGTGCTTCTCATAGAGGGAGGGGTTCCAGATCTCAACTTTGTTACCCATGCCTACCAGCATCACGTCCTTTTCGATTTGGGCATAGGCGAGCATGTTTTTGGGGAGCAAAAAACGACCGTTGCCGTCCAACTCAACCGTGGCGGTGCCACTGAAAAAGTTGCGCTGAAGTGTACGGTACTCCTCGTTAAACTCGCTTAATCCGGAAATTTTGGAGAACACCTTCTTGAATTCCACCATGGGGTAAAGTATGAGGCAACGCTCAAAACCTCTGCGTAAAACCAGCTCACTATCCCCTTGGGGAAGCTGGGCTTTTACGCGCGAAGGCAGTACCAACCGGCCCTTGGCATCGAGCTTACTCTCATATTCACTGGTGAAAAAGGTCATTGACGTAGTGGTTGTCTATTCCTTGATAACAAACATAAGTATTTTTCAACCACTTTCAACCACTTTCAACCACTTTTTTGCATTTCTTGGCCAATTCAATGCCAGAATGACCTCGAATTGCTTTTAAATCAGGTGTTTTTATTGGGCAAAGAGGCCTTCAGAATTCGACTTAGGGAGGCGTTTAATCGAATCGAAAATGGAAAAACCGTGATTTTTTGAGATACTGAATGGGCTTGTTCAGGGGTACTGGGTGGGGAAATGTGGGAAGAACAACTCAACCTTTCTGCTTACCAAGCATTTAAACAAGTTTTGCTTCCCTGTTTCAATGTCCGCGTCACGCGAACATTTTTACACAAATGTCTGTTCTCAACCGTTAACTTACCTTTTATGCGATTTTTGTCAGTTACTTTAATGCTTCTTATGGCTTGCAATGGCCCGGAAAAAACATGGATTCCGACAGGCACCTGGCGAGCTGTACTTGAATTACAAGGCCAGGAGTTGCCTTTCACCTTTGACCTTGAGAAGAAAAACGATCAGTACATAGCCTGGATACGAAACGGGCAGGAACGACTTTATCTTGATGAAGTTGAAGTTACAGCCGATTCCATTACCATGCATGTACACATTTTTGATGCGGTGTTTAAGGCCGCCATTAAAGAAAAGCAACTGGAAGGCCTTTTCATCATTCAATATGCTGATAACTACCGCGTTCCGTTCAGAGCTACTCATGGGATAAACTACCGGTTTGTTCCTGCTGACACCACCGCTTCTGCTGAAGATTTCTCAGGAAAGTATGCCGTACAGTTTTTCAATGAAACCAATACGGTTGATGCCCTGGGCATCATTACGCAAAAAGGCAATCGCGCTGAAGGCACATTTCTGACTCCTACCGGGGATTACCGGTACCTGGAAGGAAACGTGGTAAATGATACCCTTTGGCTGAGTGGTTTTGATGGAAATCATCTATACATCTTTAATGCAGTCAAGTCGGGCGATACCCTTTCGGGGATTCATTGGCTGGGAAAATCGCGTAACCGAAAGTGGACTGGGATTAAAGATGAGCAGGCAAAACCACCCGTTACCGAATCACTAACTTACTTAAAGGATGGCTATTCAACCCTTGAGTTTACCTTTCCGGATGTATATGGAAAACACGTTACGCTTCAGGATACCCGATTTAAAAACAAAGTTGTGGTAGTACAACTGTTGGGATCATGGTGCCCTAACTGCATGGATGAAACCCGTTTCTTAACCGAATGGTATCCAAAAAACAAAGATCGCGGTGTTGAAATTCTGGGATTAGCCTTTGAACAGAAAGCCGATTTTGCCTATGCCAGCAGCCGTATAAAAAAAATGAAAGAAAAACTGGGTATTACTTACGAGGTACTTATTGCCGGCACAACCGCAAACGCCAGCGAGGCATTGCCGCAACTTAATCGCGTACTTGCTTTTCCAACCACTATCTTTGTGGGTAAAGACGGACAAGTGAAACACATTCATACCGGTTTTTCCGGACCAGGAACGGGTGTTTACTATGAACAACAGCAGGAACGGTTTAATGAAGTGGTTAACATGTTATTAAATAGCCGCTAGCTGCCAGCTACGAGTCACAAGCTAGTGGCTCATAGCTAGAGGCTAGTAGCTCAAAGTTAAAATGAAAGAAAGAGTTGTAGTCGGTTTATCAGGCGGGGTTGACTCCAGCGTAGCAGCTTATCTGCTGAAAGAGCAGGACTACGAGGTCATCGGCATGTTTATGAAAAACTGGCATGACGACTCTGTAACCATAAGCAATGAGTGCCCCTGGCTTGACGACAGCAACGATGCCATGATTGTAGCTCAGCACCTCGGCATACCGTTTCAGGCCATTGATCTCAGTAAGGAATACAAAGAACGTATTGTTGATTACATGTTTGCCGAGTACAAACGCGGCCGCACACCAAACCCCGATGTACTCTGCAATCGCGAAATCAAATTCGATATATTCTTAAAAGCAGCCCTTAAGCTTGGCGCTGATTATGTAGCCACCGGACACTATGCCCGTAAAGCACAAATTACACGTAACGAAAAAACAGTTTACCAACTTCTTGCCGGAAGAGATACGAACAAAGATCAAAGCTATTTTTTATGCCAGCTTACACAGGAGCAATTATCAAGAGCGCTCTTTCCGCTGGGCGAACTGATAAAACCGGAGGTACGCGAAATCGCTATGAAAGCCGGACTAGCCACTGCGAATAAAAAAGATTCGCAGGGATTATGTTTTGTAGGGAAAGTACATCTTCCCGATTTTCTGCAGCAACGCCTACAACCCAAAAAAGGAAAGGCCATTGTTATTCCGGAAACGGCTGCCGTTTACAGCAATGGTCAGTCGATAAACGATCTGATTTCATTAACAAGGCCTTACGTTTATCAACAAGCTGAAGGCGAAGTGATTGGTGAACACAATGGGGCACATTTCTATACCATCGGTCAGCGTAAAGGCTTGAACATTGGCGGACAGTCCAAACCGTTATTTGTTATTAGTACCGACACTGAGCATAACATATTATACGTTGGCCAAGGCGAAAGCCATCCCGGCTTATACCGCAAGGGCCTATTTATACCAAATCCAGACGAACATTGGGTTCGTGAAGATTTACAACTCGCTTTAGGAGAATCAAGAAACTACATGGCTCGTATTCGTTACCGCCAGCCCCTTGAGCCATGCACCCTGCACAAAAAAGAAGAAGGGTTGTATATTATTTTTGAACGCCCACAAAAGGCAATCACCCCAGGCCAGTTTGCCGCCTGGTATGATGGCGAGGAACTGATTGGCTCAGGGGTTATCAGTTAATTGCGTTTCCGTCAAAATCCGCTAACGCCACCGGAAACGATAAACTTCATCGCCACTGCACCCGAAACATTAAGGGGTTTGATGTTGTCTTTCGGTACAACAAAATGATCACCCGCCATTGTATATGACTGTGGAATATACACGGCAATCATATCCTGTAAACCCAAACCGGTTAAATCATTTTGGGTAATAAAGCCAACACGATACAACTGGTTGTCCTTATTAATGGTTACGAGCACAGGTTTATCAAACTTCCGCTTTTCGCCCACAAAGGCCGACATCAGGTCTTTAATAGAAGAATAAATGAGTTTGATCAACGGGATTCGCCCTATAATTTGTTCAAACCATTCGGAAAATGTTTTAAATGCAAAATTGGTTGTAAAATACCCAAAGAGAGTAATTACTGAAAGGATAATCAAAAAGCCCACACCGGGGTAAGGGAGGTTAAGCCGCGAATCAAGCCATTGAAACGCTTCGATGATAAAATAAATGGTGGCTACCAGAGGCACAATAAACAAGGTGCCGTTAAAAAAATAGCGTGCAATTTTTGATATCATAACGGTTGGATTAAAATAAAAAACCTCTGCCGAAAATTGGGGCAGAGGTCAATAACTCATATTACAGTTCTTTAAATAGAGAACCCGAGAAAACTCAGAAAACCCAACGACATTAAGCCTACCAGTATAAAGGTTATACCAAGACCTTTGAGCGGGCCGGGCACATGCGAGTATTTCATCTTTTCGCGAACACCCGCCAGCGCTACAATGGCCAGTAACCAGCCAATGCCGCTGCCAAAACCAAAAACGGTGGCTTCGCCCAGCGTGTACGAGCGGCCCACCATAAACAACGAACCGCCAAGGATGGCGCAATTCACGGCAATCAGGGGGAGGAAAATACCTAACGATCCATATAATGCTGGTGAGAATTTTTCAACGGCCATTTCGGTTAGCTGTACCATGGCAGCAATTACCGCAATAAAAACAATGAACTGAAGAAAAGAGAGATCAATGGAAGCAAACTCCGGGCTTATCCAACCTAACGCTCCCTGTGTGAGAACATAGTTTTGAATGATCCAGTTAATAGGAATAGTTACCCCCAACACAAAGATTACCGCCAACCCCAAACCAAAAGCGGTCTTAACCTTTTTTGAAACTGCCAGGTACGAACACATACCCAGGAAGTAGGCAAAAATCATGTTATCGACAAAAATGGAACGAACCCCGATGCTGATTAAGTTTTCCATAATTCTTATTCGTTAACCTTCCCTGTAACCGTTTAATGACCGTTGAACCCAAATGATAATGCCTACAATTATACACGCCCCGGCCGGCAGCAACATTAGCCCATTACCTTTATAATGCAGCCCCATCGATTCAAAAATCTTAAACCCGAACAAGGCCCCCGAGCCAATAAGCTCCCGGAAGAAAGCTACGATCAATAATATAATGCCGTACCCAAAACCGTTACCTAGTCCGTCAAGAAAAGATGGCCCCACTTTATTACCCATTGCAAACGCTTCAAGCCGGCCCATTACTATGCAGTTGGTGATGATCAACCCCACAAAAACCGATAACTGCTTGGAAACATCGTAAACATAAGCCTTCAGTACCTGGTCAACCAAAATTACCCATGATGCAACAATGGCCAACTGAACGATAATTCGGATGCGTGACGGGATAGTATTGCGCATCAGCGAAATGGCCACATTAGAACTGGCTGTTACAACCGTAAGACTGATGGCCATAATCAATGCCGGCTTCATTTGCGTGGTTACTGCAAGCGCGGAGCATATTCCCAACACCTGAACGGTGATTGGATTGTTAATATCCAACGGGTGGGTTATCAGTTTCCTGTTTTTTTTCGAAAAGAGCGGTTCACTTTTCTTTTCTTGTACCCCTTCTGCAACTGCCGTACTCATATCAATTCATTTTTGTCCGTTTTATATAGTTGGAATAACATGCAAGGTAATCCCTCAACATGTTGTTCACGCCTTTGCCGGTAAGTGTAGCTCCCGACATGCCATCAACCTTATGTGGATCGTTTGAATAGTCATTGCCTTCACCTTTCATCATTTCAACGGATGCAAGCTCATCGCCCTCAAAAACCTTTTTCCCTTTGTAACGGTCCTGAATTTCGGCTGAAGCAATGCGGGCACCCAACCCGGGTGTTTCACCTTTGTGTTGAAACACTGTTCCCTGAATAGTATTCAGATCGGCCTGCAAGGCAACATAGCCCCAGATTTTATCCCACAATCCAAAGCCATGCAACGGAAGTACTACGTATTCAATTTTATTATCATCTCCCCTGAACTCATATACCGGCAACAGCCGTTTCTCTGCGGGCTTTTTGTACTCTGCCTCAATGTTTACACTTGCCGGTGACAGGCCCGCAACTTCGTTACCCGAATAATCAACTACAAATGCCTTTACGCGTTTATCATACGTTTCAGCAATATTTATATCCTTATCTAATGACATTACGGTTGAAAGAATATTGGATTTTCGTTCCAACTCTATATTGGCCTGCTGCCGCTCTTTTAATCCCTCTGAGGCAATGGCCAGAAGGCCACCACATACAATGGTGATTATGGCCGCGTACATTATGATATATAAATTAGACTGTCGCACGTTTCAATCTTCGTTTTTTGTTTGCACTAACTACCGCATAATCAATAAGCGGTGCGAATACGTTCATCAGTAAAATGGCCAGCATAATACCTTCGGGGTAAGCCGGATTAAATACCCGGATGAGCACCGTTAATATACCAATAAGCAGGCCATAAACCCACTTGCCGGCTTCTGTTTGCGCGGCTGTAACCGGATCAGTAGCCATAAACACTGCTCCAAAGGCAAGTCCACCCATTACAAGATGATAATGAGCAGGCATTTGCATGAATACATTGGTTCCGAGCATATTTATAAAAAGGCCCATTCCGTATGCCCCGGCAAAAACACTCACGATTATTTTCCAACTGCCTACACCTGTTATCACAAGAATGGCGGCACCGATCAAACACATTAAGGTTGACGTTTCACCAATACAACCCGGCATGATACCAAAGAACATGTTGGAGAAACTGTAAAGATCATTCGCCCATCCGGCTCCAAAATTAGAGAGGTCGGTAACTACATTTCCTGTTGATGCGGCTGCCACGGCCAACGGTGTGGCCCCCGAGTAGCCGGCAACTGTTTTTGCACCATCACCCAGGTAGGTCCATACTTCACCCGAAATGTCGGTAGGATAGGCAAAGTATAAGAAGGCGCGTGCCGTTAAGGCTACGTTCAGAATATTCATTCCTGTTCCGCCAAAGGCTTCTTTGGCAATTACCACGGCAAAGATAGATGCCACGGCCACTTGCCACAGCGGAATATCAGGTGGCATCACCAGAGGAATAAGCATGCCGGTAACCAGGTAACCTTCGTTAATGGGGTGCTTACGTATGATGGCAAATACAACTTCCACCAGGCCTCCGGCCGCATAGGCAACAACAATTATAGGAAGCACCTGCACCAGCCCGATCATTACTTTATCACCGGCAGAAGCCTCTGCTCCGGTTGCCAGAAAATGCTGGTGCCCAACATTCCAGATGCCGAACAGCAGGCAGGGTATCATGGCAATAACCACGGTCATCATGAGCCGTTTCAGGTCAATGGCATCGCGTATCTGCGCCCCTTTTGCCGGTGTTACCGTATTTGGTGAAAAATTAAATGTATCTATGGCTTCAAACAGGTAAAAGTACTTGTGGTACTTCCCGCCCCGCTCGAAGTTGTGTTTTGCTTTATCAAAAACCTGACGCAATAACTTCATGGTGATTAACTGTTCTGTATAAGGTCAATTCCTTCCCGCAAAATTTCCTGCACATGGTGTTTGGACACATCTACAAATTCACACAGCGCAAGATCTTCTTCAATTACTTCATAAATACCAAGGGCTTCCATCTCATCATAATCCTCTGCGATAATGGCTTTGATGAGATAGGTTGGAAGAATGTCCATCGGGGTTACCTTCTCGAACACCCCGGTTTGAACAAACGCACGGGGTTCACCGCGAGTATTGCTGTCGGCAACAAATTCTTTCTTCGGTGTTAAAAACGAAAGCAATCCAAACGCCCGTTGAAAACTAAGCTTATTCACGGTGGGTTTGATCCATCCCAGAAACTCATAGTAGTCACCTTCCGGAATAACGGTTACCAGGTGATCAAAGAATCCCAGATACCCCTCAGGCCCTATATTAGTGCCCGTTAGTACATTACCGGAAACAACGCGTACATGATTTTGTTTAAGGTTGTTATTCAGAAATTTCTTTACGTTCGCCCCGGTATAGGTTTTATAGTACTGTGGCTCTTTTATTTCGGACCCTGCAACAGCAATAATTTTAGACGCATCATACTGACCGTTAAGAAACAGTTTCCCGATTTGAATAACCCCTTGTGGGGAAATTGTCCATACCACATTACCCTTGCTTACCGGATCGATGTGGTGAATCTGCACACCTACGCAGCCCGAGGGGTGCGGACCCGAAAATTTGTTCAATTCAACCCCTTTAACCTGCGAAAATACAGGTGATATTTCGCGCCCCGAATGAACATTTACGTGAATGGAGCCAGACGTAAACTTCTTAAGGATATCAATACCTGTTTGAAAGAACTGCTCCTGACCTTTGAACAAAATATTATAATCCGGTGCAAGGGGGCCCGAATCAAAGGCTGAAATGAAAATTGATTTTGGCTTTTCTGCCGGATCGGCTACAATGCCGAAGGGCCGTTGAATAAGATTAACCCACACTCCGCTGGCCAACAATTGCTCAAGGGCTTTTTCGCGCGACAAATTAGCCAACTCGCTTACCGAATACTTAGTAAAGGATACGTAGTCAATATCCTTATCGGCTAATATTCTTATTTCAAGCAGTTTCCGCTTTTCGCCCCTTTTTATTTCAACCACCTCTCCGCTAACCGGAGCGGTAAAAACAATTTGTTCATTCTTTTTATCATGAAATAAAACAGAACCTGCTTTTACCTGGTCGCCCTCCTTAACCACGGGTTTGGGCATATAAAGACCGTGAAAATCGGTAGGTTTTATAGCAAAGGTTTCGGGTTGTTCAATGGATGCGATTTTGGAAGCGGCTTTGCCGGCAAGATTGATATCAAAGCCCTTCTTTAACCGAATAAATTTGCCCATGCCAGCAGTGATTTTGAATTTTGAACGGTGGCAAAATTAACCATAAATCTGACATTAAAAAGGCTTTCTGTTAAGCTTTAGCGCCTTTTTAGTATCGCTGAAATTGCCCGCCTTACCACTTCATCCACCTGCTCGTCAATCGAAATATACGTGGTATCAATCACCACCGAATCGGGCGACTTCCGCAGCGGACTTTCGGCCCGTGTTGTATCAATCCGGTCGCGCTCTCGTATGTTTTCTATTACCGTATCCAGGTCAATCAAAATATCCTTTTCCAGCAATTCACGCTGCCTCCGAAACGCCCGTACCAGCATATCGGCTGTCATAAAAAATTTCAACTCAGCCTGCGGAAACACAACGGTGCCAATATCGCGGCCATCCATAACAATAGCCTTATCCTTACCCATTTTGCGTTGTTGTTCCACCATGGCCATACGCACCTCCTTTAGCGCGCTAACCTGGCTCACAAATTCCGACACCCTGAAATCCCGGATCTCCCTTTCAATATTAAGTCCGTTCAGGTAGGTCTCACTGGTTCCTTTTGAATTCACCTTAAATGAGATGGAAATTTTTTGCAGAGCGCGGCTAATCTCTTTGGGATTGGTCAGTGCAACATGCTGATCTAAAAAAAACAGGGTTACTGCACGATACATGGCGCCAGAATCGATATACCGGTATCCTAGAATTTTGGCCACCTGCCTGGCTGTTGTACTCTTTCCACAGGCTGAGTATCCGTCAATGGCAATAATGATTTTGTTCAGCATCATCAGCAATCCTTTAAGGGGCAAGGAATGGGCTTACCGGGTTTTAGCCGTTTGTGCTTTTTATTTGATGCACAACTTACCGCCAGCAAAGAACTGATAAGCAGATAAAGAAGGAGTCGCTTCATGTATATTTTTCACCAGCAATATAGAACGACCTGCCAAGTTGTACAACCGGTTCCACTACTGTGTTCGTTCCTGATAACTCATGCGGAAGCCGATTTTCTGACCACCCCCCAGATCAGGTGTATGTTCAATTTTTTGATACAGTGTAATAAACTTTACCTGTGGATAGGGTGGGGCCATCAGATCATTTTCTATGGCAATGGCAAGGGCAAGTTTTACAAGTCCGTTGAGAAACTCTTTGGTTAACGGACCCTCGGATATTTTGTTGAATAAAGTTGCTACCTGGCCTTCACCCTCAACAAAGAAACGGTTTTCGTGATTTACCATTAACCGCGCCACCAGATAGCCCGGATCGTTTACCCGGTTAAACTTCAACGAATCCGACATGAAATTATAGATATTGATCTGCCCGAAGTACCGGTTGCATTCGTTTTGAGTGATGTAAGGGTCCTTCATGGCAAAATGGTCGTTGTCGAAGGTTACCACATTGGTGTGAAGAACAAAAATCAACAGATCGCCAGCCAGCTTTACATGAAATTCGTGCTCGTTAACGTCTGTAAAATCAGCCGTAACATCCTCGTCATCAGGGTGAGCCTTTTTCTTGATTTCCGAAACAATCCGTTTCGATTCGGCCTTCAGCACTGCAAATGCTTCCAGCAAAAATTTATAGGTTTTTTGCTTAGCGGTTGATTTGGTTTCAAGCAGCTTTGTAATATAGTCAAGGTGATCCTGATCGGTATACATAACCATTGGGCTAACGGCAACGTTGAAAGTTACTAGAACTTATCTCAAAAATAAATTTTAATGGAATTTTCAAGTATTTGACAATTAACCGGGCGTCCTTTTTCTTCCGTACTGGGGGTTGTCGGGGCAAAAAACCAATGATGGAGAACCAACAATATGCAATGAAAATTCTAAAACGGTTATTTTGAGAAGTAGTATATTGGTTTGCAAATCCGAATATTATGGCAAAAAATCAAAAACAAGGCACAGCCGAAAAAGCGTTCAGCAATTTTGGTAAAAAAATAGATCAGTTCATGACCGAACTCAATGAAGCCGGTGGTAAACTGAATAAGGAATTTGAAGAAAAGTTTGAAGAACTGAAACTGGCCGCAGAAAAACTAAAGAAAGAGGCAAACGACAAAGAGCGTTGGAAAGAAGTAGAGTCCAGCCTGAAGAAGGCCGGGGCTGAACTTGAAAATGCAGTAAAAGCTGCGTTTAAAAAGAAACAAAAGTAAGCTGTTAAGAGGTACCTAATCAGGATGAAACCCCTTATCAGCGTAGCCGATTTCAGCAAAGCAACCGGCATCCGCAATAAACTCATTGCCGGAGGACTGATGCAGTTTGCCGGGCTGCACGACCTGAACAAACTGTATGAGGATTTGTATGACCTCAAAGGGGTTGACTTTACCCGAGGTTATTTCAGGCACCGAAACATTACCCTGGAAGTTGATGAGAATGAATTAGCCCGCATTCCGAAAAAAGGCGCATTTATTACAGTTTCCAACCACCCGTATGGTGGAATTGACGGACTTGCACTGATTGAACTGATTGCACGTAAACGGCCTGACTATAAAGTGCTGGCCAACTTCCTGCTGAAAAAAATTGAACCCCTCAGTGATTTCTTTATTGCCGTTAATCCGTTTGAAGATTATAAAGGTGTGGCATCCAGCATTACCGGAATGAAGCTGGCAAGGAAACAAGTTGAAGCGGGGCAGCCGCTAGGAATATTTCCTGCCGGTGAGGTTTCTACCCGTCAGCGAAACGCTAAAGGTGTTACCGACAAGGCCTGGCAAAAGCCGGCCATCAAACTCATTAAAAAAGCCCGGGTTCCGGTTATTCCCATCTATTTTCATGGACACAACAGTTGGTCCTTTCACCTGCTCGGCCGTATCCACCCGGCCTTGCGTACGTTACGTTTACCACATGAACTAACCAAAGCTCACGATTTTTCAATACGCGTTCGCATTGGAAACCCGATACCCGTTGAAGAACAGGATGATCTGAAGAGCATCGAACAATTCAGCGCTTTTTTGAGGGCACGCACTTATTCGCTGGGGCTTGCCCTGAATAGAAAAAAAAGTATCGTGCCTGTTCCTAAACTCAACCGGCCTGAGCCGATTACAGAAGGCATCGGCCGTGATTTACTGAAGCAGGATCTTGAAAAGATAGCCCACCTGAAACTATTTAGTCAGCAGAATTTTGACGTTTACCTGGCACCTGCAAATGTAATTCCCAACTTATTGCTGGAAATCGGCCGGCTGCGCGAGTTGACCTTTCGTCAGGAGGGAGAAGGAACCAATAAAAAAATCGACCTTGACCAATTCGATGCGTATTACCAACACTTGTTCCTGTATGATCGTGAGGCGGGCAAACTGGCTGGTGCCTACCGCATTGGTATGGGCAATGATATCATCCGCACCCACGGGCGGAAGGGGTTCTATACCAATACTTTATTTAAGATGAAAGACGGTATTGTTCCCGTACTGAACAACGCTCTTGAACTGGGTCGTTCCTTTATTATTCCCGAATATCAAAACAAGCGCCTCCCCCTCTTTTTATTGTGGCGGGGTATTTTAACCGTTTTGGTAACCAACCCTCAATACTGCTACATCATCGGGCCGGTAAGCATCAGTAATTATTACTCCAAGGTTTCAAAGAGCGTGATTGTGGCCTTTATACAGAAGCATTATTTCGATAAAGACCTGGCCGCGTTTATCCAACCCCGAAAACGGTTTAAGGTCAATCCCATGATCATGGAAGAAGCGCAAACCCTGGTAAAAACAGCGGGTGGAGATGTGCGTAAGTTAGATAAGATAATTGATGACATTGAACCGGCTATCCGGTCGGCCCCGGTACTCTTGAAAAAATACATTCAGCAGAATGCCCGGATTATAGGTTTCAATGTTGATCCGAAGTTTAACGAAGCGTTGGACGGTCTGATGATTCTTGATTTCAGAAATGTAAATAAGTCAACCATCGCAAATTTGCAGAAGGAGTTTACCTGACAGCAACTTTCAATCTCAAATTCAAGTCAACTGGTAACTACTTTAACGAGTTGTAATACTCAAACAATGCCTGCAGGTGGTCTTCGCGGGTTAAATCAAGTGTGTTGACTTTGATAAAGCGCTGCACTTCGGGTTGGTGATCCGGGAAAATGGATTCCAGCTTCTTTTTTGGCAAGGGAGCAAATGTATTGTTAACCAGATAATAGAGATGTATTTTTTTAATCAGCTTATGGTCAACGTTACCTACATTCAATGCCACGTGGTAATTGGCTTCTTTAAAAATAACTTCTGTTTGCTTCATTAAGCCTACTTTTCCTTCGGTAATTAACTGGAAGAAACCCGTTCCTGTTGTGCCATCCGGTCTTTTAAATTCACTGGCATTGATGAATATCTGTGGCCTTTTCGTAAGGCTGTCTATCCAAACAAAACTTTTAACCCGGTCACCCTTCAAAGACCGTAGGCCTGCTTTCGTTTTTACATCAAACTCATTGCGGGTAATATAATATTTTACCGGAAGGCCTTCGAGTAATGAACTGTCATTCAACAGAAACGTAGCTTTCTGAAAATGAGTATTTAATAAATCATCGCCAATAACATCAGGTGCAGCCGGTGGCAAGGTTTGCACGGAAGCTCCGGTAACCAACATTTCAGGATTTGACATTCGCTCCAGCAGGTATTGGTTTTGCATAAAGGTGCGAGTGGAGCCGCTGGTATTCTGGCTGAACACCGTTGCTCCCTGCACAAAAAGCAGTAGTACAAATAATTTTCTCAATTGCATCCTATCACCATTTACTTACTAAAAGTACTAACTCTTATCAAACTCCCCAAAGCGAGTATCTTAAATTGATACTGCCTGTTTACTTCCCTACAGCTATTCTCTTGAACTCCGCTACGGTTAACCCCTTTGAAACACTGTCGAGGTACTGGGCAACCGTTTTACTGTTGTCCTTAACAAAGGCCTGCGCAAGCAGTGTATTCTCCTTAAAGAACTTTGCCAGCTTACCCTGCGCTATCTTCTCTACCATATTCTCCGGTTTTCCCTCAGCCAAAATCTGGGCTTTCGCTATCTCCAGTTCCTTTTCAATCACCGATTTATCAACGGATTTATCATCTATGGCAACGGGATTCATCGCAGCAATCTGCATGCCCACATCCTTACCGGCATCAGTAACATCTTTGCCGTTAACTCCCTTTAAGGATACAAGCACACCCAGTTTGGCACCGGCATGAATATAAGGCACAACCGCCTCGCCTTTCATATACACGTATTCGCTCACCTCAATTTTTTCTCCAATTTTACCTACCAGTTCAATGATCTTGTCATTCAACGTTAGTTCTCCTGCTTTGAGGGCCAACAGTGCTTCTTTACTTTCCGGTTTGGCCTCAAAAGCTTTTGAGGCAATAAGCATCCCTAAATTTTGAAACTCTTCATTTTTAGCCACAAAATCGGTTTCACAATTCAAGGCTATCAACACGGCTTCTTTCCTATCGTCACTCACTTTAACGAAAACAGAGCCTTCGGTAGCCTCTTTATCGGAGCGTGAAGCTGAAACCTTCTGCCCCTTCTTCCGCAAAATCTCAATAGCTTTTTCAAAATCACCGTTTGCTTCGCTGAGAGCTTTTTTGCAGTCCATCATGCCTGCGCCTGTCATCTGACGGAGTTTGTTTACATCTTGTGCTGAAATCATTGTTTTATCCGGATTAATAATTCGTTACATTTTTTTTATTCCATGTTGAAAACAAAGAACATCGGCCAAATCAGCCGATGTTCCAATTTTTTCTCTGATAAGCTTTGGCTAATCAGCAAACTACTTTGTCTTATTTGGCTTCTTCTACGGCTGCTTCGTCTACCTTGCGCTTTTCTTCTTCTTCCTTCTTCAGGTTTGCATCTTCTTTATCGCGCTTACGTTCCATAAGACCTTCTTCAATCACCTCACCAATGTATTTGGTGATGAGCGATATGGATTTAAATGCATCGTCATTGGCGGGGATGGGGAAATCAACCACACTCGGGTCGGAATTGGTATCCACCATGGCAAACACGGGGATGTTCAGTTTCTGAGCCTCTGCCACGGCAATGTGCTCACGCTTCACATCAATAACGAACAATGCTGCAGGGAGGCGGTTGAGATCAACAATACCGCCCAATTGCTTTTCAAGTTTTGCTTTCTCGCGGGTCAACATCAGGCGCTCCTTCTTCTGGAGGTTCTGCGCTGCCTCATCTTTCATGAGCTTGTCAATCTGCGAAAGCTTTTTAAGCGACTTACGAATGGTGGCGAAATTGGTAAGCATGCCACCCAGCCAGCGCTCGGTTACGTATGGCATATTCAGGCGCTTTGCTTCTTCAGTCACAATATCTTTTGCCTGCTTTTTGGTAGCCACGAACATGATCTTACGCCCTGAACGCACAATGTTTTTCAGCGCAAAGGCTGCTTCTTCCAGGCAGGTCAGGGTCTTGTTCAGATCAATAATGTGAATGCCGTTATTCTCCATAAAGATGTACTCAGCCATCTTTGGGTTCCACTTACGGGTTAAGTGCCCAAAGTGAACACCTGCATCCAATAAATCCTGATAGGTTAATTTCTTTGCCATGTCTAAATGTTTCCGGTTAACGTTTGCTGAATTGGAATCTCCTCCTTGCCTTTCTGCGACCATACTTTTTACGTTCTACCATCCGGCTGTCGCGGGTTACGAAGCCTTCTTTGCGAAGCACCGGCTTGTTTTCCCCGTTAACCTGTACAAGTGCGCGGGCAATTCCAAGGCGAACGGCCTCGGCCTGGCCTTTAATGCCACCCCCTTCAACATTAACTGAAACATCGTATTGGTTCTCGGCTTTAAGCGCCACAAGGGGCTGCTTAACCAGTGTCTGGTGAATCTCAGAAAGGAAGTACTCTTTGAGATCACGGGCGTTTACATTTATTTAAACATTCCCCGGGGTTACGTAAACCCTGGCTACAGAAGTTTTTCTTCTACCCGTTGCGTTGACAATCTCCATGTATTAAAACTTTATTTCTTTTGGTTGCTGTGCGGTGTGCGGATGTTCGGTTCCGGCATAAACGTGCAGGCTGCGGAACAATTCCCGGCCCAATCGGTTTTTTGGAAGCATGCCCCGAACAGCATGTTCAACCAGTCGCTCAGGATGTTTGGAGCGGATTTGTGCCGGTGTGTGCTCACGCTGGCCACCATTGTACCCGGAGTGAGTAAAGATTACCCGGTCAGTCCACTTTTTACCTGTCATCCTCACTTTATCGGCATTAATAACTACCACATGATCACCACAATCGGTATGCGGTGTATAGCTGGTTTTGTGTTTTCCACGGATAATACCGGCTACCTGGCTGGCAACCCGGCCTAATACTTTGTCTTTAGCATCAACCAGCACCCAGCCTTTCTCTACTGATGCCTTGTTGGCGAAAACCGTTTTATAGCTCTGATGATCCACGTTTTTTGCGTTAAAAATCAATAAAATGAACCCTTCCTTAAAAAAGGGACACAAAGGTAAACGGATGAGGCCTTAAATACAAATGGACTTAGAATTTTGAGGATTTTGTATAACACGGATTATCCTATCGGCTATTTTCCAGTTGCCTGAGCAGGGCCTTCATATCTTTAGGATAAGGGGCTTCCAGTGATATCCGTAATCCACTCTGGTTTTTAAAAACGAGGGTCACCGCGTGCAGCGCCATGCGTTTGATAAGTGGCTGCTCCTCTGTAAACTTCTTTAGACTGAATGCCCTTTTTACCGAGGAGAGAAAAAATGGCTTACCGCCATATAATTCATCACCTGTTATTGGCGCTCCAAGAGAGGCTAAGTGTACACGAATCTGGTGCATGCGCCCGGTTATCGGCTGGCATTCTACAAGCGTGTGGCTGCGAAATGCTTTTAATGTACGAAATCGGGTTTGGGCTTGTTTTCCCTCATTCTTGCTGATTTTCACACGGCCATCATTCTGCTTCAAAACTGGCAGGTCAACCATTAGGTTATCGAACCGATGAATGCCATCGCATACCGCGTGGTACACTTTCGTTACCTCACGGTTTTGAAATTGCAAACTCAGGTGGCGGTACGCCAAGGGGTTTTTGGCAAATACCAGTATTCCTGATGTATGCTTATCTAACCGGTGGCATGCCTGTGCATCAGGTAAGTACGTCTTTGCCAGGGCAAGCAGGTTAGTCGGCTCATTCCGGTCTTCCAGGGTTGCAATAAACGGGGGTTTATTTATTCCGATGTAATCTTCATCCTGCCAAAGAATAAGGGAATCAAATCGAATTTTATTGTTCACAAATGCTGGCGAAAATTAATTACCTGGCTCGGCCGAACCTGGTTTAACGCGGGGCAATTTAAAACTAAAGTCCGCACCCTTGTTGGGCTCACTTTTTACTTCTGCTTTCGTGTTGTGATTTTCCAGGATGTGCTTTACAATGGCAAGGCCTAAACCAGTGCCCCCCTTTTCGCGGCTACGGCTTTTATCAACCCGGTAGAACCGCTCAAAGATGCGGGTAAGGTGTTCAGGCGGTATGCCTTCTCCAAAATCGCGAACATGGGTAACCACATTTTTATTTCCAATCTCGAACCGAACCACCACTTCACCTCCTTCGAAGGAGTGTTTGATGGCATTCATTACCAGGTTGCTCATGACCTGATAAATGCGCTGCCAGTCGGCATATACATTTACTTTCTGCTGATCGCTTTCAATTCGCAGCCTGATGTTTCGCTTCTGCGCCTTTTCCTCCAGTTGTTCAAATACTTCTTCGGTAAGTTTATAAAGGTCTATCGTTTCAAAGTGCATTTTTATCTGGCCGGTTTCAATGTGCGACAAGGTGAGGAGATCCTGTACGAGCGCATCCAGTCCATCAAGGCTCTTTGCGGCTTTTTTTAAAAATTTATTGCGAACCGATTTATCATCCATGGCACCATCCAGCAAGGTGTGCACAAAGCCCTGGGCAGCGAAAATGGGCGTTTTCAATTCGTGCGAAACATCGGCTATAAATTCCTTCCGAAAGGCTTCCAGTTTTCTCAGTTCATCAATCTCCTTTTGTTTAAGCTCGGCAAATGAGTAGATCTCTTCATTGATGTTCTCAAGGGGATTAAATATGCCCGATTTCTGTTTCTTAATCTTATTCAATTCCTTCTTTCTGAGTTTTTCCATGAGTTTGTAGATTTTTCTTATCTCGCGGAAAATAAGAAACTCAAGCACAATGAATGTTAGCAGGTAGGACACTGAAAAACTGATAAAGAAAGCCACCAGCAACACCGTATGGCTCACGTCCATCAACAAAAGAAACAGCGTTGTTATGACAGAAATGCTGACTGCCAGCGAAAGGGCCAATACCCTTGAACTATAAACCATGCAGCAAATTCAAGATTTAAAACTCAAAATTCAATACTGCGCCTGAATACCGGCAGATTGCCCCTGTTCAATCAATTCAGGCTGAATTTATAGCCCACACCTTTAACAGTGGTAATGTAGTCTTCTCCAATTTTCTCCCTTACTTTTCGGATGTGCACATCAACCGTGCGCGCCAGCACATAAACATCTGAACCCCAAATGTTCTGCAAAAGGTCTTCCCGGCTGAATACCTTGTTCGGATTCTGTGCCAGAAAATAAAGCAATTCAAACTCTTTTTTGGGCAGGTTAATTTCCCGGTCTTTTACTTTAATTGTATAGCTGGTGCGATCAATCGTTAAGTCACCAATAGAAATAGCATTCGAACTGCCTGATTTTTTATGATCTCTCCTGAAAAGCGCCCCAATTCGGCTCACCAGCGCTCGTGGCTTTATGGGCTTCGTAATATAATCATCAGCACCTATGTCGAAGGCAGCTACCTCGGAATATTCTTCTGAACGGGCGGTTAAAAAAACGATGAATGTTTTTTGAAGTTCAGGCAGTTCACGCAAAAGCCTGCACGTTTCAACCCCATCCATTTTAGGCATCATAATATCAAGCAACACCAGGTCGGGCTGAAACTTACGGGCAATTTCTACCGCCTTTGATCCGTCACCGGCTGTTTTTACTTCGTACCCGCTCTTTTCCAGATTATATTTAAGAAGCTCCTGTATGGGTTCTTCATCGTCAACCACAAGCACTTTGTGTACCGGCTTGTTTGCCATAATTCATGATTTTCTTCTCAAAAGTAGGCAGAAAACGATCCTTAAAAAACCGCTCACTTAATATTAACAATTCCTTAATCCGCTGCTAAACATGGTCTTAGAGAAACGGATAAGCCGTTGCCAGGTGGCGGATGTACTTTTTTAAATCGCTGTTAAACCTGCTTTTCCATTCCTCCAAAAAATCATCCTGCCGCGACCGGTACCTTTTAAAACCCATAAAGAATGCGTTGTTTGGAAGCTTGCTCTTGTAGAGTTCTGATGGCTTACTTAATGTAGAGAGGTTCAGGGTATCTGCTGTTTGAATGATCCTGCCAATGGCTATAGTCTTGGCTTCCAATTTTTTTTCAGTCGGGAGGTCTTGAATGGTCGTATACAAACTGTCCAGGTAATTGAAGCCCCGGAGCATATGTTCGGCATAAGCCCAGAACTCTTTATCTTCCAGAATAAACTGCTGGTATTCTTTGCTGTCCTGGCCAAAGTAGTACATCAAAAACTGTTCTGCTCCCCGATCGCCAATAAAGGAAGCCAGGTTCTCGTTAAAGTCAACACTGTCTTTCACAAAAATGGTAGCGTGTACCATCTCGTGAATAATCAGACTGGCCAGGTCACCTTCATTGCGCTCCAGCATCGTACTCAGAATGGGATCGGTAAACCAACCCAGCGTTGACCAGCCGCCAGGATTTCGGATGCTCACATCCCATCCTGCTTTTTCAAGTTGTGCCTGCTCCTCCAGGGCAAGTTCTTTGTTGAAATAACCTTTGTACGGAACCGCCCCCAACACCGGAAACTCCCATTGCTTCTCCACCAGCATGAACGGCTCGCATGCGGTAACCACCCACATTATCTCCTTGCCTTGCTGATCGTAAACAGTCCGGTAGTTTTTGGTGTCCTTCAAACCCAATGAATCAATTGCAAATTGACGTATGGCATCAACAAGAACGAGTTTTTGTTTCAGTGAATCAGGAAACTCCGGATCGGCAAGTACCTCATGGATGGGTCTTGCCTTTAAAATGATATTGAGCTGACCAACCGCTTGCCGCAAGCCATAACTTAGCAGGTCATAATAAACCAACCCCAGGGCAAAAAAGAAAACCAATACCGTAAGCAATATTTTCTTTACCATAGAAAGCAAACGTTGGCAAGTTATGCGAATTGCCCGACTCAGACCAGCTGACAAGTTTTGTCGCACTTCGAAAAACACATTTGTTTTTGGGGGTGAGAGTAGTAATTTCAACCCGACATTCAAGAAACGAATTACAACCCAATTACTGTATTCTTATTTTATGAGCGACACAAAAGAAAAGTTTAAGGCCCTTCAGCTAACCATCGATAAACTTGAAAAGACCTATGGCAAGGGAGCCGTAATGAAATTGAGTGATGAGAAAATTATGGATATACCGGCTATCTCAACCGGCTCCATCGGGCTGGATATTGCGCTGGGCATTGGCGGTATTCCACGCGGCCGGGTAACTGAAATCTATGGGCCTGAATCTTCCGGCAAAACCACATTAACGATGCACATGATTGCCGAGGCACAGAAAAAGGGTGGAATTGCCGCTTTCATTGATGCCGAACACGCCTTTGATAAAGCCTATGCCGAAAAGCTAGGCATCGATACCGAAAACCTGCTGATTTCGCAACCCGACAATGGCGAACAAGCGCTGGAAATTGCCGATCACCTGATCCGCTCAGGCGCGATAGACATTATTGTAATTGACTCGGTGGCGGCTCTTGTACCCAAAGGCGAACTGGAAGGCGAAATGGGCGACAGCAAAATGGGTTTGCAGGCAAGACTTATGTCGCAGGCTTTGAGAAAACTTACAGGTACCATAAGCAAAACAGGCTGCGCATGTGTGTTCATCAACCAGTTGCGCGAAAAAATCGGCATTATGTTCGGCAATCCCGAAACCACTACCGGGGGTAATGCGCTTAAATTTTATGCTTCCGTCAGGCTGGATATCCGCAGAATCGGACAAATTAAAGAAGCTGCCGATGACATTACCGGTAACCGCGTTAAAGTAAAGGTGGTAAAGAATAAAGTTGCTCCTCCGTTTAAGGTGGTTGAATTTGATATTATGTATGGCCGGGGCATCTCTAAATCAGGTGAAATTGTTGACCTGGGTGTTGAATTAAATGTCCTTCAGAAATCCGGATCGTGGTTCTCCTACGATGGAAACAAGCTGGGGCAGGGTCGCGATGCCGTAAAACAACTCATCGAAGATAACCCCGAACTGATGGAGGAACTCGAAAAGAAAATCAAGGAAAAACTGAGTGGCTCGGAAGGAAAAAAATCAAGGGAAGAGAATTAAAAAACTGTTGCCAAACTCTCTCAGGCCCTGATGGCAATAACCGGGTCAAGCCGGGCAGCTACCGCTGCAGGAACTATTCCGGAAACTAATCCGATAACACTTGACACCCCCAGGCCGAGAATAACATTTTTAACCGATAGGGTAATTACCAGGGTCCCCATCGGAAGAAGCGTTATCAAAAATGTGAGGAACAACCCCGCCAGGCCGCCAATCATGCTCAGAAATACCGCTTCAAACAGGAATTGAAACAAGATAAAATAGTTCTTAGCACCCATCGACTTTTGTAATCCGATGATGGGGGTGCGCTCCTTCACGGATACAAACATAATGTTGGCAATACCAAACCCACCCACCAGCATGGAGAATCCTCCGATAATCCAGCCTGCTATACCGACCACATCAAACACCCCGCTGATCACGTTCATAATGGCTTCCGGGCGATTAATGGCAAAGTTGTCTTTTTGTGTTGGCCGTATGCCACGCTTTCCGCGAAGCATGCCGCGCACCTCATTTTCAAGTTCCACCAACCCGATATCCGTATCAAACCCTTTGATTCCAATAGAGGACTCGGTTTCATTCCACCGCCCGGTTCCGGTTTGATACAGTTTTCTGAATGCAGAATACGGTATGATCACACCGTAATCGTTGCTGTTATTGCCAAAAAAGCCGGCACCTTCCTCTTTAACAACACCTACTACATTAAACTGTACATTTTTAATTTTTATGGTTTTGCCAATTGGATCTTCATCGTTCATGAACAACGCTTTCGCCACCTGAAAGCCAATTACCGCCACATTGCGACCTGCACCAAGTTCATCAAGGGTCAGATAACGCCCCTTTTCAACCGGTACGTCATATATCTTTTCATAATTCTCACTGCCCCCTACCAGGCGCACCTGGCCAATGCTGTTATTATTGCGTTTTATAATCATGTTACTGCGATCAGCGGTTATTGCAATAGCGCTTGCGTGCTTTAAATTTTGCTGAAGCATCTTGTACTCTGCATATGAAGGTGTAGGGCGTCTCCAGAATTCCCACCATTTATACTGGCCATCATTGTCGGCCAACCATGGCCATTTCTCTACATAAATAACTCCGCTTCCGATAAAATTCAGGCTATCTTTTATGTTTTTCTCCAGAGAATCAACCAGGGTTAAAACAGTAATGATGGCGAAAATGCCAATAGTTACACCCAGCAAACTAAGAATAGTGCGTAAAAGGTTTGATTTAAGGGCCTTCCAGGCAAACCGGAAACTTTCGTATATCTGACGCAGGGTAAACATGATGGTATCTAACGCGGGTTACAAGCCTTGGGTTAGTCGGCTATCAGGCCCGGTAATTACGCTATATGGACTCAAAAACACGGTTAGTTGTTACACAAAGCCTTAACTAAAACCGCAACCGGCTTCGCAAATCTCAGGGATTGGCTTATTTTTGCAACCTTAAAAAAATAAACTGTTCATTGGGCATACTTTGCTTTCAAAATTATGAAGCTATCTGAATTTAAGTTCGACCTTCCCAACAACCTCATTGCCTTACGCCCTGCCGAAAACCGTGATGAGTCGCGCATGATGGTTATCCACAAGGAAACGGGTAAAATCGAGCATAAAATTTTCAAAGACATTGTGAGCTATTTTGGAACGGGTGATATTATGGTTGCTAACGACACCATGGTTTTCCCGGCTCGCTTGTATGGAAGAAAAGAAAAAACCGGAGCCAAAATTGAAGTATTCCTGCTGCGTGAGCTGAATGCTGAAATGCACCTGTGGGACGTGCTGGTTGACCCTGCCCGGAAAATACGTGTAGGCAACAAGCTCTATTTTGGCAATGGCGACCTGGTGGCTGAAGTAATTGATAACACCACATCACGGGGCCGTACCATACGCTTTCTTTTTGATGGTGATGCTGCCGCATTCGACAAAGTAATCGAAACCCTGGGCGAAACTCCGTTGCCCAAATACATTAAGCGCAAAATTGAGCCAGAAGATAAAGAACGCTTTCAAACGATATTCGCAAAACACAAAGGCGCAGTTTCGGCACCCACAGCCGGCATGCACTTTACCCGCCAACTGGTTAAACGGCTGCAACTTAAGGGTGTAGATATGGCTTACATAACGTTGCACATCGGGCTGGGTACATTTCGCAATGTAGATGTTGAAGATCTGACCAAACACAAAATGGACTCGGAAAACTTTATTGTGGGTACCGACTGTGTTGCCAAGGTTAACAAAGCACTTGAAAACAAAAACAGGGTATGCGCCATCGGCACTACCGTGGCCCGTGCACTTGAGTCATCCGTATCGGCTACCAACCGATTGAAAGCCAGGGAAGGATGGACAGATAAATTTATTTTTCCACCATACGATTTCAAAATCTGCAATGCCATGATCACCAACTTTCATATGCCGGAGTCAACCCTGCTTATGATGGCCGCAGCATTTGGAGGATACGAACTCATTATGGAGGCTTACAAAGTTGCCAAGAAGGAAAAGTATAAATTCCTTACCTATGGTGACTCCATGCTGATCATCTGACAAAACGTTATTTTACCTCACGGATTAAGTACAGGAACAAAGCAATAGCCACGGGGTAAATCAGGAAATACTGCATGGAGGGCCTGAAGATGTTGAAAAACATGCTAAAGGGCGAGAATAGAAGCAGTAAACCCGCACTAACCACCAAGATCTTTTTCCACCGGATGACGGGCTCCCGTATAACGATAAAAAGCCGGTACACCAGATAAGTTACTACCACCACATTAAAGGCAATGAGGATGAATCGGAGAAGGACCATTGTATTTTTGGTATTTTACGGAAAGATATGAACAATAAAGAATACGCGCTTATTGTAGCCGGTGGCAAAGGTACACGCATCAAAAGCAAAGTACCCAAACAATTTCTTGATGTAGGCGGTATACCGGTGCTGATGCGCACCATCAATGCGTTTTTTGAATACTCACCAACTATAACTGTTGTTGTGGTCATTCCGGAGGATGACTTCAGCATCTGGAACGAACTGTGCGATCTGCACCAATACACCAAACCCGTTACACTACAACCCGGGGGAGAAACCCGGTTTCAGTCGGTTAAAAAAGGCCTCGAAAAAATTGAGGGTGACGGCCTGGTGGCCATACATGATGGCGTGCGCCCGCTGGTTAGTGCCAATATAATTGCAGCATCCTTTCGCCTGGCAGCCGTACACGGCTCGGCCGTGGCTTCCGTACGCCTTAAAGAATCTATCCGAATGACAGACCAAGATACCACCCGAGCCATGGATCGCTCTAAATTCCGGTTGATTCAAACTCCGCAAACTTTTCGGGTTAGCCTCATTAAACAAGCATACCAACTGAAAGAAGATGTTGCCTTAACTGATGATGCCAGCGTTGCCGAACGTGCCGGACACACCATTTCATTGTTTGAGGGGAGTTATGAGAACATAAAAATCACAACAGCCGAAGACCTGGTTATTGCAGAAGCACTGGTTGCAGCAAGGAAATAAAAAAAGCCGGTTAAAACCGGCCCGCGATTTTAGTCGCTCATTCAATTAATACTCGTCTTCATTGAAAAAGAAATCCTCCTTGGTGGGATAGTCGGGCCAAATCTCTTCAATACTTTCATAAGGTTGACCATCATCCTCAAGTTCCTGAAGATTTTCCACCACTTCAAGGGGCGCACCCGACCGGATAGAATAATCTATAAGCTCGTCCTTGGTGGCAGGCCACGGAGCATCTTCCAGATACGAGGCAAGTTCAAGTGTCCAATACATACAGTATACCTCCCTTTAATTTTTCGCAAAAATAGAATTAATTCATCAACAGGCAACACCCGCTTCCAGGTGCTGTTTTTTGCCTTCATCGGGTTATCGGCAGGCGGGTAACCCTGCTACAAAATTGCCAGTTGCCCGAAATCCGCCATATTTGCCATCGATTCCACAGTGTTCAAAAAATTAACTGCATGGCTGACGAAAAAATAATTTTCTCGATGACCGGGGTAAACAAAATTTACCCACCCAATAAACAGGTATTAAAGGACATCTACCTTTCTTTCTTTTACGGAGCAAAAATTGGTGTGCTGGGACTAAACGGTTCAGGCAAATCATCATTACTTCGAATTATTGCAGGCATAGATAAAGAGTTTCAGGGCGAAGTAGTGTCCGATCTTTCATTTTCCGTAGGCTTACTGGAGCAGGAGCCTAAACTCGACAAATCAAAAACCGTTCGGGAAATTGTTGAAGAAGGCGTTCAGGAAACTGTGGCCTTGTTAAAAGAGTTTGAAGCCGTAAACGAAAAATTTGCCGACCCGGCTATTATGGAGAACCCCAATGCCATGGAGAAACTTATTACTCGCCAGGGCGAAATCCAGGAGAAACTCGATGCCATCGGTGCGTGGGAACTCGATCATAAACTGGAACGCGCCATGGATGCGTTGCGTTGCCCTCCACCCGAAGCAAAAATCGAATTTCTGTCAGGGGGTGAAAAACGAAGGGTTGCCCTTTGCAGGTTGCTTTTGCAGGAGCCGGATGTACTCTTGCTGGATGAACCCACCAACCACCTCGATGCCGAATCGGTTTTATGGTTAGAGCAACACCTGAAACAATATAAAGGAACCGTAATTGCCGTTACGCACGACCGGTATTTCCTCGATAATGTTGCCGGCTGGATTTTGGAACTCGACCGCGGAGAAGGAATACCGTGGAAAGGAAACTATTCCTCCTGGCTCGATCAAAAACAAAAGCGGCTTGCCCAGGAAGAAAAAACCGAATCGAAGCGCCAAAAAGCCCTGGAGCGCGAATTAGAACGGGTGCGCATGAGCCCCAAAGGACGGCATGCCAAAG
Organism: Cyclobacteriaceae bacterium; assembly: GCA_046294915.1. Taxonomy (GTDB): domain Bacteria; phylum Bacteroidota; class Bacteroidia; order Cytophagales; family Cyclobacteriaceae; genus UBA2336. Next base: position 26,381 of record JBKBOE010000003.1, on the reverse strand, counting down.
GCAAAGCACGCTTAAATGCATACGAAAAATTACTGACCCAGGAGGTAAAAGAACGCGAAGAGAAACTTGAATTGTACATACCCCCGGGACCAAGGCTGGGAAATAAAGTTATTGAAGCAAAAAATGTTTCGAAAGCCTTTGGTGATAAACTGCTGGTGGAAAACCTCACCTTCTCCCTGCCGCCTGCAGGCATTGTAGGCATCATTGGCCCGAACGGTGCCGGTAAAACCACGCTGTTCAAAATGATTATCGGCAAAGAAAAACCCGATGCCGGAACTTTTGAAGTAGGCGAAACCGTGCAGATTGCTTACGTTGACCAGGAGCATGACGATTTGAATCCCGAAGAAACCGTATGGCAAGCCATTAGCGGTGGTAATGATATCATTATGCTGGGCGGTAAAGAGATGAACTCACGTGCCTATGTTGGCAAATTCAACTTTAACGGCACCGACCAGCAGCGCAAAATCAAAGAACTTTCAGGGGGCATGCGCAACCGCGTACACCTGGCCATCGCACTTAAACAAGGCGGAAATCTGCTGTTGCTGGATGAGCCTACTAACGACCTTGACGTTAACACCCTGCGGGCACTCGAAGAAGCCCTGGAAAACTTTGCCGGCTGTGCCGTTATTATTTCGCACGACCGCTGGTTTTTAGACCGCGTGTGTACACACATCCTTGCTTTTGAAGGCGACTCTCAAGTATATTGGTTTGAGGGAACGTTCAGCGAATACGAGGAAAATAAGAAAAAACGGCTTGGTGACGACCAGCCGCACCGTATAAAGTATAAGAAACTGGTGAGTTAAACATGCACAAAACCGGCCTGCTAATATTGTTGTGTATAGTAGCTGGCCCCATTTCAAGTCAGCCGGCCTATTATACTCTGGAGACAGGATCTGAACTGAAGTTGCTGGAGAGTTCCAATCCTATCAGCGCTGCGTTTTTCGGACGGTCTGAGAATGAAATCATTTATGTGGCTAATTCCGCTCTTTTTATAATGGATGTGAGAACAAAAAAATCAAAAAAAATAATTACGAATGTTACCTTTCCTGCCTTAAGTCCCAACAGAAACAAACTTTTATATTTTGAGGAAAAAAGTAAATCCATCTATATCTACGACTTCAATACAGGTACAAAAACAAGAATTTGTCCACTACCTACAAGTTTTGCTATAAACCTTAGGTAAAAAAAAGCGGACGGTTTATGTCCGCTCAAAAAAAGATCCGTTCGGAATTATTGATTTCCCGGAGGAAGATTTTCTGAATTAAACTGCCCGGCCTTACGCTTTCATTTCTTCCAATGAAAATAACCAATGGTAGAATTAAATAACCCTCCCCTTTCGGGGAGGGAATCTTCCGGTAACAGCTTAGCCTCAAAGCCCTGTTGCCCCGGAGACTGGCTGATAAGGGCTTTAAACTGTAGTGTATTATTGTCTTAAGTCGTAACCAACAATGGTGTTATCGGATTTCAGGAAATAGAATGCACCAAAATCTTCATCGACTAAATATTCAGGCTTTTTGTCTTTGGTTACAATCTGGCCATCGGGCTTACCGGTGTCCTTATTCAGCCGTATCAGTCCCACGCCTTCATCCAGCGAGGTCTGAATATACAGACTGTTTTTCGTTGCCGTTGTTGCACTAAAACGCTGGTTCATAGCACTTGCCGCACTGCTGGCTACTCCCGAAAATGACTTAGCATTACTTGCGGCACGCTTTTCTTCGTCTTCGGCATAAAAGTGTGTAGCGCCCTGCATCATGCCCGCTTTTGCAGCATTGGCTACTCCCGCAGTTGCGCTTGCGGCCATTACGGCACCAGCCAGTAATTTACCGGCTATAGAAGTACCCGGAGCTTTGTAGAACACATCGTACTTCGTCTGGCCATCATAATCCACCAGCAAAGCATTCTGGTTCGATGACAGCAGGATTCCGCTTTCGCGAAATTCAATCTTGGATGGATTTTCATCGCCTTTAAAGGCGATGTCGCACACTTTTTTAATGGTGCCATCGCGCGTAATAAAAAACAATTCGTTACCAGTGCTTACCACAAACCGGTCGTTTTGCTTATCGAAGCCGGTTACCATCTGCTCTACTTTTCTGAATTTTGCCGGTTCTTTTACAAATCCTCCGTCTTTCAGGTTCACTATACCCATTTTGTTAAAGGTGAGGTAAAACAGGCTGCCATCGGGGTTAAGGGCGAATATGCGGTAGGGTGCTCCGATGTCAATATTTTTACTCAGATGCAGTGCACCTGTATGCAGCAAGGTGTTCACTTCTCCGGTGGAGGTACCAAATACCACACCCTCGGGCGTGAAAATAAATTCACGGATACCGCCTTTATCGGAATACGGCTTTTTCCACAGTTTTTGTGCCGTGCCCGGATCGAACAGGTTTACTTCAAACGATTTTTCTTCTTCAGCATACACCCATAATCCTTCCTTGATTATCTCTATGCGTTTTACGGCTCCGTCCAGGCTAATGGGTTTGGCCCACATCAGTGAACCATCTTTTGCATTGATTTTATAAATCTTGGCTTTTAAAAACGGACTGTAGGCATACACTACCTGGTTGGCTTCGTCAAACAGGTATTTCAGGGTACCGTTTGAATTGTTGAGTTTGGTGGTAAACCATTCTATTGCGTTGGTTCGCAGGTTAACCACTGCAACGCTTTTGGTGGTGGTCATGATAAACCGGTCGTCTTCTACCACCATGCTCGTTGGCAGGCCGCCACCGGTTAATTTTTTATCTTTCAGGTCGATAAGTGCCAGTTCTTTGTTCGAGCCCAGGTCGTATATGCCGATACAGCCGGTTGATTTGAGTTTATTGTTAGCCCCCCAGATCACCAGCTTGGCTTCATCGGTAACAAAGTAGTAACCGGCCGGTCCGGTCCAATCCTGTTTCTGGCTTTCAAATACCGGCTTGCCGGTAAAATAATCTAACACTACGTAGGATGGCATCTTGCCTACGGCTGCATTTTTGAGTACTACCCAGGGCAACCCTTCAATCAAATCCATTTCATTGAGTTTGATCTTGCCCAGCGCGGTGTAATCGTACAGCAATTGATTATTGTGCGCTTCGATGGCGGTAAAGCCCTTTGAATGCCCTACCAGCAATATCCCCCCGGGTGCCAGGGTCCAGGTTTCCCACTTGTTGGGCAGCGTGTAGGTGTACTTTGGCTGAAAGGTGTTTTGCGCCCACACCGGAGTGCAAAGCACCAATAAGAGAAATAGTTTTTTCATGGCTTTGAGGTTTTAAATTTTTCAAAGCCAAGTTGTGTGATTTCACAAAGTCATTAATTCTCTAAAAACCAGGATTTTGCTACCTGAAAACGGGTAAATCAATTAAGCAGGCCCTCGGAAATGGCCATGCGGATTAATTCGGCTGAGTTACGGGCATTGAGTTTCTTGAGCAGGTTTTTACGGTGTGTTTCTATTGTGCCGGAGGAAAGATGCAGCCGGTCGGCTATTTCCTTGCTCGATATGCCCTCAGCTATCAGTTGCAACACTTCGCGTTCGCGCTGACTCAGCAGAGCCAGGAGTTTTATATTGGATTCATTTTTAACTGTTAAAGGTGTAACCTCCAGCATGGTTTCAGTTAACTGGCTGGAGTAAAATTTATTACCCTGTTTCACCATCTGCAGCCCGGTAAGAAATTCCTGTCGTGGAGCATTTTTCATGATGTAGCCTGCTATGCCCATTTTAACCATTTTCTGCACCAATGCCTTTTCATGATGAAATGTAAGGATAACAATTTTGTAGAGGGCGTTCTGCGCCAGCAGCTTTTCGGTGCACTGCAGGCCGTTCATACGCGGCATTTCCAGATCCATTAATATGATATCCGGCTTCAGGATAGGTATCTTATGCAGGGCCTCCTCACCGGAATTAGCAAAACCAATTACCTCCCATTCACCACTGCTTTCAACCAGCGCAATGATGCCATCAATTACCAGTTGATGATCGTCAACCAGATATAGAGTGCCTTTACGCATATTGATGATTCATTGGAATAGTAACGGTTACCAGGGTGCCGGCATTTTCGTTGTGCTCAAACAGAACCGACCCGTTTACACTTTCTACCCGGCTGCGAATGTTCATCAGGCCGTAACCATTGTGCGCAGCAACTGGTTCAAAACCTACACCGTCATCTTCAACGGTAAGCCGCACTTTGTCTTTCAGCCGCAGCAGGTTTACCGATACCTTACCCGCCCTGGAATGCCTGATGATATTATTGATAAGTTCCTGCACCACCCGGAATATGGTAAGTTCGATTTTTGGATCAAACCGATCGGATACCAGGTGATGCTGAAATGCACACTGAATAGACGAGCCGGCAAAGGTGCGGTTAAGCAAGTCGCTGATGGCCGGCACAAGGCCCAGTTCGGTAAGTGCGCGTGGCATCATCTGATGTGACAAGGTGCGTACTTCGGAAGTGGCGCTACGCAAATGCTGAGCAAGTTCGTATAAGGTTGGCTTCTGTTGCGCATTGTCATTATTGTGCAAAATAGTTTCCATTCTCAGGATGATCCCACTCAGCTGTTGCCCGATACCATCGTGAAGGTCGCGGGCAATGCGCTGGCGTTCTTCTTCGGTAGCCTGCATTACGGCATCCAGGCGCAGTTGCTTTTCATGCAGGAGCAACTTCTGCTCTCGGGTTTTCTGCCGTGCCCGGAAATAAATATACCCGGTAACTGCCAGCAGAAGAAGAATAATCACCGATGCGGTGAGCAGTATATTCTGATTGCGCTGCCTAGCCAGTAAGAGGTTGTTATGTTCAATGACCAGCTGCTGATCCAGTATCTGCCTCTCTTTTTCAGCCGTTTCATATTTCACTTCCATCTCGGCAAGGCTTTCGGCATTGCGTTTGGAAAAGCGTTGTTCCAGTACCTCCTGCTGTTTATCAGCATAGTGCCTTCCGCGCTGGGCATCGCCTTGCCCATAGTAATAGGCAGCCGAATAACGGTATAAATCAGATGCATAGAATTCCAGTTCAGGTTTTTCTTTAACCAAGTTAAGTCCTTTTTCAATAAGGGGCAGGGCAGCGTGTGGTTTTCCCAGGTTCAGATAAATGCCGGCCGCTGCCGAAGAAATGTTCATTAAAAATTTATCCGGAAGTTTAACGGATGGATCGTGATGAAGGACATCAAGATTAAATTGCTGCGCTTCCTCATAGCGGTTCATGGCTGCCAGGGTGTTGGCCATGTTTCCGGCAAGGTCGTAATACTGCCGCATAAATTTATGCTGCCGGGCCAGTTCAAGCCCTTTGCGGTACACCTCTTCTGCTTCTTTGTATTTTTTTAAATGATAAAGACAGATGCCCATATTATTATAGGAGGTAGCGGCCTGCGCAAGCAGGGAAGGCTCACTCAGGCGTATGCGCAGCGCTTTGTTATGATATTCCAGCGCCTTATCGTACAAACCCATTTCCTGATAGATTAACCCGATATTGTTAAGAGGAGTGCTGGCCGGAATCTGCTTTGCTTTATCGAGTTGCTGATTGCGATCGTTTACCTGCAGAAATAAATCAAGGGCAGTCTGATAGTATCCGCGGTTCCAGTTGTTCAGGCCCAGGCCATTAAGAAATTTAACTTCCAAATCGGCAAATTGGTGCATCTTGGCCCGGGTAAGCCCGCTTTCAAAATAAAACCGTGCCGAGTCGGCTGCTCCGGTTACATCGAAATATACGGCTTTGACATACGTGGCATGAACATGAAGGTAAGGCAGGGCTTTTCCGGAAAGCAACTGCTGTGCTTCGGCAAGTTGCTGCCAGGCGGTTTTAGAATCATTGAAAATTGATTGAAAAGCAAGTTGCAGGAGTGCTGCGGCCTTAACCGAATCATCGGTTGATGTCTGAACGATTTGCTTCAGGCTATCGGTTTTTACAGATTGTGCTAAAATACAGGCACATAAACAGGCACTTATTCCCGTCAATACCATGGTGCGCAACAGCGTAGTCATACCCACAAGGTGTGCCGGCAATTTACTAAATTGCTTTACTCAATATGCACCGGTAAATCCGTCAAAAAAAAAGCGGACGATTTAGGTCCGCTTAAGATTTATTACACTCAATCAATTTCCGGGAGGAAGATTTTCTGAAGTAAACTGCCCGGCCGTCCGCTTTCTTTTCATCCAATGAAAATACCTGCGCCTGGGGTGCTGGTTGCCTACCTGTTCATCAGCGGCACCTTCGCGGGCAGCTTTAATGCGGGCATGTTTAACCCGTGCATGCTTCACGCGGGCTTTTTTAATACGCTCATGCTTCAACCGGGCCTGGTTAATGCGCGCCTGCTCAATGCGCTGATGATTCAAACGCGCCTGCTCAACCCGTTGCTTAGTTACCTCGGCCTGACGCAAGCGGGCGTGGCTGGCGATTACTACCGCTTCGCGCTGATCCACACTTGGTCGTACCTGGGCATTCACCTGGCTTGCAATTCCCACCATCCCGATGAGCATCGCGATCATTACCTTTTTCATAACCGTTGAGTTTGTTCAACTTATTTTAGCTGTTAGATGGTGCGTAATGGCAATGGTTTAATGGCAGCAATAAGTTTTGGTTCTTCAGGTCGCCATAATTACTTTGGAGCCTTGTTTTGAATTATGCACAAGTGCTCCAGTGGAAAACGATCATATACTTCGGCAGCGCTTGCTGAAGAAGCCCTGATCGAAGCCCATATTCACTTCGCTTTCGAGAGGGGTAACGGGCCGGTATCGTATTACCTGTGCGAGGAATGCGGGCAGTTCCATTTAACATCGCAAGGGCCGATGAACGAGCGCCTGGGATTGCTCATAAAAAACGGAGAACTTAGACGGCTTAAAGAAGCCTATACGTGGGAACGGAAACTCAGAAAACAGTAATTGTGCTAACCCCTATGAAAGGAGCTTTAACCATCGCTTTACTCATCCTCTCCAACACTTTTATGACGCTGGCCTGGTATGGTCACCTGAAGTTTAAAGAAATGAAATGGAGCGAGAGCCTGCCGTTGTTTACCATTATCCTTATCAGTTGGGGTATTGCCTTCTTTGAATACCTGCTTCAGGTGCCGGCCAACCGCATCGGGTTTAAAACCTATGGTGGCCCTTTTTCACTGGTGCAGTTAAAAGTGATTCAGGAGATAATTACGTTGGTGGTGTTTGTATTTTTCTCTCTCCTTCTGTTTAAAAACGAAACCTTCCGATGGAACCACCTGATCGGTTTCATCTTTCTGATACTGGCCGTTTATTTTATCTTCAAAAAATAACCGGAATGATTTTCGTTTCACCCGTCTATATTTGCAGTACTTAGAGATGAGTCTGTTCCGGTACATGGGGTTACAACAGGGCACAGCAGTTATGTTGCTGTTCACCATTCTGAATTTCAGTTTGAATACCATTACCATGTCAGCAAACTGCAGGTACTCCCAAACCGAACAAGAGATTGAAAGTTTTTCTGAATTACTACTGGAAGAAGTGCTGAACATAGAGGGCGCCATTACAGATACTCCTGAGAACGATCAGGAGTCTTCCGTAACATCAATTTTCTTATACTTTTCAAACTCAGGTAACCCTTTTCTGCATTGTACCATCCAAAACTTCACCATACCCTGCACAAGGTTCAAGGGCTTGTATTCCTCTTTCACATCCGAACGCGAAACCCCTCCTCCACAACCGGCCTGATCGCCCGTAGATTCCTAACGATTATCGTTTTATAAAATTGATTACCGGGGGTTGGGCAGCCAACCGGAATGTTTTCATCGCTATACTGAACCTGTTATGATTTGTTTTCTTATGTACTTAACACATATCCCTTTTTTTAACCGCTCACTTGCACGTAACAGTATTTTTCTTATCCTTTTTTTACCACCCCTGCTTACCTGGGCGCAGGAAACCGATAGCCTTAAATTAGTTCACCAGCGGCTCGACAGCCTCTACATTTCTGAAGTAGAAACCAGAAATGGCCGGATTAAGGTGCTTCATGCCGAACCGTTGTACATTGACCTGATTCGTGACCTGGGCGCCCGAAAAGGTGAACGGGAGTGGAACATAGGCCTCGGAATAAAAGACAATGTGAAATTCGATACGTACGAGGCATTGGTTGAATATGAGTTTGCACCGGTTGACCGCCTTGGACTTGAGGTAGAACTTCCCTTCTCTATTGTAGCGGCCCATAATGGCGTTGAGGCCGATTCCGTTCCATCAAGTCGCCTGGAGAGCCTTAAACTTGCCGCCCAGTGGTCATTCTGGGTTTCTGATAAATTCAATACCACTATGGCATTGGGGTATATTCATGAATTTGAACTCTCTTCATTCCGGGAATTTGGCAACCCCCTGTTCAAGGGGAATATCTTTAACCCGTTTTTCATAGTCGCAAAACGTTTCGCAAACAATTACCATACACTGGTTTACATGGGCCCCCGTTTTGAACAGAACGCAACTACGAAAATCTGGAACCGGCATTTTGAAATAAATTCCAATTTCCATTACATGATTACCGGTACGCGAAACTTCATAGGCGTGGAGGTGAATAAACAACTCTATAAAGAAGATTTCGACATGGTAATACGGCCACAGATTAGGGTAGGCATTGCGGATAACTTTCTTATAGGGATAGTAACCGGAATACCCGTAAATCGCGAAAGCCAGCGCTTTAGTTCATTCTTGCGCATAATATGGGAACCGGGCCACAGAACCCCGAAGCATTAATACAGGGAGTTTTGTTTCACACTTCTTCTTCTCCGGGTTTTGTCTTCCAGCGCTCATGGATCCATAACCACTGTTCAGGATGTTTGCGCACAGCCGATTCAATAATGTTTGTAAACTTTTGGGTATTGGCAATGATATCCTGTTCTTCGTTGCCGCTCCGGATTAATTCCACCTCAGGAAGACAAGCCACTTCCTGCCTACCATCACTGCGGAGGTGAATAAAAACAGGAATAACCGAAGCTCCGGTTTTCATTGAAAGAACCGCAGCGCCTATTGGCGTAGCGCAGGGCTTTCCGAAAAAGTCAACAAATACACTTTTAACGCGTGTATCCTGGTCAATTAAAATAGCAAGGGTTCCTCCTGACTTGAGTGTTTTCAGCAACCGAACAGTTTCTTTGCCCCGTTCAATAGCCTTGGCCCCCAGTTTACTGCGCTGGCGCCAGAGAAGCTCCGTTAACCGGTTATCTTTCATGGCCGTTCCAATAATCAGGGGGTTGTATCCGCGCATTGCCATCTCGGTAGCACATAATTCGAAGGCGCCAAGGTGAGCCGTTAAAAAAATAACACCCTGCTTTTTAGCAAAAGCTGTCTCAACGTTTTCGATTCCGCGTATGACCCGAAATTTCTCATAGGTTTCCCGGTCAGTAATCCGGTATAACCGGATCACCTCTGCCGCATTTTTTCCGATCATAACAAATACCCTTTTAGCCAACGCACGCAGTGCCCGGGTATCCTTCTCTTTACCATACGCCAGGGTTAAATTGGCAATGGCAATTTTCCGGTACCTGGCTGCCAGGTAAAAACCCAGGTACCCCAAAAAACCAAAAAAAGATAACCACACTTTTCGAGGGAACAGGGCTGACAAGACAATTAAAAACCGAATTACCCCATACAGCGTAGTGTATCGTATTTTCCTTCTTAGTTTCTTCCATCGCTTCATGGCGCGCTAAGATAGCAGATTTGCAGGTTGCTCATTACCTTTGGTTATACGGCATGAAAACACTTTACATAATCCGGCATGCAAAGTCCAGTTGGGATAATCCTGGTCAAAGCGATTTTGAACGCCCCCTGAACGACCGGGGAAGAAAAGATGCGCCCCGTATGGGCAAGCGGCTTAAAGAACGCGGCATAAAGCCAAACCTTTTGCTGAGTAGTCCTGCAAAACGGGCTTTAGCCACCGCAAGACGCATTAGTGGTGAAATTGGTTTTGATAAAGAAAAAATAAAAACCGAGAAACGCCTTTACCATGCCGATTCAGAAACCATCTTGGAAATCATACAAAACCTTAACAATAAATATGACACCGTAATGCTTTTCGGTCATAACCCCGGGCTAACCGATTTTGTGAACGAGATTATGCATGCCAATCTGCCAAACCTGCCAACCTGCGGAGTGGTTGCTGCCCGATTTATTACGGATTCCTGGCTGGAGGCCGATGCCGGTACTTGTGAACTGTTGTTTGTGGATTCCCCCAAGCACCAAACCGATTAAAACTTTAGCGGATTAATATCCCACACCCGCTTTTTAAGGATTCCGAACTCCCTGAACCGATAACCAACAAGTATTTTGAACAAGTTGGTGGAGTTGGTTACCTGTACATTATCAAAAACAACGGTGCGGGCCTGCAGGGAAAGCCCTACCCCGCCAAAAAACCGGTTGCTGTTATAGCCTAACGCCAGGCGAAGCGTAGATGTACTGTTGATGCTTATGTCATCACGTTTAAAACCCGACTCCTCTTCGTAGTTGATCCAATGATGAGCAGGGCCAATAGCAATGGAACCATTAAGGAAAAAATTGCGCCACACCAGGTTGTACGAGTAACCGGGCGCAATACTTAACGTAGTGTACCTCAATTTTCTGAAACCCGAACCTGTTCCTAATTCATTTTGAGCATCGGCTTCAAGCAGTGCGGAATCGGCAGACAGCTTGAAGGAATTGACCGTACTGTAAAGCAGAAACGAGCCCCTGCTTCGCAACTGCCGTTCGGCATAGGTGAACGAGGAACGAAGGGAAAACTTACGGTGGTTAAAAATATAAACGCCCGAAACACCAAAGTTTCGTGTAGTTAAATCGGAGCGCTGCGGATAAGGCTGACCATTTGGCACGGGGTTGTCGCTATCCTTTATATAAAACCCGCTGTATTTCTGATAGTACACATCGGCACCCCACTTTTTTGAAAGAATATTAAGTTGCACATCGCGTGCAGTGGACTCACCATAAATCGATTTGCTGTTTTCGGCCAGCGGTATTGCAAAAGTAACTTCAAACCCTAAATCAAAAATATAAAAGCCGGCACCCAGGGTAAATTTGTTATTGGGAATAAATTCAATTTTACGTTCGGTCTCCTGCTTATCCTGTATATCGAAGGTAAGAGAGCGCTGTTTTAATACGGGCCAGATAAAAAAATGATCAGGATATTCCTGGATGTAATACGAGCGCAGCGAATCCGGCTGTTGGCTAAACCCCGAATACACGTTGGGCACAATCAAAAGCAGAACTAAAAACCGTTTCAAAGAATATATTCGCTAAGGTCTTTGTTCTTTAACAGGGCGCTGAGTTTTTCCTTGACCAGTTCAGCATCAACACGGATCGTGGAGTTTGCTGAAATCTTGTCGGGCACATCAAACAAAAATTCGTTTAATAAACGGCTCATCACGGTTTGCAGGCGCCTGGCTCCGATATTTTCAACTTCGGCATTCAGGGTAAACGCTGTGCGGGCAATTTCTTCAATTGCATCATCGGTAAATGAAAGGGACACCCCTTCGGCCTCAAACAGGGCCTGGTATTGGCGCGTAAGTGCATTTCGGGGTTCTTTCAGAATGCGCACAAAGTCATCCTGCGTGAGGTTACTAAGCTCAACCCGGATCGGAAACCTGCCCTGCAACTCAGGGATCAGATCAGAGGGCTTGCTGATGTGAAAGGCTCCGGCTGCAATAAACAGCACGTGGTCTGTTTTAATTACACCGTACTTGGTATTTACCGTACTTCCCTCTACAATGGGCAACAGGTCGCGCTGAACACCTTCCCTGCTCACATCAGGACCTCCTCCGCCCTTTTTGTAACCCGAAGCTACCTTGTCAATCTCGTCAATAAAGATGATGCCTGAATTTTCTGCCAGCCTGATTGCTTCTTCTTTCACCTCGTCCATGTCTATCAGCCGGGCAGCTTCCTCCTCTAACAAAATCTGCCGGGCTTCTGCAACGGTAACTTTCTTCTTTTTGGCTTTTTTAGGCAGCATACCACTTAGCATTTCCTGCAGATTCATCATTGAAACCTCGTCCATCATGCCTGCACCAATCATTCCGATATTGGGATTACCCGTAGGCTTAATGGTGATTTCAATCTTGCGTTCTTCCAACTCCCCGTTTTTGAGTTTCTCCCTGAATAAATTACGGGTGCGCTCATTGAGTTCCGTGTCGGTCATAGGAATCTCACCCGCTGGCACATCGGCCTGGTTTCCAAAGCCGGCACGCATGGGCTGTGGGCGCATAGGGGGAATTAAGGCATCGAGAATTGCATCCTCCACAAGCTGTGCTGCTTTGTCGCGCACTTCTTCTTTCTTCCGGGCTTTCACCTGGTTAACCGATTGTTCTACCAGGTCGCGCACCATGCTTTCCACATCGCGCCCAACATACCCTACTTCGGTAAACTTAGAGGCCTCCACTTTTACAAACGGGGCATCGGCCAATTTGGCCAGCCTGCGGGCAATTTCAGTTTTACCAACACCGGTAGCACCGATCATCAGAATGTTGTTCGGGATAATTTCTGAACGCAATTCTGATTGAACATTCATCCTTCTCCATCGGTTGCGCAAAGCAATTGCCACATTTCTTTTGGCTTCCGTTTGTCCAACTATGTACTTATCTAATTCATCAACAATCTGCTGGGGTGTTAAGTGGTTCATCGTCATCATACTTCTTTTCTTTTCATCAACATTGCTTTGGTGTTCACATTTAGCGTGAATGCGTATGCAGCATTACCTACACGGTAACTGGCCCGGTTTGCAACAAATTCTACCTGCTTCAATCGAACGGAAAAACCAAATGTAAAACCGCGCATTCCGCTTCCATTTAAATCATTAAGGTCCTGCTGCCTCAGGCCATTGTAGCCGATTAAGAGGTTTACGTTTTTATGAATAAGCAATTCCGCCCCGACATTAAGATGCCGGAAAAACTCGGTAACCAGGGAGGGATCGCGATAGGCCTTACCCAGGTTGGCCAGGTTAAACAAGGTAGTTGAAAACCGCACCGGCATATGTTCGGGCTTAAAGGTTGTACCTAGCTGAACATCAAAGGGCAGGATGGTATTGCTGGTCTCGGAAAATTCATGCAAAACAAATCCAAGATTTCGAATCACAAGTCCGGCTACCAGGTATTGATTAGGATGAACAAACAGACCGCCCACATCAGCAACCAGGGCCGAACCCCGAAAACCGGCAACGTTGGAGAATACGCCTTTAAGATTAACCCCTAACCGGAACACACCCACCTGATGCGATTTCCCCAGCAGAATTTCCGTTTCACCGGACTTGAATAAACCTGTTTCCATGCCGGCAGCATCATACCCCGCCACTTCTCCATAATTAACATGCCGCACCCCGAAGGTGAGCACACCGGCCTTTCTGAAATCATGTGTGTAGGTAAACGTAGCCTGACCGATATCGGCAAGGTAAAAGTGGTACCCTGCAGAGGCCTGGCCAGCAAGGGTGTCGCCAACCAAAGCTGGGTTGTTGAATACAAAATTTATATCCAGATCGGCCAGCGAAACATTAACACCGCCAAGTGCACCCAGCCGGGCATGGGCCGGAACTTCCAAAAACTGAAATGACGCATTTCCGCCCGTTTGCGCCCATGCAAAACTTGCCACGAGAATCAATGCTATGACGATGTAAGTTTTCAACCCTGCAAGGCTACTGAAAATTTGCCTGATTTCAGTTGGCACTCTTCTGGTCGGACAACATAAACCGAATCGGCCGGCTAACTTTTTCCTTCATCAGGGCAACTTTCAAGACCTGATCAACGGTATCGACAAAGTGGAACCGGAGGCCTTTCAGGTAGGTCTTCTCAATTTCATCAATGTCTTTCTTATTCTTGCTGCTGAGCACGATCTCGCTGATTCCGCTGCGCTTGGCGGCCAGTATCTTTTCTTTAATACCCCCTACCGGCAATACTTTTCCCCGCAACGTTATTTCTCCCGACATGGCCAGCCGGGCTTTTACTTTTCGTTGTGTGTAAATCGAAGCCAGCGATGTGAACATGGTTATGCCAGCGGAGGGTCCATCTTTGGGTACAGCGCCTGCCGGCACATGAATGTGAAGATCGTATTGTTGAAAAATGCGGGGGTCGATACCCAGCCCCTCGGCATTTGACTTAAGGTACGAAAGCGCTGCCATTGCCGACTCTTTCATCACATCGCCAAGCTGGCCGGAAAGGGTGAGTGTTCCTTTGCCTTTGCTCAAACTCGATTCAACAAACAGAATCTCACCACCTGCCTGGGTCCAGGCAAGGCCGGTAACAACGCCTGCAATGGCATTGCCCTGGTACAGCTCTTCATCAAAAACTTCCGGCCCCAGGGCTTTGCGGATAATGGAGTCATCCACCGCTTTTGAATAGGGTTCCTCCATCGCCACCGATTTGGCAATGTGCCTGATGATGGCTCCGATTTTTCGTTCGAGATTACGCACACCCGATTCGCGGGTGTACCGATCAATAATCTTTTCAATACTATTACGGGAAAATTTGCAGTTTGCATCCTTCAACCCGTGTTCGGCCAACTGTTTAGGCACCAGATGCCGCAGGGCAATTTCGGTTTTTTCCTCAAGCGTATAGCCACTGATTTCGATGATCTCCATGCGATCGCGTAAAGCCGGGTGAATGGTGTCGAGGGAGTTTGCCGTGGCAATAAAAAGCACCTTAGACAGATCGTATTCAACCTCAAGGTAATTGTCACCAAAGGTGCTGTTTTGCTCAGGATCAAGCACCTCCAGCAAGGCCGAGGATGGATCGCCACGAAAATCGGCACGTACCTTGTCGATTTCATCCAGGATAAACACCGGGTTTGATGACTGCGCTTTTTTTATGTTTTGTAAAATTTTACCCGGCATGGCCCCGACATAGGTTTTGCGGTGGCCGCGTATCTCCGCTTCGTCATGCACACCGCCTAACGACATGCGCACGTATTTGCGGCCCAGTGCCTTTGCAATTGAGCGACCCAGCGATGTCTTCCCAACACCCGGAGGACCGTAAAGACACAGAATGGGCCCTTTCATATCTTGTTTGAGTTTACGTACGGCAAGGTATTCAAGAATGCGGGTCTTTACTTTTTCAAGTCCGAAGTGATCGGCATCAAGAATCTTTCTGGCTTTTTTCAGGTCGAAGTCATCGAGGGTGTACTCACCCCAGGGTAACTCCAGCATAAATTCCACATAATTCATCAACACCGGATACTCGGCTGCCTGCGGATTTACCCTGAGCAATTTATCAAGCTCCTTGTTAAAATGATCAGCAACCGGTTTTGCCCATTTCTTTTGTTCGCCCTTTTTGCGAAGCGCTTCAATTTCCTTATCGGGTGTATCGTAACCTAATTCATCCTGCAGTACTTTTATCTGTTGTCTCAGAAAATAATCACGCTGCTGTTGGTCAATATCCGTATGAACTTTCTTTTGAATTTCGTTCTTGATTTCCAGCATCTGGATTTCACGAAGCATAAACTGAAGCAACAGCGTTCCGCGATCGATAATATTTTCCGTCTCCAGAATTTTCTGCTTATCGGCCACTTCAACATTAAGATTAGACGATAAGAAATGAATCAGGAAAGGTACGCTCTGTATGTTATCCAACGCAATGTGTGCTTCCTGGGGAATTTCGGGGTTAAGCCGTAAAATCTTAAAAGCAGATTCGCGCAGTGACTGCACGAGTGCTTTAGCTTCCTTTGTTAATTCAAGGGGCGCTTCACGATGCAGTGTAATGTGTGCCGAAAGCCATGGTTCCTCCTGAACAAAATCGGTTACATGAAACCGGTTTTTACCCTGAATGATGATTGTGGTGTTTCCGTCAGGCAACACAATCATTTTAATAATCCGTGCAACGGTGCCGGTGCGGTACAATTCATCAACGGAGGGCTCTTCAGCCTGTGCATTTTTTTGAGCGATAACTCCAATGATGCGGTCTCCCTGGTAGGCCTTCTTTACCAGCTTAATGGATTTTTGCCTGCCTACCGTAATGGGTATAACCACACCCGGAAAGAGTACCGTATTTTTTATCGGCAAAATAGAGAGTTCACTGGCCAGGTCTTCAGGTTTCAAATCACTCTCCTGTTCAGGATTAATCATCTGGATCAGTTCATCGCCATCGTCCTGAACAAGTTGTATGGGCATATTTTTAAACATGAAAGGCAGTGTCAAATTGGCATCTAATAACAGTTCTAAGAGCTAATGAATACAGGGGCATAATTCTGACAATAGCAGTGCCAATACGTTGTAAAAGAAGCAAAATTGTTTCAACTTTAGTGAAGACGTACTTTTTAGTTAACTATGGTCCAGTGAAAACCTATTTTTTAAACTGTTTTATAGGCATTTACCTGCTCGCTCTATTTCCTATTTACGCACAGAAAAAAAAGGAAAAGCTGAAGAACGCTGGCATAGTGCAAGTAAACGACAGCCTGACAAGCTACAGCCAATCTGACATTTTCGCATTTCCTAACATCAATAAGGTTCCCTATTACTCCGACCGTGACAAACTTACCCGCATCAGGCAATTGGAGGCCTCCTCAGCCGGGGAGGCGCTTTACCATGAATTAAAATCCTATGTGGGCAATTTTGGGATCGATAATTTTTCCCGCAATACATCCATGCTTTGGCAGTTGGCTAAACTCGCAGAGAAATTCGGCCCCAAGGGTGAAGCGGTGCTGCTCTACAAACTGGCTCTTAAACACCACCACCCCAATACCGATCTCGAAAAAATTCAATACGAGTACGATGTACTTACTGAAAACCAACGCGATTATTTTGTTCCGCTGGATCAGTATTATCAACTCGTGGAGTACCGAAAAGAAATTGATACGCTCCGCCCACCCCATGGTGTTTTTCTTAACATGGGTATTGGCATCAACTCAGTAAAAGAAGATTATGCCCCAACGATTGGTAATGTGGATACACTGCTGTTGTTCACATCAAAGCGAAATATGCATGCCACCCTGATTGAACGGAAATACGATGAAGATTTATTCTACAGTGTGCGCGAATTCGGTTTATGGATGGATGCACAGGAGTTCAGGGATATCAATACCAGCGACAACGAAGGCTCGGCTTGCCTGAGTCATGATGGTAAACACTTATACTTCGCACGCTGTAAAACCGAACCCAAAGGAGATTGCGATATTTTTGTTGCCGATCGTATGCCCAACAACTCGTGGGGTAACGTTCGCAACATGGGCCCCGCTATTAATTCCATTTACTGGGATTCGCACCCCTCGCTCTCCCATTCGGGGGATACCCTTTTTTTTGTTTCGGACAGAGTTGGCGGCTTCGGCCAAACCGACATTTATTTTTCAGTAAAAGATGCCACCGGCACTTGGCAAAAAGCACAGAACATCGGGCCAATCATCAACACCCGCCAATCGGAAGTGAGTCCCTTTTTTCATCATACGTTCAACGTATTGTACTTCAGTTCGAATGGCCATCCCCTGAACTTTGGCGACTTTGATATTTATAAATCATACAAGCAAGGCAACCAATGGGGCGAACCTAAAAATATAGGGCCGCTGGTGAATGGACCGGGAAGTGAGTATTACTTCACCATCGATTCGCAATCGAAGGAACTCTATTACGCCCGCTCCGAAAGCGATGACCCGAAAAATCTTGACCTGTTCTCCTTTCCGGTACCCATGGAAGCACAGCCCGAAGCTGTGGCTCAATTAAAAGGTACATTAACCAATAGCCAGACCGGCAACCCCATGAAAGGCATTGTATCTGTTATTGATCTGGACTATGGTATAGAAGTGGCACCGAAATTTCTCCGGCCTGACGGAAGCTTTGATTTCCAGCTGATCAACAAGCGCAACTACCTGCTCATCATCCAGGGCGATGAATTCTTTCGCATTGAAGAAATCTTCTTTATGGATGGTGACCTGGAAATCAATAAGCAAACCCAACCCCTGGAGAGTAAGATTGCCTTTAAATCGCTGGAGTTTGAAAGCGGTAAAGCTGATATTCTACCTGCAATGCATAGCGACTTGAATAAGCTGGCCAACTTTTTAATTGACCACCCCCACCTGCGGTTGGTGATTAGCGGGCATACCGACTCGGAAGGTAAACCCGATGCCAACCTTCGGCTTTCGCAGGCCCGGGCCGATGCTATAAAGGCCTATCTCACGTACACCTATAACATCAGCCCAGCCCGTATATCGGCAACTGGATATGGCGGATCGAGGCCCATCGTTGAAGAAAAAACTGAAGAAGATCGCAGGCTTAACCGCAGGGTGGAATTCGAGGTGGTAAGGATCTTTTCCGATCACTAACGCTATTGCGACAGGTTGCTCACCAGCTTGATAATGTCGTTGGCAAATATCAGTACCATAAGCGTAAGCAAAAATACCATGCCCACCTTTTGAGCGCGCTCCAGGAATTTATCGGATGGCTTTCTTCGCGATATTATTTCATACCCCAGAAACATTACGTGCCCACCATCCAGGGCAGGAATAGGCAATAGGTTCATAAATGCCAGCACCAGTGAAAGCACACCGGTTAACGACCAGAAGCGTTCCCAATCCCAAGTGCGGCCAAACGCCTGCATAATGCCAATAGGCCCCGATAGCGACTCCTTTGGTGAAAGTACTCCCGATATAATTTTTCCGAATGCTTTTACCTGAACCACCAGTGTGGTGAACGCACGGGTGGTGCCAATCGGAACGGATTGAAAGAATCCGTACTGAATACGCTCTTCCGCCTCACTCAGGAAATCCTTAGGAAGCTGGGAATAAAACCCAATGGCCTGCTGCCCGGTAAAGGCTTCGTTGAAAGAAAGCAACTTACCTGCGCGCTCAACCGTAAAGGAAACCGAATCCGTTCGGGACCTCACCATTTTGTTCACTTCATCATGGTAATAAACCGGCAGGCCGTTCACTTCTTTCAAGACATCCCCTTTCTGCAGGCCCACACGTGCCGCTATGGATCCCGGCACTACTTCTTCCACTACTGAAGGAAACCGATACCATAAAAAATTGGTGAGGCCGTCTTTGCGATTAAATTTCTGTATAAAATCCGGTGGGATGGAGATCACCACTTCTTTACCATTTCGCATAACGGTATACGTGGAGTTGTCGGCCAGCAGGTTGTTTGGATCAACCAACTCCTGAAAATACCGGTAATCCCGGCCATTGATCTTTACAATCTGGTCACCGGTTTGGAGGCCGATGCTCTCACCGGCAGCACCCACAGCAAAGCCACCATTTTCGTTGATCTTGTCTTTGAGCAGGTAGGAATCACCATAGATGTAGGTGATACCGATGAAAATAAGAATACCCACCAGCACATTTACAATAATACCGCCAAGCATTACAATAAGTCGTTGCCAGGCAGGCTTTGACCGGAATTCCCACGGCTGGGGTTCCTGCTTCATGGCTTCTGTATCCAGCGATTCGTCAATCATTCCGGAAATCTTCACATATCCACCGAGTGGAATAGAACTGATGGCATACTCGGTATCGCCACTTTTAAACGACCAGATTTTGGGAGGGAACCCAATGGAAAACTGCTCCACGCGCATGCCGAAATATTTGGCTGCCACCAAGTGGCCTAATTCGTGTACGGCTACCAAAATTGAAATGCTCAGCAACAGCTGGGCAAGCGAAATCATCCAATCCATCAGTTTATCAGTTCTAAAGCTTTGACCCTTGTTTCTTTATCTGTAAGCACATAATCCTCCAGGGAAGGATTCTGGATATAATGCATTTTTCCCAGGCATCGTTCCACCATCTCCGACATTTTCAGAAAACCGATTTTGTCGCTCAGGAATTGCGCCACAGCCACTTCATTGGCAGCATTAAGCACGCAGGGCATATTTCCGCCCCGTCTCAGCGCCTCAAAAGCCAATGCAAGATTACGAAAAGTTTCCATATCGGGTTTCTCAAAGGTTAGCTGGGGATAGTCGGTAAAGCTAAAGCGTGGAAAATCTGACTTGAGCCGGTCAGGGTAAGTAAGCGCAAACTGGATGGGCAGGCGCATATCGGGCAAACCCATTTGCGCTTTGATGGACCCATCTTCGAATTGTACCATGGAATGAATAATGGATTGCGGATGCACAATTACTTCAACCTGCTCTGCGCTGAGTCCGAAAAGCCATTTGGCCTCAATTACTTCAAGGCCCTTGTTCATGAGCGTAGCTGAATCGATTGTAATTTTTGCACCCATGTTCCAGTTGGGATGCTTCAACGCCTGCGCGCGCGTTACATCAGCAAGCTCCTCTTTTTTCTTGCCGCGAAAAGGGCCTCCGGAGGCTGTCAGGATTATTTTTTCGATACGGTTGTGAAATTCTCCTGCAAGGCATTGAAAAATGGCTGAGTGTTCTGAATCAACCGGGTAAATGTTTACCCCTTTTTCGCGAGCCAGGCTGGTAATTAATTCACCGGCAACAACCAGGGTTTCTTTATTGGCCAGCGCAATGGGCTTACCGGCTTCAATAGCTTTTATCGTGGGCTTTAAACCCGAATATCCCACCAAAGCGGTGAGTACCATATCAACCGTTTCCATTTGAACCACCGAACACAGTGCATTTTCCCCTGCATAAACTTTTATATCATGCGGCACAAGCGCTGCTTTCACTTTTTGATAATACGCTTCGTTACCGATTACCACCACGTTGGGCTTAAAAGCAATGGCTTGCTGAATCAACAAGTCGGCATTGTTCTGTGCGGTGAGTACTTCCACCACAAACTGATCGGAGTGTGAACGAATTACTTCCAACGCCTGCGTTCCGATAGAGCCGGTAGAACCAAGAAGGGCAATGTGTTTTTTCACGTTCAAAAACTATTACGATATTTTAAATTGGCTAAGGTCATCGGCAATTCTGCGGTCATTGGAAAGCCGGGGTACTTTGTTTTGTCCACCCAATTTACCCTGCCCTTTCATATACTCAACAAATGCATTTTGTTTGAGCGTGGTTACCCGCAAGGGTTGCAATATACTTCCTGTAATCAGGTCATTGTAGTAAACATTCAATTGGCGCATTTGGTTATCCAGTTCCAAGGCAAAGGCAACAGGATTATGCGGCATCCGGCTAAATTCAACAAGCCACTCGTGGTGGGGCAGCCCATCAGTCGGGTTAACCTGAGGCGCCACGGTAAACTCCGTCAATTCAGTTTCTGGAAATTTTTGCAGGACGTTTTTCATGGCCTTTTCCACTTCTTCTCCGATAACATGCTCACCAAATGCCGATATAAAATGTTTGATGCGCCCCGTTACGAGCAACCGGTATGGATTTTTGGAAATAAATTTTACCGTATCGCCTATGGAGTACCCCCACAGGCCGGCATTGCTATTGATAATGAGTGCATAGTTTTTACCGAGCTCCACTTCCTCAATATTCAATCGTGCAGGGTTCTCATTGAAATATTCTTCAACTGGGATAAACTCGAAAAACATACCGTTATTTAACAACAGCAGCAAGCCCGGATCATGCTGCGAATCCTGGTAAGCGATAAATCCCTCGGAAGCCGGGTAGGTTTCAATGGAGTCAACCTTTTTGCCGATCGACTCCTCAAGTTTTGCCCGGTAAGGTTCAAAGTTTACGCCTCCATAAACGAACACCGAGAAATTAGGGAATACCTCTTTAATTTTTTTTCCGGTTCGGGCCTGGATCCGGTCAAAATACATTTGTACCCAGGGCGGAATACCTGAAATGAGGGTCATATTGGCCGCAAGGGTTTCATCGATAATCCGTTCAAGCTTTTCTTCCCAATCGTCAATACAATTGGTTTTATACGATGGCTTTTGGTTGGTGCGTAAATACGCTGGCACCAGGTGGTTCGATATTCCCGAAAGCCTTCCGGTTTTTATTCCCGCAATCTCTTCCAACTCCGGGCTACCCGAAAGAAAAATCAGGTTGCCATCGAGGAAGGATGCATTGCCGGTTTGGTGTACATAACTTAGCGTTGAATTGCGGGCACTTATAAAATGGCTGTATTTTGACTCATGCGAAATAGGAATGTACTTGGTGCCCGAAGTAGTGCCCGAAGTTTTGGCCAGGTAAGCGGGCTTGCCCTTCCACAGCACATCGGCCTCGCCTGTTAAAATCCGGTCGATGTAAGGCTTCAGTTGTTCATAATCGCGAACGGGCACCTGTTTTTTAAAGTCTTCGTAGGATTGAATAGAGAGAAATCCGTGATCTTTTCCGAAAGCCGTATAGCTTGCCTGCCGGATAATTTTTTTCAGGGTTTGCTGCTGAACCGGGCCGGGCCGGCTTGCCCACATCCGGGTTTGTGCGGCCACATAAGCGGCAAACGGTTTTGCAAGTACCGAGCGGATTCCCATAGCGGCCAAAAGTAAAGAATTGATATCCGGGTCAAAAGCCCGCAATGATTTTTAAATGGACTACGTTGGTATCTTTGCGGATCATCGTTAAAATTAAATGCATGGTTCAACTTTTGTTGGTTCCTGCTCATCAAATCAAATAATAAAAATGACAAATACACTTAAGATTATTGTGGTGGGATTTCTGGCCGGCATGGCTGGCGCCTACATGAGTTATCGATTCTTTATCAAAGAAACCGGAGATAAACCTGAGCCTGATACCCTGTTCACCCAGGTGCATTACAAATCGCCCGATAGCCCCGTAATAAGTCCACAACCTCCCGCCACTTCATCGGTAATGGAATTGCCCGATTTCAGCACAGCAGCCAACAAGGCCATTCCCAGCGTGGTCTATATCAACAGTATTTTTAAGGGCACTTCCTACTCCCCGTTCGATTGGTTTTTTGGAGGAACAACAACACAAACGCAGGTAAGCAGCGGCTCTGGCGTAATTTTTAGCCCTGATGGGTACATCATTACCAACAATCACGTTATCGAAGCTGCTGAACGAATTGAAGTAATGTATAACAAGAAGGTTTACCCGGCCGAACTTATCGGCACCGACCCTTCAACCGACCTGGCTGTTTTAAAAATTGAAGAGAGTAACCTGCCTGCCATTACGCCCGGATCATCCAAAAATGTTCAGGTTGGTGAGTGGGTAGTGGCTGTGGGCAATCCCTTTTCGCTTTCATCAACCGTTACCGCTGGAATTGTTAGCGCCAAAGGAAGACGGATCGGCATTCTGGAAGATAAATTCCCGATTGAATCATTTATTCAAACCGATGCCGCCATCAATCCGGGAAACAGCGGGGGGGCACTTGTGAACAAAGCCGGTGAACTGGTGGGAATCAACACGGCTATTCTTTCGCGTACCGGCAGCTATACCGGCTATGCTTTTGCCGTTCCGGTTGATATTGTCCGTAAAGTATTTGATGACCTGGTTAAATATGGTGTTGTTCAAAAGGCATTGTTTGGAGGAAACGTTATCGAATACAACTTTCAAAATGCACGGAAATACGACCTTAAAACGGATGTGGAAACCTTTAAAGGTGTGCTTGTTGAAAGCCTGGATAAGGAAGGCCCCGCCCTAAAAGCCGGCCTGAAACCTGGTGATGTAATTATAAAACTAAATGCTACCGAGGTAAACAGCCAGAGCGCCTTTGAGGAAGAACTGGCCTACCGCTACCCGGGCGACAGGATTGTGGTTACCTACATCCGCGAAAACAAAACACTCACCGCAACCATTACTTTAGTGAATAAATCGGGCACCACCGAAATTGTAAAGCGAAAAATTTTCTCATCTGCCTCGCTGGGTGCTGAGTTGGAAGCAACTGACTATGGAATTAAAGTGTTTAAGATTAAGGACAGGAGCGTGCTTAAGCAAATTGGTGTTCCTGAAAACTTTACCATTATTGCCATTAACCGTGTAAAGGTGAGGGAGCCTGAAGAAGTGATTGATTTCTTTGAGAAGTATAAAGGCCGGGGCTACATCTATGGTGTGAACAGTTCCAAGCAACAGGTAGAGATCCCGTTCATTATCCGGTGAAATAAAAAAGGGGTACTTTTTCAGATACCCCTTTTTAAAACGCTATATGGCAATTAATTCATGCGCAGCTTAAGCTTTTTGCCCAACTCTTCTACGGAGGATTTGAAGTTAGCATCGGTTTTCATCATATCTTCAACCGATTCAAGGGCGTGAATAACGGTGCTGTGATCGCGACCTCCAAAATTTTCACCAATTAAGGCGAGTG
Source organism: Cyclobacteriaceae bacterium (assembly GCA_046294915.1). Lineage (GTDB taxonomy): Bacteria > Bacteroidota > Bacteroidia > Cytophagales > Cyclobacteriaceae > UBA2336. The sequence goes on along the minus strand of JBKBOE010000003.1, from coordinate 2,398 downwards.
TTAATTGCGTGTACCGCTTACAGAAGTACATAGCCACCTGCCGGGGAATTACGATTTCGCGTTTCTTAATCTTACCTTTCATCGTTTCGAGATCAACCTTAAAATACTCGGAAACCGTTTTTTGAATGAAGTCAACACTCACATCGGCCTGAATTTCCTTGATTATGTTTTTAAGAACTTCTTTGGCAAGGTCAAGGTCAATTTCTTTTTTCAGCAATGTGGCATGGAAGATGAGTGAGTTGAGCACGCCTTCCATGTCGCGGAGGTTTGTATCCACGCTATAGGCAAGGTATTCCGCCACTTCTGTTGGGATTGCAATCCCGTCAGCCTGCATTTTTCGATGAATAATGGCTAATTTGGTTTCAAAGTCGGGTTCCTGTAAATCGGCCGTGAGACCCCACTTAAAGCGTGAGAGTAATCGCTCCTGAAATCCCTTCATGTCGCGTGGGGGGCAATCGCTGGTCATAATCACCTGCTTACCCGATTGATGAAGCTGATTGAAAATGTGGAAAAACATTTCCTGGGTCTTCTCCCGGCCTGCCAGAAACTGCACATCATCGAGGATCAGCAGATCTACCTGGAGGTAAAAATTCTGAAAATCCTGAAGTTTATGATTCTGTAACGCATTCAGGAATTGTGTTGTAAAATCGTTCTGATCAACATATAACACAATTTTTTCGGGCATGCTATTTCGGATTTCATTGCCTATGGCTTGCACCAGGTGTGTTTTACCAACGCCAACACCACCATAGAGCATGAGCGGATTAAACGAGGTTACTCCCGGCTTCTTGGCCACGGCAAGCCCGGCAGAGCGGGCAAGCCGGTTACAGTCTCCCTCCACAAAATTATCAAACGTGTAATTCGGGTTTAGTCGGGAATTGACCGTTTGCGCATTCAATGCCTTATAAGTAAATGGAGAATACTCGCTATCCATCCCATTGGTTCCCCGTCTGGCTCCCATGCCATTCGGATAATGTACCGTAACGGGCGGTGTATTGGTATTTCCGCTATCCACAATCACGGAATATTCTAATCTACCGTTGGCACCCAATACTTTTTGAAGCGCTTTTTTGAGAACCGGAACATAATTATCCTCCAGCCATTCGTAAAAAAATTGCGAAGGCACCTGTATGGTCAATACATCTCCCTCAACCTGTACCGGAACAATGGGCTTAAACCATGTAGAATAATTTTCTTCTCCGACTTGCTCCCGTATCACTTCGAGACAGTCGTTCCAAAGGGTTGTGCAATCTGCTACCATGAATAGTTGCGGTTAAGGATACCTTCCGTGGGGAGAAAGGGAGACAAAGATGTGAAAAAAGGTTTTACGAAAACAAGCACAAAGGCACTTGATTTTGTTGAAAAAATTTTCGTTATACAAAGCGCTTAAAATTTTCAACAACAGCCCCGTTTCGGTAATTAAAAAAACAATCGAACAAACGAATGCGTGTTTGTTATCTTGCAGTATGAGTGAGCACCGTTTGGATTTTTTAAAGGATTTTGATGTGCCTCAGTTTGCAGACTGGCTTGAGGTTGCACGCGAGGAATTGCAGGGCAGCGATCCGGAGACCAAACTGGCATGGCAAGTGGATGATTTACAGGGGCTTCCGTACTATACGGCTAATCACACAAACTCCCTTATTACTTCATCTGCAATCATTCCTCCATGGAAGAATATGCCTTTGGTTACGGTAAATAATGAAACAGAAAGTAACCGTTTCGCGCTTGATCATCTTAATGAGGGGGCCGATGGCATTTTGTTTTCAATTCCGAACAATTCAGTGATTTCATTTGAAAAACTGCTTAAAAAAATTGAATGGCCACATTGCACCATCTCATTTTTGTTAGATGAACTCAATACAATCTTTCCATCAGCACTGCATGATTATATCGGCAAAGCAGGGTTTAATTCCGGTGAATTAACCGGATCGATTTTTATCAAAACTTATCCACAGCATCCACAAACCATTAACAACCTTATCCACAACCTGATCCCTTTCACCAACTTTGACAGCCTGGGTTTTTATATTCATTCTGGCAAACCTGCTGATCGCATTGCTTCGGCATTAACTGAAGCAGTTCAGGTGGCCGAACATCTTGCTGCTGCAGGAATCAGTCAATCGGTTTCCTTACAACGCATAAGCTTTGCCATAGAAACCGGAGCAGATTTCTTCATTGAGATCGCCACGCTTAAAGCCCTGCGCATGCTTTGGTTTCAGGTTGTTCACGCTTACGGACTGTCCGATTACCAACCTGCAGATTTAACCATCCACTCCATTTCACCGGCCTGGGTAAATCAAGCGTTAGCTCCCCACAGCAATATGCTGAAAAGCACAACCGCCAGCCTGGCGGCAATTATAGGCGGATGCAACGCCCTGTCCGTATTGCCCGAAGCTGA
>JBKBOE010000002.1:0-79748 GCA_046294915.1 Cyclobacteriaceae bacterium | reverse complement strand
GTTGCTGTTGAAGTTGCGAGAGGCTGGGTTGCTTGCCCTTTTGTTTAGACTTCATGGAAGGTTTTGCATTAGCCATCATTTGCATGAGCATATCAAAATGGCTGTCAAGCATTAATGCCAAATTGTTTAGTGACGTCATGCTGAATTGCATTTCGGTTAATGCTGGCTGTCTTCTTTTTTCATGATTTGCATCGATAGCTTTACTGAGGTGATCATTTAGTTCGTTTACCTCCCGGATTACAAAAGATCCCATCATCTCATCCCGTTTTGATAAAGCTAACAGGCTGTCCGCCAATACTTTAACATCATCTTTGATTTTTAGTTGCTTCTGTGCCAAATTATTGAACCGGGGATCATTTGCCTGTAACTCGCCAAATTGCTTAATGAGGTTCTCCTGATCAAACGATAACCGGATTAAACCATGAATAATTTGCCGCAATGATTCAATATTCTGCATATCCATCTCCATCTCCATAGCATATTGCATTTCTTCCATTTTTTGTTGCATTTCGCGCATCTTTTGAATTGCCTTTTGCTGTTGCTGTTTTGATTGTGTGGGGGAATTTTTCTCAAGATTATCCTTGCTTTGCTTTTGGAACTGATCTACCTGGTTTGCATCGTCCTCACTTGGTAATTCCTGGTTATCGCCCAGTTCATCGGCCAGTTTATTTAGTTCTTCCAGTTTTTGCTCAGCTTTTTTGAATTCTTCGTTTATTGTTTGCTGTTCTTTGGCAAGTTCCTGCGACCGGTCATTTTGAGGGTTCTTTCCATGCTTACCACTCTCGCTCTGCTCCTTTTCAAGGCGTTCGGTTTCTTCAAGCAGTTCTTGTTGATTCTTAATGTTCTCTTTAAGGTCGTTAATCAGCTGGTCGGTTTTAAATTCTAATTGGAGTTGTTTATAGAGCGCCAGCATTCGCTCCAATTCGTTCTCAAGATTTTTCGAGTTCTTATTCAGTTTGTCCATCATTTTCTGAATGTCTCCGAGGTCGGCATTTTCCCTAAGAAGTTTTTGAAGTTCCTCAATAAGCTTTTTGGTTTCCTCATCAAGTAACTCGTTCATAAGCTTCTGGATCTGTTCCGCCTTATTGCGGATGCGTTCATCCTGTTCAGTAAATGCGTCCTTTTTCTTTTCAAGCATTTTGTTGGCATCACTCAACTCTTTAATTAACTGATCTAGGTTTTTTCGTTGTTCCAGTATTTCGTCCAGTCTTTTTTTCTCCTGCCAGTCAAGCGATTGTTTGCCCTTTAATTTTTGGGTTGCATCGTCCAGGTTTTTTCGGAATTCACCCGCTTTATCAGCGGCTTCCCGAAGTTCTTGTTCGGTTTTGGTTTGCGATTTTGAAATGTCTGCTGCAAGTTGATCTTTATCGGGTATGAATAAAGTATAAGCTGCCGATCGGGTTGCCTTTCTTCCGTTCACGCCATCGTTATCCCAAACCTGCAAATAATACTCGATCTGCTCACCGGGTTTTAATTTTAAAGAATCGAGTCGCCAATCGTAAAAAAAACTTTGCTGCGGTTGATTTGAAAAAATGGGTATCCGAAAACTCTTTCTGGCTATCTCTTCCCGTCTGGAATTTGTAATTGCAAAATGCAGGCGTAGCTCACTCAGTCCATAATCATCCGATATAATTCCGCCCACTACAATTTGCTGGTAGTAAATTGAATCGCTGAAGTTGTTTACCGCAATTTGTGGGTGCAGGTCATTGATTACCTGAACCGAGTAGGCTATTCGGTCTTTATTAGGGCTGTTTTCATTTTCAAGAAACAGTTCGTAATGAGTTGTATTAAGGAGGTGTTTTTTAAATGTAAACAACTGATTATCAACAGCTTGAGCTGATACTTTCTCTTCCTCATCAAAGCGTATGAAGGCATTCCTGGTATTGGCTGTTTGCACTTCCCATGTAATGACTGTTCCTTCAGGCACCTCCAGTGTTCCTGCATTGGTTATCACCTCATTCTTTTTCTGCAGGTAACCGGGGTATTCCAGTTTCGTTGTGAGCTGTATCAATTCAGGCCGATCGGCAAGTAAGATCTCAACAGGCACAGATTTATACGAAGCCGCTTCGAAAAGAATTTTTCGGGGTTCCTGAACTTTTTCAAAAGTGTACTGAAATTGCCCGACATCCACAGTTTCCATTTTGAAACGTTGTGATCCGGAAATGATGTATACGTTTTCGGGTATGGAGTTGCCCTCAAGGGTTAACAAAACGGTGAAGTCTTCATTGCGAAAGGCAGTTAACGATTGATTCTGAACAATGAATTGAAACGGTGCAGCAGGAGTAAAGCTTTTATTAAAATGAATAATGCGGTGGGTACTTTGCAACAGCATGCTCTTGTTGAAGATCAGTAGCGCAAGCACTACGGCAACGGGAATAAGGAGTAAGCGCAGATACCGGTAATTTTGCTTTAGGTTGATCACCCGATCAAACTCAACAGGTTCAAGCAGATTGGATTTCTGCGAAATGCTGGCAACGGCCAGTCCGGAAGTTGAGGAAAATCCGCTCAACTGAATAAGGTTAATCAGTTTATCGCGAACTGACGGCAAAGAATTTCCTATTAATCGCGCACTTTGCTCATCATCAATGCCCTTACGGGTAAGCAGGTACCGGATGGGCTCTTTTAAGTAATGCCAAATGCAATATCCGACCAAACCAAAAAATAAGAGAAGGACAGATAGCCGCAGGTAGGTATTAAGCCAGAAGGCATGTTCTAAGAACGCAGCCAAAATAAAGTAAAGGGTTATAATGGTTAATGAGAGTAACAACCCGCGAACCAGAAGGTTGAGATAGTACTTTTGCCGGAATGCGTTTATTTTTTCATCTATCTTCCCGAAGCCTTGCATGACTGTTCCTTTATACATTTGGAAACGTGCTCTTTACGCGCAAAGTTTTTGGAGCATGCCTAAAGATATGGGCTCTGGCCGGGCGGAACAACCTCGCACCCATCAGTTTACTCCGTTGTTGGAATTAACCTGAAACTCCCAATTATATTCTTCCTGAAAATATTCAAGAATATGCATTTTAAGCAGTTTTTCTTGTTCCAGCAGGTCAAAATTGGGCAGTTTCTTTTCCAATTTCCAATGGGGCCATCCCTGTTCATCTAATCCAATCAGGCTATAGTACCCTGAACTGCTAAGCACCCTGCAAATGGCGATGTGCATTAAATCCTGTTTTTCTTCCTTTGAAAAGAATCCCTTCCCCCGCCCCAACTCCTGTACACCTATCAGGAACAACACAGCATTTAAATCCTTTGGCTTTTTACCGACTATCACCCGTAATTGCTCAAGCAGTTTTTCCCATTTCCGTTCCAGTTCAAGATCGCGCTTATACATGATTCAATTCTTCCCAATATTCGAAGGCTCTGCGTAAGTGAGGGATAACTATGGTGCCTCCAATAAGTGTTGCAAGGCCCATTGCTTCATTAACCTGCTCGGTAGTGATGCCAGCCTCTTTACATTTTCCAAGATGGTATTTTACACAATCATCGCATCGAAGCACCAGTGAACAGGTTAAACCAATAAGTTCTTTGGTTTTCAGATCCAGAACACCGGGCATGTAAGCGTTCGTGTCCAAATTAAAAATTCGTTTCAGAATAAGATTATCAGCAGCCTGAATCTTCTCATTCATTTTGCTTCTGTAATTATTGAAGTCAGTTACAAGCCCCATTCACGTATATGTTTAATTTAGCTATCGTAAATATACCCAATCCTGAAATCAGGCCTTGCAGATATTATTTCTGACTTTGTAGCGCTTATCTATCCAAGATATTGTGCTGCCTGTAAGTCAGCCCTGGCCAGGGGTGAAGAGGTGGTTTGTACGCGGTGTATTCATAACCTCCCTCGTACAAACTATCATCAGTTTGCGCAAAACCCTGTTTACAACAGAATTTATGGCAGAATACAGCTTACGTTTGCAAGTGCTTTTCTGTTGTTCAGAAAGGGCGGAATCGTGCAAGAACTTTTGCATGAGTTGAAGTATAATAACCAACCGGAGATTGGAAAAATACTTGGCCGTGTTTATGGAATGGATTTGCTTCAATCGGCACATGCCGGTACACTTAATGTCATTATTCCTATTCCGCTTCACCCATGGAAAAGGAACCGAAGAGGATATAATCAAAGCGAGGAATTTGCAAAGGGCCTGGCAGAAAGCATGAAAATACCTGTTGAACCGGAGGTTATTAAGCGAGTTACAAATACCGAAACGCAAACACGGAGGAACCGTTTAAGACGATGGGAAAATGTTCGCGATGTATTTGTTGTGCCCGATTGCCGCAGCATAGAGGGCAAGCATGTGCTTTTGGTGGATGATGTAATTACAACCGGGGCAACCATTGAGGCATGTGGTCAAGTGCTGCTTAGCGCGGGCTGTGCCACAGTAAGCGCAGTAAGCATAGCGTTTTCGGCAGGAGAATAAAAAAGCCCGTTTCTTTTATTTAAACGGGCTTTTCAGGCAATCAACACCTTTTTAATAGTTCGAGCCAGCGCGAATCATTGCACAGCGGAATCCGATTGTACAGGTTGCGCTGTCCTGATCGAGGTACCTGCGTGTTCCGGGCGACATCCAGTACGCAACATCTTTCCAGCTTCCGCCTTTATAGACGCGTGCCCTGTCAGTAATTAATGATGTGAAGCTTTCGGGGTTGCGATCAACATTATTATAAACGTTACCTTCTGCTTCTGTACCAGTAGCTTTATCGAGGAAACCATCTCTGCGAATAGGGTTTAGGTCTTCAAAATCCTGGAAAGAAAGCGGGCGATAAACATCCTGTACCCACTCGCTTACATTACCGGCCATATTGTACAAGCCGTAATCGTTTGGAGGGAATTCATAAATGTAGGTAGTGATGAGCGCTCCATCGTTCAACCGGCCTGCAATACCTGCGTAGTCACCACGACCGCGCTTAAAGTTAGCCAGCATAAAGCCCATTTGCTTTCCATAGGGATTGCGCAGTGCATGACCATCCCATGGATAAATGCGCTGGTGGGTTTGCATCTCTTCTAGCCATTGTGTTCCAATCATGGCTTGTGCTGCATACTCCCATTCCGCTTCGGTGGGTAAGCGATAAGCCGGAACCACAAATCCGGATTCGAGCGGTATGCGGCCGTCTGTTTCTGCATATTCTTCACCAGCTTTCTTAGCCAGGTCCATATTAACAGCACGGGTACGCCATACTGCGTAGGCACTGGCTTGATTCCAGGTGACGCCTACCACGGGGAAGTAACGGAAACCCGGATAACGCAGGTAATGCTCTACATAAGGATCATTGAAGGCAAGTTTTTGAACCCAAACGGTTGTATCCGGTTTAGCGGCCTGGTAAACTTCCTGCGAAGAATCGCGGGCAAGATAATGCAGATATTCAAGCCAGTGAATGTTGGCAATTTCGGTTTCATCCATGTAAAACGAGGCAACTGAAACAGTCCTTTCAATATTATCGCGGAAGGACATCACATCCTCTTCAAATGAACCCATAACGGCACGACCTCCTTCTATGAACACCATGTTTGGAGCATCGGGTTGGCCTTTGTAAGGGTTCACCATGTACCCGCCACCATCTTCATCATTGTAAGCAAGGCCTGTAGCCGAACTTACAGGACCTGGATTTTGAGCCGTGGGTTTGCCGCCCCCCCTACCAAAAAGTGAGCATCCGGATATGACTGCGGAAGCCCCGGCAAGTAGTAAAAGAACCTTAATGTAATTCCTCATTTTACTTTAGTTTTTAAAGCAACTGCTAATATAAAGAGATAAACGTGTGTTTTCCAAGCAGAAGACTTTTTATTGATAAATCTTTAATAGAATTCAAGAGAACGTATTTAATAACGGCCTCGCCTGATCCATATTGTTTTTGAGAAAAGATGCTCTCTTAGGGGGAATGGCTGGATCGATGGACAGACATAAGGAGAGGTTAATTGACAAAATTTCAAGGTCAGGAATTTGGCACAATCTTGTTAGAAAGATTGGCTATATATGGAAACGATTGATGCATTCAGGGCTCTTGAATTTGATCAAAAATGTGATCTGATTTTTAACAGGGGACAGTATTTAGCGTTGCGCTACCTTGGTGAATGCAAAGTTCTTCTCTATTCAGCGGGGAACTTTTTTGTAGAAGTTTTTTACTCAATGAAATATCAACGCGTGTTACTCATTAATGCGTTTGATCACACCATTGGCCTGGAACCTTATTTAGCAATTATTTCACTTACTGATTTAAACGCAAGCCCTATGATTTGATGCAGCATATCGATGGCAGCGTCAACAGATGGAATGTTCTCAATGGTTACTGTGGCCTTTCCCTGTTGCTCTCGTAACCGACAATGACGGGCATGCTGTTGAATAAAAAGGAGAATTTTTTCAAAAGTTTCTGAGTTGAAGAAAGCTTCATTATTGCTTACAAAATAACCTTTTAATAAGCCCTTCTTTAAACTCAGTTTCTCAAAACCGGCCTTTTCGGCAATCCACCGAAGCCGAACGGTGTTAACCAACTCTTTTACGGATGATGGTAATTCCCCGAAGCGGTCACGAAGTTCACCTGAAAATTTTGTTAACTCCTCCTCATTTTTAATGTTGTCAAGCCGTGCATATAGCTGAAGACGTTCGGCAGGTGAGTTAACATAATTGTCGGGTATCCGTATTTCGAGATCGGTCTCAATAACGCAATCGCGCGCAATCACTTTTACTTTTTCAGCAAGTTCAGCAGCAAACAACTCTTTAAAATCAGTCTCCTTAAGTTCCTGAACGGCATCATCAAGAATTCTATGATACGTTTCGTATCCGAGATCGTTAATAAATCCGCTTTGCTCTGCACCCAGCAAATTTCCCGCACCACGGATATCCAGGTCACGCATGGCCACTTTAAATCCATCGCCCAATTCCGAAAACTCCTCCAAAGCAGCAAGGCGTTTGCGTGAGTCGGAGGTTAACATGGCGGCCGGAGGAGTAAGCAAATAACAAAAGGCCTTTTTGTTCGATCGGCCAACGCGCCCACGCATCTGATGAAGATCGGACAATCCAAACATGTGTGCCTGGTTGATAATGATGGTGTTGGCATTGGGAATGTCCAGTCCGGATTCGATGATGTTGGTAGATACGAGTATGTCGTATTCACCATCGATAAATTTCAGCATCGACTTCTCAAGCCGGTCGCCCGGCATCTGGCCGTGCGCAACGCCAATCCGGGCATCGGGCAAAAGCTTAAAAATGGAGTTGGCCACCGTTTCAATGTCGTGAATGCGGTTGTGAACGAAAAATACCTGACCGCCCCGTTGCAGTTCATAGCGTATCGAATCACGAATGATTTTTTCATCATAGGTGTGAAGTTCGGTAGTTACAGGCTGTCGGTTGGGCGGAGGGGTGGATATGATGCTCAGATCGCGGGCGCCCATAAGGGAGAAGTGCAGGGTTCGCGGAATAGGGGTGGCCGTTAGGGTTAATACATCTACATTGACTCTCAGCTCTTTGAGGCGGTCTTTCACCTTCACTCCGAATTTTTGTTCTTCGTCCACCACCAATAGGCCCAGGTTTTTAAATTCTACATCCTTGCTTACAATGCGGTGGGTGCCTATCAGAATATCAATTTTTCCCTCTTTTACCCGGCTCAAAATTTTTTTGATTTCCTGATCCGATCTGAATCGGGAGATGTAGTCAATCGTAACAGGTAAATTCTTAAGGCGCTCAGTAAATGTTCGGTAATGTTGCATGGCCAGTATGGTTGTAGGAACCAACACGGCAACTTGTTTCCCATCGGTGGACGATTTGAAGGCGGCACGAATGGCAACCTCGGTTTTACCAAAACCAACATCACCGCAGATTAACCGATCCATCGGGTGAGGAGCCTCCATATCGCGCTTCACGTCTTCTGTGGCCCGAGCCTGATCGGGGGTATCTTCGAACAAAAAGGAGGATTCCAGTTCTGCCTGAAGGTAGCTGTCGGGAGAAAATGCAAATCCAGGAGCGGTCTTTCGCTTGGCATAGAGCTCAATTAACTCTTTGGCGATGTCTTTTACTTTCTTTTTGACTTTGGCTTTCTTGTTCTCCCACTCCTGCGAACCCAGTTTACTGATTAAGGGTGGTGTGCCCTCTTTGCCGGTGTACTTCGAGATTTTATGCAGGGAGTGGATGCTTGCAAACAACACATCGTCATCGCGATACACCAGGCGAATAGCTTCCTGCACCCGGCCGTTTACTTCTTTTTTCTCAAGCCCGGCAAACTTACCAATACCGTGATCAACGTGGGTTACGTAATCTCCGGGTTGCAGGGTGTACAATTCACGCAAGGTTAGGGCCTTTGATTTGCTGAACTTCTCGCGTGCATGGTATCGATGGAACCGCTCGAAAATCTGGTGGTCAGTATAAGCGGCAATTTTCAATTGTCGGTCAATAAATCCCTGTCGCAATGGAAATTCGAGCGGAGTGAATTTTAATTCCGGATGAATTTCTTCAAAAATGCCGGTTAGCCGCTCGAGTTGTTTCGGCATTTCGGCAGCAATAAAATTGGCAAAACCTTTTGCCTGCAGTTCATTCAGATTGTCGGCCAGCAATTCGAAATTTTTCTTGAATGCAGGTTGCGGAGAGGAGGTCCATGTGTAGGTTTTAGCCTCGGGCAGGGAAAAGCGATTTCCGAATTCAACCTTACGGAATGGGCGGGTATATTCACCAAAGGAAGAGCCGGTATCAAAAAGGGCTTCCGGCTTTAACACCAGGTTAGCGTTGCCCGATGCTTTCCGAATTTTTTCAAATGATGAATGGGCCTTATCAAAGCTTTTTTGAACAACATCAGTAACCTGTTGATAGTCTTTGAACCACAGAACACATGTGTTTGAAAGGAACTCAAAAAACGATTGCCTCTCTTCCTGCACCAAATGGGATTGAACATCCGGTATGATGTTTATAACCGTTAACTTCTCTACCGATAATTGTGTACCGGGTTCGAATGAACGGAGGCTCTCCACTTCATTACCGAACAATTCAATACGATAAGGGAGTTCATGGGCAAATGAAAAGATGTCAATAATTCCTCCGCGAACAGCAAACTGCCCGGCCTCATATACAAAGTCAGTTTTTTCGAAATTACTGGCGTGAAGAAACTCTTCAAGGAAGGCAACATCCAACTCGGAGCCGACCCTGACGGAAAATGTGTTGGAAGACAACGAGCGTTTATTGATAACTTTTTCAGAAAGTGCTTCGGGGTACGACACGATTATTTCCGGGCTTGTTTTTGTTGTTAACCGGTTGAGCACTTCGGTGCGCATCAGCACGTTGGCGTTTTCTATTTCCTCAAACTCGTAGGGTCGCTTGTACGACATTGGAAAAAGAAGGATATCCTTTTCCAGCAGTGTCTGCAAATCATTTTGAAAATACACAGCCTCTTCGCGGTCATGCAGAACAATGAAATAATCCTGAGGATGGAGGCGGAAACAGGCGGAAACGAGTACGGCATCAAGGCTTCCGGTAAGGCCTTTAATGCATAGGTCTTGAAAAATTGGCGCACCAACTCCTGCGGCTACGGTTTTAACCAGACCATCCGCGCAATAAATACCTAAAAAATCATTCGCCCTCAATCGGCTGGCATCAAAAATAGAGTGCAAATATAACAGCCATTGGGTTGACCCATAGAAAATGTATCACCAACTAGTTGTACCTTTTGCTTTTATGGAACAGGTGCGTTTTTTCTTTTTATTACTAACGTTGGCCTGCCTGTTTTTCCTCGTTATCGGCCTGTTTAAGCCCTGGTTGATGTTGTGGTGGGAAGACATTCAGAACAGGCGAAAGATACTTGCGGTTTACGGAACAGCAGCCTTGATTTGCTATGGAGTTTATTGGGCGCTGGCGCTGTTTTGATTATTTCATCCGTGACACAGCCAGCAGGTAACGCCTGTTAGAAGGTCCTGTTGTGGCAATAAGGTAATCCTCTCCTCCGTCTTTCAGCTTTAATTTTTTCTTCAGCGCCTCTGCTGGTAGCGGATAGTTTCGGGCTATGACATTGGCTTTTCCGGCAGGAAAGAAATCATGAACATTTTTTGTCATCACAGGCGACTTTACCCTGAAAATTCTTCCGGGAAAATCGGTATGGAGTATCCCGGATGTGTAGAGGTGTGTGCTGTGATGCAACTTTGCCAATTGAAAAGTTAACCCGATCAGTTTGAAGGCACCGGCTTTTAGTATAGAAGCGTTAGGCTCGTATAGATAAGTTTGTGGTGCGGAAAAATGCGAAATGGCCTGTTTCTCTTCGCTGGGTCTGAATTCAAATTGCTCGACCGTACTGCTCAGGTTGATGGCGTGAACAAGAGGTTCATCTGCAACATCCTTTCGGTAAAGAAACAGTACTTCTTTACACTCATTATCCACCGAAATAACAAATGCTTCCGACACGCCTTTAAGCGCTCTCAATCCCTGTTGAATATCCAGCAGCGGAGAGGTTTTTATCAGCACAACATTTGCTTTTTCCACTAAACGCGGAAGTAATTGCACCACATCGGGCTCACATTCGCTCAGGCGAAAAATTTTTTTGTTTCCGGATTTTCTTCGCGATGGATCAATGTAGATAAAGTCAAATCCTTCAGTACCGGCAGACAGGAATTCGTTTGCTGAAAGCGGATGATAATGCAAGGAAGAGTTTCCAAGCAGATGGTGATTGAACCGGGCGAGTTCAATGAGTGTTGCATCCGGCTCAACATGATGAAATTGCCGGGCCAGCGCACTGAGAAAGAATGCATCAACCCCAAAACCACCGGTAAGGTCAATACCTGAATTTACCGGAAGTTTTTTGCCCAACGCATTGCGAAGGATTTCCGTTTTGAATCGGGCCGTGGCTTCCGAAGAACTTTGTTCCAGATTTATTGGGGGCGGATATACAACACCTCTGGTAGCATACCAAAGCGGTAATTTCTCGAGCGCCTTTCTGCGGCAGATGATCTGATTGGCGATTACCGAAGAGGGTATGCCCTCAATAATTTTTTTTTTCAGCACCAATTCACGCACATCATCCTTTTCGTGGTCGTGGATGAACTGCTGAACAGCCGAATGAGCAAGTGCCTGTACCATGATTGTCCGGAAGTTGCAAAACTTTTCCGGTTTGAATTATAAAACAAAAAGCCGGCTTATGACCGGCTGATTAATTTCATTCAACTTTCTTCAATAAACAAGGCTCTTCTCCAGCATGAACTCCGCAATCTGTACGGCATTGGTTGCAGCGCCTTTGCGGAGGTTATCGGCCACGATCCACAGGTTAACTGTATTCGGTTGGGATTCGTCCCTGCGGATTCGCCCTACAAATACTTCGTCCCTGCCCTTTGATTTGATGGGCATAGGATATACGTTGTTCTTCGGATCGTCCTGCACAATTACTCCGGGGGTATTGGCCAGAATAGAGCGGATTTCACTGCAGGTAAAGTCATGATCGAATTCGGCATTTACCGCTTCAGCATGCCCGCCAATAGTAGGAACGCGCACAGCAGTTGATGTAATACCAATGGTTTGATCGCCCAGTATTTTCCGGGTTTCGTTCACCATCTTCATCTCTTCTTTTGTGTAGCCGTTGTCGAGGAATGCATCAATATGAGGCAGCGCATTCATATCGATGGCATGAGGGTAAACCTTTGTTGCTTTTACACTGGCGCGTTCATCCATGAGTTGTTGAACGGCATCTTTTCCTGTGCCGGTAACCGATTGGTATGTGGATACCACAATGCGCTTTAGCTTGTATTTAACATGAAGAGGGGCCAGCACCATCACCATCTGTATGGTGGAGCAATTTGGGTTAGCAATAATCCGGTCGTCAATAGTCAATTCATGACCGTTAATTTCGGGTACAATTAACTTTTTGGTCGGGTCCATCCGCCAGGCCGATGAGTTGTCAATAACAATGGTACCCATCTCGGCATACCGCGGTGCCCACTCCAGCGAGGTGTTTCCGCCTGCCGAAAAAATGGCAATATCGGGCGCCAGTTTGCAAACCTCATCAATGCTTTTGATTTCGTATGGTTTACCCTTGAAAGTAATAGTTTGCCCCAGTGATTTCTCGGAGGCTACCAGGTACAGATCGTTAAAAGGAAAGTTGCGTTCTTCGAGTACATTCAGGATTTCCTGGCCAACCAAACCGGTGGCCCCCACAATGGCTAATTTCATTTCTCTTGGCATTTCTGATTAAAGCCCTGCCGGGCAATTCAACTGCAGGCCGGGCGGTTACCCGTACGGCCGCGCAAAAATAGTACTTTTGGTAATAGCGATGCTATCCGGAAACAATGATAATGATCACCACCGCTATACATCATCTGTATCGTAGCAGCACCAGCCTGTTTGTGTTGCTCACAATCTTGATCTTGCATAAAGCACAAGCCCAGTTTACCGACAACTTTGCGGATGGGGATTTTACTGCTAACCCTGCCTGGACGGGAACCGATGCAAAATTTGTAATTGATGCCGGGCAACTTCGCCTTCAGGCGCCAGCAGTGGCCGATATAGCCTATCTGGCAACGGCCAGCCAGGCAATTAATAATGCGGTGTGGGAGTTTTCGGTGCAGTTAAACTTCAACCCCTCTTCCAGCAATTTTGCAAGGGTTTACCTGGCGTCCAGCCAACCCGACCTCTCCTCCTCGCTTAACGGATATTTTGTTTTGATTGGCGATACGCCCGATGAAGTGAGCCTGTACCGCCAGACCGGAACCACCCGCACAGAAATTATTGATGGCCTGGATGGACGTGTGAATGCCGACCCCGTGCTGATACGAATACGGGTAACGCGCGATGACCTTGGCAACTGGGAATTGCTTTCTGATGCAGGAATAACCGGCACATTTATATCTGAAGGAACGGTAAACGACACCGACCATCCCGCACCGGCATACTTTGGTATTTATTGCAGTTATACTTCAACCCGGTCGTCACACTTTTATTTTGATGACTTCGTGGTTTCTGGCGATCCCTACATACCGCCACCACCCTCAGCCTATAAAGACATAATAATTACGGAGTTGTTTCCTGATCCGAACCCGGTTATCGGCTTACCTGAAGCGGAATTTGTGGAGTTATTTAACCGGAGCAGCAGCCCGATAAACCTGGCTGGGTGGAAGCTTTCCGATCCGTCATCAACGGCAACACTGCCAAACTATGGTTTATTGCCCAATACATATGTTGTGATCACAGCTACCTCATCGGCAGCGGCTTACGCTGGTATTGGGCCAACCCTAGGAGTTTCCAATTTCCCCACGTTAAATAACGGGGGCGATAGTATCCGGCTTCACGATGCCAGCAATAATCTTATTGATGCAGTAAATTACTCCGATGCCTGGTATAAGAATGACGATAAGAAACAAGGCGGGTGGACGATGGAGTTGATTGATCCGGAGAATAGTTGTGCCGAAGATGAAAACTGGACAGCATCGGAACATCCCTCCGGAGGAACCCCCGGACAACAAAATTCCGTGAAGGCAAACAAACCCGATCTGACCGGCCCGAAATTACTTTCGGCCATGCCGGTAGGCGAAGCCCAGCTAAAACTGCGGTTTGACGAAAAGCTGGAGAGCACTTTGCCTGATGTTGAAAACTTTCTGATCACACCATCCATTGCTGTTACGGCTGTTTCGTTTGCCTCATTAACGTTACGTGAAGTGTTGCTCGATTTATCGGCCGCTTTACAAACCCAGCTGACCTACGCTGTAACGGTCAGCAATATCTATGATTGTGCCGGCAACCTTATCCAGCCGGATTTTATCAGAGTAACCTTTGGTTTCCCTGAAGCAGCTGAACCTTTTGATGTGGCAATTAATGAATTACTGTTTAATCCAAAGCCATTCGGAGTTGATTTTGTGGAAGTGATTAACCGCTCTCAGAAATATATTAACCTGAAAAACTTTGCCATCGGCAATTATGAAAATGGAGCGGCTACTAACCTGAAAATCATTACCACCGATGACCTGCTTTTAGCGCCACGGGAGATCATGGCATTCACTACCGATCCCTTTACTCTTCTTTCGCACTACCCCAAGGCACAAGCCGGGCTGATGGTAAAATTAAATGCGCTTCCATCCTTTCCGGACAATGAAGGAACGGTAAGTGTAGTCAACGAAAGCGCAATAGTATTGGATAATTTTCGTTATTCCCGCGATTATCATTCCGTGTTCCTTCGTGACAAGGAGGGGGTTTCACTGGAACGAATTCATGCCGATGGACCTACAAACGATGCGGGTAACTGGAAATCGGCTGCCTCAACCGCAGGCTTTGCTACACCCGGATTACCAAACTCTAATTCATTAAATACGCAGGCGATTACTGGCGAAGTTAAAATTGAGCCGGAAATTTTTATTCCGCTGTATGGCCAGCCCGACTTTACCGAGATCAGGTATAGCTTTAATCAGGGAGGCAAAGTGGCCAATGTTAAAATCCTTGATCAGCAGGGCAGGGAAATAAAACGAATTGCCAACAACGAAACGCTGGCCACCGAAGGCTTTTACCGCTGGGATGGCGACCGCAATGACGGCTTAAAGGCACGCCCCGGGTATTACGTGGTATGGTTTGAAGTTTATGATTCCTCGGGAAGTATTGAAACTTTCAGAAAGCGTGTGGTGATAGCCGCCCGCTAATGGTTTTTACTTACCGTAAAACCGCCATTGTGTGGTAAAATCCTTAGTCAGGTTTTGATTGGTTAAAATTGCCCGCACCATTTCCACCGGCATGCTGTTTTCATTCATCACCGCATCGTGAAATTGTTTGTAGGTCATCTTGCCGCTGTCAACCAGTTCTTTCTTTAACGCATAAAACTGGAGAGCGCCCATCATGTAGGCCAGTTGGTACAAGGGGCCGTAGCGGCCGGTAAACGATCTGCGCACTTCGCCTTCGGCATTGGCGCGTTCGTGACCTACGCGGTCAACCAGAAAATCAATGCATTGTTGCGGAGTCCATTTCCCCATGTGGTAATTGAGGGAGAAAATGATCCGCGCACAACGGTGCATGCGCCAAAACAACATGCCGATGCGGTCTTCGGCATTGCGCGGAAAGTTCATATCCCACAAAATCATTTCCCAGTACAGCGCCCAGCCTTCCGTCCAGAAGGAGGTGCGGAAGTTGCGGTAGGTTTTGTGGCGATTGTTCATAAACTGCTGCAGGTGATGGCCTGCAATTAACTCATGATGCACCGTGGCCCGTGAAAAATGCGGATTGTTCCCCCGCATGCTCATCAGCTTGTCGTCATGGTTCATGGTGTTGGTGGGATAGGAGATCTGGAATAATTCGCCACCAAGAAAAAACGGACTTACCAATTGTTGTTGGGGTGGGATCATGCGGGTGCGCCAGGTTTCTTCGGCCAATGACGGAATGGTGATGAGGTCATGCTTCCGGATGAAATCCATCGATTGATTGTACAAATCAATCATGGCTTCCGGCTGTTTTCCCGGAGGCACAAAACTTTGTTTTACTTTTTCAAGTGCTTTTTTCCAATCGTTGCCGAACCCCAGTTCATTACTGGCTTTTAACATTTCGCGATCGCACCAGGCAAATTCTTTGTTGGCAATGTCAATGAGTTCTTCAGGCGTATAAGGCATCATTTCATAGCGCAATTGCCTGATGATTTCATCACGCCCAATGGGGTTACCGATGATGCCACTGCCGTCATCTTTAGGCAGTTTGGTTGGATCAATTTTCTTTTTCAGCAACACCGCATACGTTCCCAGTGTAGTATCGAGCACCTGATAGGGCTTTTCAACCCACCAGGTAAACAGCGGATCGTAGCCGTTGTAAAAATTATACACACTGCGTAAGGCAGCTTTTTGCCCGCGCACGGTTTGTTCGGCACGTTCGGCCAGTTCGGGTGCAAAACTGGGTTCTTGTGGAAGTTTTTTGATGGCATCGGCTACTTTCTTTTGTATGTCGTTCAGTTGTCCGGCTACTTCTTCGCTGTTCAGGCTAACACCGCGCCTGCGTTTTTTTTCAAGATCGTACAACGGATCGGCCATGGAAACGTAACGCTTTATCAGGTTGTATTCACGCTCTTCAACGGCTACGGTGTAGAGCGCCTCCTGCAGGTCGCGTTTAAACAGCAGGTAATCTACTTTGCCGCCCTGCGAAAGATTTTCAAAAGGCAGTTGTTGCAGCCGGTTAAGGTAATCGGTATAAAATGTTTTGAAGCGCTCCCTGCGCTCCGGTGAGTTGGTTATGGTGTAAAAGCGGGAGAGGCTTCCGCGGTCGGCCTCATAGTTAACCATCAGGTTATGCACTTCGCTGGTTTGAAGCAGTAGGTTGGACTGGGCTGCAAGGTTAACAACCACAGCCAGCATGGAGGTGATGCATAGAAGTTTCTTCATACAACCTTATTTTTTTCCGGGCTGATAAGTATGAACAGCTCGTTGTTCAACATCTTCTTTATAGAAAGCAACATTTTTAAAATTCACATCGGCATAGCGCTGGGCCTGATCGGTGAAATGAGGGGAAGCCGGATCGCCACTTTGTCCGCCAGCTAAAATGCTTTTAGCGCGTACCTTATCGCCAAACTCTACCACGGCAACAAAACTGTTCCCATAGGAGCCATACATTTTTTTGGTATTGGTTTTGCCCCGTGAACCAAACGAGGCCAGCGCGCCCCAGTTGCCGGAAGCAAGGCCTACTGCAATGCTGGGCTGGGCATCATCAAATTGCTGAACAATATCTCCGGTTAACCGCTGGAAACGGTTTATCTCTCCCCAGGGGATGCTCCAGGTGCCGAAATCATCGGTAAGTTTTTGTATGGCTTCTGCAAAAATTTGCAACCGCTCTTCATGCTTTGTTCCTGTTCCAAAATAATTAACCCGTGCCATCGTGTTTAGTCCTTCAGGCCGGGGCCCTTTTTGAAGGTAGAGCGTTAGATAATAGTGAGCCAGGGTCATTCCGGCCGATTCTTTCGAAACGGTTTTATCCCATGCGCGCAGCACATCAATTGCGGGTTTAAGCGATGAAAATCGTTTACCTGATTTATCGAAAGCTTCAATCAACCCTGGAATAAGTATTTCGAATGCGGGTAAGTAGGGATCATAAGCAGTTTCAATTAACTTATCTAACGTGTAGCCTGAACGGCCCGCTAACACCTTTACAGCGTGCACACCCCTGAAATTTTCGGGCTCGGTAGCCATGTAATAAGGATAATTTTGCTTCTTCGGACTGTATTCGGCTGCCGAAGTGAAAGGCGTTGAATTGCAATTTTGTATCCATCCATTACCGGGGTTAATGACCTGGATTGTTTCATTAACCTCGTGCAGTCCATTCCAATCGGTGGCCGGGTTGCTGCCATCAACGGGTTTTGAATAATCAAAAGTTGTATCGCGTTTCGGAATGAAATTGCCCTGAAAGAAGGCGATGTTTCCGTCCGCATCGGCATATACCGTGTTGTTGGATGAATTGGTGCGCAGGTTCATCACCAGTTTAAATTCTTCCAGCGATCTTGTTTTGGTGCGCATGAACGATTGTTCCAGTGCTTTGGCGGGCTGCCAGTTCATGGCGGTGGCGGTCCATTGTTCATTAACGGTGTGGGTAATAGGGCCGTGGTGTGTGCGGTAAATGGTGAACGATTTTTCCAGTAGGGAATCGCCTAAAGCATACTTCAGCGTAACTTCTTTTTCAACTACCGGGCGCAATTCTTCTCCGTATTTATAAAATCGTTTTCCGTTTTCTTCAACAATTGTTTCCATGAATTCATCCATCACATCGGTAGCCGAACTGGTGTGCATCCAACCGGTTTTTTCGTTAAAGCCCTGGTAAATAAAAAACTGCCCCCACGTTACAGCACCGTATGCATTCAATCCTTCTTCACTCACCACGTGCACTTCACCACGAAAGTAAAATGATGTGTGCGGGTTAATGAGTAACAAGGCATTACCGGATTCAGTTAGTTTGCCCGAAATGGCAAAGCCATTTGATCCCTGGGGTTCTTCAGGCTGCCCGGATGGAGGGGCATTATCAACCAGCATTGTGCTCTCATAAAACGCTTTTATTCGCGATGTGGAGACGGACTCAATATCGCCTCCAATAGAACCTTCACTGAAGTAAAAGGGCATCCAGGGTTCAAATCGGGTGAGCAGCAGTGGTTTTACTTCCGGATGCTTGTATAGATAGTAGTTGACACCATCCGCAAAAGCCTGACAGAGTTCTTTTAGCCATTGCGGACTCTGTTTATAATTTTCAATGGCCTCTTCAGTGGTCATAAAGAGCTTGGCACGCAGATCGCTGTAAAGGGCCGGCTCACCTTCAATTTCAGCAAGTCTTCCGGTAGCCCAAATGTAATTGCGTTCAATGCGCTTAAAGTCGTCTTCGCACTGTGCATACAATAAACCAAAAACAGCATCGGCATCAGTTTTTCCATATACATGAGGCACACCAAAATCATCTCGGATAATGGTAACATGAGAGGCCCGCTTTTCCCACCGGTCAATTTCAGATGTAGAAATGGAGCATGCTGAGATGATAAAAAGGAAGAAAACAACTCCTCCGATGCGCATAGGTTAACGGGATTTACAAGATGCAATTAATATCGCTTTATTTTTTGTTTTACCACCGTCCACGTATTTTTGCGCAACTTTTTAACGAGGGGATTATGGCAAAAGCAAAGAAAACTGCCAAAGCAGCGAAGAAATCAACTGCCAGGGCAAAACCAAAAGGAAAGAAGGCAACTCCTAAGGCAAAGCAGCCGGCAAAAAAAGTTGCTAAAGCTGCACCGAAAAAGGCTGTAAAACCTGTTGCGAAGAAGGCGGAAAAGAAAACACCGGCAAAGCCCACTATTCCCAATCTCAACATCTTCCCTGCGCTTAATCAACGCCCTATCGCACATAAACCGGCAAAAACATCTTTACCCGAGGATAAAACCCGCTACTCGGATGAGGAGTTGAGAGAGTTTGAAAACCTGATTAACGAAAAACTGGAAAAGGCCCGCAACGAGTACAGAATTTTAAAAGAGACGCTGAACCGTAATAATGATGAAGGTACGGATGCCACATCGGGGGGTAACACCAAAGTACTTGAAGATGGAGCCGAGACAGCCGAAAAAGAAAACCTTAGCCAACTCGCAGCAAGGCAGCAGAAATACATTACCAATCTTGAAAATGCTTTGGTGCGGATTAAGAACGGAACATATGGTATTTGCGCGGTTACAGGAAAGCTAATTCCGAAAGAACGTCTGATTGCCGTACCTCACACCACGCAATCCATTGAGGCTAAAATGATGAAAACCGAATAGGTATCCATGTGAGAAATGGATTTTCTTCAAAATCATATTGAAGCACTGATTTTCTGCTCGGTTTCACCGATTAAAGTTGCAGACATACAGGCGTGCCTCTCAGAAATGTTTAATGCTGAAGTACCCGAAGAGGACATCGTGAACGCCATCAAACGGCTGGATGAAAAGTTTCAGTCTGATGAATTCTCCTTCCAGCTAAATAAAAGTGCCGGAGGCTACCAGTTTCTTACCAAGCCGGCCTACCAGGCCAGCATTGGCATTTTACTTAAACAGCAATCCAAGAAAAGGTTATCGGTTTCAGCCATGGAGACCCTCTCCATTATTGCATACCGGCAACCAATATCAAAGCCCGAGGTAGAAACAATCCGGGGAGTTAACTGTGATTACGCCATTCAGAAACTGCTTGATAAAGGCCTGATAGAAATAACGGGCAAAGCGCATACGGTTGGGCGGCCATTGCTCTATGGCACAACACAAAAATTTATGGAGTACTTTGGTATCAATGATTTATCCGATTTGCCAACGCCCAAAGATTTTTCCGGTGAAGTAAATACTATTGGAGAGAACACCGATTTAAAAGACCCCGATGCCCAGATCTGAGTCAGCAGGCCGTTCGGGTGGCAGTAGAAAGTCAGGCTCCGGGTCGGGCAGGCGCAGGAATTCGCGCAGCAATTTTTCCAGCCGTTTTACCGAAAAGAGTGAACAAAAAGGCGGAGCCCGGTTCGGAAAAAAGCCCTTCAAAAAATCCTCCCGGTTTTCTGAGGAACCTCGACCATTCGGGAAACGATTTTCAAAGAGAGCAACGGGCCCGGGGAGGGAAGATCAGCCGGATCGCGCATCGTTTCGCAAAAAGTCCACTGGACGATTTTCCGAAAGGAGTAAGCCGGGAAGCGATGACCGATTTGAGAAAAGTCTATTCAAAAGGTCTTCAGGTTTACGCGAAGAGCGCACATCATCTGAAAAAAAATTTTCGAAGCAAAGTTCCGGTGACAGGAAGGAGGATCAGCATAAACGCACCACGTTTCGCAAGAAACCAGCCGACTATAAACCCAGTGCAGATCGTTTCCAGAAGAAACCATATTTGAAAGCACCTCGTAAGCGCGAAGATTCGGCTTCTGAAAAGCGTGGATTTTTCAACAAGCAAAAATTCAGCCGGCATGAAACGCTGAAGGAGGCTGGTAAGCATGGTGAATCCACGCCCGGTTCAGGGAAAATCCGGCTGAATAAATTCATCTCAAACAGCGGAGTATGCTCAAGGCGTGAGGCAGATAACCTTATTTCCATGGGATTGATTTCGGTTAATGGCAATGTGGTTACTGAAATGGGCTACAAGGTAAACCCGGGCGATGAGGTTCGGTACGAGGGCAAAGTGCTGCGTGCTGAGCGACCGGTGTATATATTAATGAATAAACCGAAAGGTTTTCTCACTACAACCAGTGATCCGCAGGAGAGGAACACAGTCATGCACATCATTGGTAATGCAGTTAAAGAGCGTGTTTACCCGGTGGGTCGTCTCGATCGGAACACTACTGGTTTGCTCCTGTTAACCAACGATGGTGATCTTGCAGATAAACTTTCGCATCCTTCCTACAATGTAAAGAAGATTTATAAAGTGGAAATCGACAAAGCGCTCACCAAGGCGGATTTCCAAAAGATTATTGAAGGTGTGCAACTTGAAGAAGGCCGGGCTATGGTAGATGACCTGGCCATAGTTTCACCCGATGGTAAAACCATTGGGGTGGAATTGCATATTGGATGGAACCGTGTGGTACGTAGAATTTTTGAGACATTAGGATACCAGGTAGTTAAACTCGACCGAACTGTATATGCAGGCCTTGATAAAAAAGACTTGCCCCGTGGAGAATGGCGTTTTCTTAAGCCCGAAGAAGTGGTTCGTCTCAAGCATTTCAAATAGGCCACGTTTCTGAAATTTTTTTCGCCACTTTAAAAGGTCTTATGAAGGGGGGCTTATAATGAAGGCTTTCCGGCTTCAAGCGCCTGGGATTTCGTTGGCTTGGATGCAAACCAAACGAGATTCCAGGGTCTGAATTTTTTAGAGTAAGATACCTTGCCTGCATTATGCTCGTCCATTCTGCGGCTAAGGTTATCGGTATGTCCTTTGTAAAAAGATAAGTTAAGCTGACTTTGGAGGATATAAACGTAATACTCCATAAGGAACAGAGCGTGCCGGCAAGATGCCGGCACCATAAAGAGTGGTGACGGAGGGAATTGAACCCCCGACACAAGGATTTTCAGTCCTTTGCTCTACCAACTGAGCTACGTCACCGGAGTACTCCCGTTAAAAACCGGGATGAGGGGCACAAAAGTATGTAAATTTATAATCGGTGCCAAACTGCAGCTTTTTTGACAATGCCACTTTAATCGATTTATTTACATCATGATCCAACAGGTACTTTTCATCATCACGTTTATTCTATTTGGATACATAATCCGCAAACGGGTGTTGCGTATTCGTGACAATATCCGGCTTGGAAAGAAAATGGATCGAATAGATCGTTCTTCCGAGCGAATGAAAAACGTTTTATTCATGGCATTCGGCCAGAAAAAAATGTTTACCCGGTTTATTCCGGCCGTGTTACACCTTTTCATTTATGTTGGTTTTCTTGTTATCAATATAGAAGTACTTGAATTTGTAATTGATGGAATAGCCGGTACCCACCGGATTTTTGCACCCTGGCTTGGCGGCTTTTATTCCCTGCTGATGAACGTTTTTGAATGGCTGGCGGTAGCCGTTTTGCTGGCGTGTGTGTTCTTCCTCATCCGCAGAAATGTGTTGAGACTTCCGAGGTTTTGGTCGGCCGAAATGACAAGCTGGCCCCGGCTGGATGCCAACCTCATTTTGGTTACCGAAATAGTTTTGATGCTGGCCATATTATCCATGAATGCGGCCGACCAGGTACTGCAAACCCGCGATTCGCATTTTACAACAACGGGCCCTTTATTTTTCAGTGGCTTGCTGATTCCTGTATTTCAGGAACTGGATACATCGGCTTTGGTTTTTATTGAGCGATTTGCATGGTGGTTTCACATCGTGGGTATTTTCGGCTTTGCTGTCTACGTAACCTATTCTAAGCACCTGCACATTTTCATGGCCTTTCTAAATACATATTACGCTAAACTCGAGCCGAAGGGTCATATTAACAACATGCCCATAGTAACCAACGAGGTAAAGTCAATGCTTGGCCTGGCTCAGGCAGCAATCCCTTCGGGTGAGCCGGGCAGGTTTGGAGCAAAAGATGTTAACGATCTGTCGCGCGGAAACCTGATTGCAGCCTATGCTTGCACGGAATGCGGTCGCTGCACAAGTGAATGCCCGGCTAATCTTACAGGTAAAAAATTATCGCCCCGCAAAATTATGATGGACACACGCGACCGCCTTGAAGAAATAGGCCGTAGCATAGAAAAAGGCGGGCCCGGACTAAACGATGGGAAATCATTATTGGGAGACTACATCTCGAAAGAAGAGATCAATGCCTGCACCAGTTGTAATGCGTGTGTTGAGGCTTGCCCTGTGTTGATCAACCCGCTTGAAATAATCACCGAACTCAGGCGATATGTTGCGATGGAAGAATCCGGATCACCAGCATCCTGGAATGCGATGTTCCAGAACATCGAAACCAATTTTGCACCTTGGAAATTTTCGCCCAGTGATCGCTTTAACTGGTCGAAAGAAGTATAACTGTAAAGACTAAACGATGAATGTACCAACACTGGCTGATCTTACGGTAAAAGGAGAAACGCCTGAAATTCTTTTCTGGGTTGGTTGTGCAGGTTCGTATGACGATCGCTATAAGCGTGTAACCAAAGCCTTTGTAAAAATTTTAAATGCCGTGGGTGTGAAGTTCGCTGTGCTGGGATCCGAAGAAACCTGCACGGGCGATCCGGCAAGACGGGCCGGCAACGAATTTCTTTTCCAGATGCAGGCTATGAATAATATCCAGGTGTTAAATGGTTATGGCGTAAAGAAAATTGTTACGGCTTGTCCCCATTGTTTTAATACGTTGAAGAATGAATATCCCGAATTGGGTGGCAGCTATGAAGTAATTCACCACTCTGTATTTTTACAGCAACTAATTGATGAAGGAAAGATTAAGCTTAAAGAAGGCGGATCATTTAAAGGAAAGAGAATTACGTACCACGACTCTTGCTATTTAGGACGGGCCAATACTATCTACGAGGCACCACGTGCAGTACTCCAGGCGCTGGATGCCGACCTGGTGGAAATGAAACGCTGTCGCACCACCGGCCTTTGCTGCGGAGCGGGAGGCGCCCAGATGTTTAAAGATGCCGAGAAGGGCAGAAAGGAAATCAACATTGAGCGGGCTGAAGAAGCACTGCAAACAGGTGCATCCACCATTGCCGTAGCCTGCCCGTTTTGCATGACGATGATTACGGATGGGGTAAAGGCTAAAGAGAAGGAAGCCGAAGTTAAGGTGAAGGATCTGGCCGAACTAATTGCCGAAGCACAAGGTTTAAGCTAAGTAGTAAGATTGACTCCATGTTTATTCCGTTCGATCAACTACCCGAATCCTCCAGAATATGGATTTACCAGGCCAACAGACTGTTAACGCCAGCTGAGGTTGCCGCAATTTCCGGGCAACTTCGTGCGTTTACTGAAAGGTGGGCCGCCCATAATAGAACGCTTCAGGCTTCCTTCACAATTTCCTACCAGCGGTTTATTGTGTTGGCAGCCAATGAACAGGTAAATGTAGCCAGTGGATGTTCCATTGATGAATCGGTACACCTGATGAAGGAAATTGAGAAGCAGTTTTCGCTCGACCTTTTTAACCGGGATGCGGTTGCTTTTTTGATAAATGAAAACGTAGTGGTTATTCCAGTTGCAGCGTTACGAGCGACATTGGCTGAAGGCAAATGGAATGGAAGTTCAAAGGTTTTTGATGCAAGCGCCAAAACGGTTGGCGATTTGAAAAACAGGTGGCCTGTATCAGCATGCGACACCTGGCTGAAAAGATACCTGGATAAGGTTATAGTTTGATACCGTCTAAACAGGTTTTCTTCGTAACTTTAATGGTTGATTGGAACATAATGAGGTTAATTATTTTTCTCTTGATTTTTGCAGGCCTGTTTGTAGGCTGTAGCCCTGAGAAGAAAGCCACCAAGGCATTCAGGCGTGGGGAATATCAAAACACCATTAATCTGTTAAAAGCAGCTAAACTTAAGGACCAAAGTCGGGCTAATTATTTTATTGCAGAAGCATACCGATTATCGAACCGGCTGAAAGAATCCGAGTTATATTATGCCAAAGCCGGAGGTCGCGGAATAGATAAAGACTCCATTCAGTTTTACTACGCCCAATCTTTAAAAGCCAATTCAAAATATGACGAAGCCCGCAAGCAGTTAGAGCAACTCATTAGCCGTACCTCAAACGACCAGTTGAAAGACCGGGCCAACATCGAATTAAAAGGGCTGGCCTATCTTGAAAAATTAAGAGAGAAACCAAACTTTTACCGGATTAAAAACCTGGAGTTGCTCAATACGCCTCAAAGTGAGTACAACCCGGTTTATCTCAATAACGAACTTTACTTTACTTCCTCGCGCGGGAATGGCAAGTTGTATGCAGCCACCGGCACACCGTTTACAAACCTGTACAAAGTGGCCAGCCGCGGAGCAAATGTTGATATAGCCACATTAACACCCCTGCCGGCAAACATCAATACCGAAAATGTAAACGATGGCTGTATAGCGTTCACCCCCGATGGCCGCACCATGGTGTTTGCCAAAGGGAACACCGGAAAGAAAAAAGGAGCCGAAGATGTTGACCTTTATATTACACGTTTCAGAAACGGTACCTGGTCAGAGCCGCAGGTAATTACCGGAGGAGTTAACACTCCGGAGTTCTGGGACTCTACCCCGGCATTCAGCCCCGATGGCCGAACCTTGTATTTCGCTTCAAACAGAAAAGGAGGCTATGGCGGTACCGATTTGTATGCTGCGCAGGTTGATTCACGTGGCCGGTTTGCACGGGTACGAAACCTTGGGCCCGAAATCAACACGCCCGGAAACGAAATGTTTCCCTATGTAGCCGATGACGGTAAACTTTATCTGGCCTCTGATGGTCACCCGGGATACGGAGGACTGGATCTGTTTGTAGTAAAGCGATCATCAGGAGTTACCACCGTGGAAAATCTGGGGGAACCGGTAAACTCCACTGGCGATGATTTTGGAATTTTTCTCTTTCGGCCCGATCGCGGATTTTTTACCTCTAACCGCGAAGGCGGAAAAGGCGATGACGACATCTACACCTTTGTTAATGAAGACCCTGACCTGCGCGTAATCAACTATTATTTGGCTGGCGTTACGTATACTCCTGATAAGGAAGGTAAACTTCAGATTCTTCCCAACACCAAAGTGAGTTTACTTGATGCCAAAGGCGATTTGATGCAGGACTATGTAACCGGAAACGATGGTAAGTTTTTGTTCCGCGTATATGATAACGAAGATTATAACCTGGTAGGCGAAACCGAAGGCTACCTGGTAAAGCGCCAGGAATACACAACAAAGGGCAGGTCGGTCGATCCGAAAACACTTACCGAACTGGTTACCAACATTACATTCGATACCCTAATTGTTCTGGATAAAATTGAAATCAATAAGATCTTCGTGCTGGAGAATATTTATTACGACTTCAACAAATTTGATATCCGGCCCGATGCGGCTCATGAGCTTGATAAGCTTGTTCAGTTGCTGGTAGATAATCCGGAAATTAAAATTGAGCTGAGTTCACACACCGATAGTGTTGATACCGAAGAATACAACATGTGGTTGTCGCAAAAGCGGGCAGAGTCGGCTGTGAATTATTTAGTAAAGCGCGGAATTGCAAACGACAGGTTAGTAGCTAAAGGCTATGGCGAATCCCGGCCAATAGCCCGAAATACAAATCCGGATGGTACCGATAATCCTGCCGGCCGCCAGAAGAACCGCAGAACGGAGTTCAAAATTCTGGAGGTTGGCATTGTCCCCAAGTCGCTCGAGGATGAATTTGATGAAGACAAATACTTCCGAAAGAAAGACGGAAATTAACCATCAATGCCGGTTATCCGGCATTTTTGTTTTAGGGGTTTTTCTACCTTTGAATGGATTAATGAAATTTTTACACTGATGAATTACCGCATTGAAAAAGATACTATGGGCGAGGTACAAGTACCTGCCGATAGATATTGGGGAGCACAAACCGAACGTTCGCGCAATAATTTCAAAATCGGCCCCGAAGGCAGCATGCCCAAAGAAATTATCTATGCTTTTGCCTACCTGAAAAAGGCAGCCGCCATGGCCAATCATGAACTGGGCGTACTACCGGTCGAAAAGAAAGATCTCATAGGGAAAGTTTGTGACGAAATACTTAGCGGGAAACTGGAGGGGGAGTTTCCGCTGGTTATCTGGCAAACCGGTTCGGGCACGCAAAGCAACATGAATGTAAACGAGGTCATCGCCTACCGTGCACATGTGTTAAGCGGAGGAAAACTGACCGATGAGAAAAAAATTCTTCATCCCAACGATGACGTGAACAAATCCCAGTCGTCCAACGACACGTTTCCCACCGCTATGCACATTGCAGCATACAAGCAGGTAGTTGAGATTACATTACCAGGGATGCAAAAACTACACGATACACTTTCCAGAAAATCGAAAGAGTACAACAGCATTGTAAAAACAGGAAGAACACATTTCATGGACGCAACCCCTCTAACCCTTGGTCAGGAATTTTCAGGGTACGTTCAGCAAATCAGCAACAGCATTCGGGCAATTAAAAATGCGTTAGAAATGGTTAGGGAGTTGGCGTTAGGGGGGACTGCTGTTGGTACCGGGCTTAATGCCCCCCAAGGCTATGATGTGTTAGTAGCAAAAAAAATTGCCGAACTAACGGGCTATCCGTTTGTAACAGCACCCAATAAGTTTGAAGCACTGGCAGCGCACGATGCCATGGTTGAATTATCAGGGGCATTGAAACGTGCAGCGGTGGCTCTGATGAAAATCGGAAATGACATCCGCATGCTCAGTTCAGGTCCACGTTCCGGCATTGGTGAGATTATCATCCCGGATAACGAGCCCGGCTCATCCATAATGCCCGGTAAAGTAAACCCAACACAACCTGAAGCATTAACCATGGTATGCGCACAGGTTATTGGCAATGACGTGGCGGTTTCAGTAGGCGGTGCCACCGGACATTTTGAACTGAATGTTTTTAAACCGCTAATTGCCGCCAATGTTCTCCAATCGGCCAGGCTGCTTGGCGATGCATGTGTTTCGTTTAACGATAAATGTGCTGAAGGCATTGAGCCGAATAAGGCCATCATTAAAAGACATATGGAAAATTCGTTAATGTTGGTTACGGCACTCAATCCCCATATTGGTTATGAAAATGCCGCCAAAATTGCCAAGAAGGCCCATAAGGAAAATAAAACCCTGCGCGAAGCGGCCATTGAACTTGGATTGGTAACGGCAGAGCAATTCGACCAGTGGGTACGCCCTGAAAAGATGGTCGGAAACCCCTGAAAAATAGGAAATTGAAAATATTTTGTACTTTTAGTAAACTTTTTAAACTCCTGACAATGAAAAAATTAACATTACTTTTCTGTCTGGCTTTACTTTTTGCGGGCACGCAAACTTTCGCCCAGCTTTCCAAGCAGGAAAAAAAAGAGTGGAAGAAAAAAGCCAAGGAATATGCCAAGCAACCCGCTAACTTAAAGCAGTTAACGGAAGACAAGCAAAGTGCCGACAATCAGGTTGCTGCGTTAAACCGCAGGATTTCGGAAATGCAAAGCGCCATGAGCAACAAAGATGCGCGTATTGCCGAACTCGAAGACCAGCTTTCGCAGATGCGTGGCCAACTAACGGCAGCCCGTGCTGAAATTGCCCAGCTAAAAGAATCACCGGTTATTAACCCGATGGATTTTTCAAAGGGTATTGTTTTCAAGGTGCAGGTGGGTGCTTTCAAAAACAAAGACTTGTCGAAGTATTTTGATAACAATCCGAACTTTGGAGGTGAGGTAAGGGAAAATGAACCACAGCGGGTTACCATTGGCATCTTCCGCGATTACTGGGAGGCCGACCAATTTAAAAAATACATGCGCGAAATGGGCGTAAAGGACGCTTGGATTGTACCGTACAAAGACGGCCAGCGCACTGAAATTAAAGATGTTCTGGAAAACGTAACGGCAGAAAAGAAACAAGGCACGGAGTAGACAATTCCTGTCAGCATCAGCAAGCAGTACCCGCCCGGTGCTGCTTTTTTATTTTTAAGAATGCGCGGGATTGTGCACGTTTGCCTGTTGAATTATCCGATTAAGCAATGAAAAAGTGGTTGCTCGTAATAGGGGTTTTAGTAAGCAGTGCCGGGGGTGTTTTTTCACAAATCCGCAGCGAAAAACTGGTGGTGAGGCCAAAAGAAGTGTTTAAACTGGATCACCAAGCCGATATTCTTGTAGCAGATACACTGGTGTTAATGGATTCATCGACCATCTTGCTAAACCCCCTTCGTACGGACAATTACATCCGCGCGAAAGTGATCATTGCCGGGAAAGCAACAAGCATAATGGGTATTGGAGCAAACGGTGCAAGCGGGCGGAATGGCCGGCCGGGAACAGTCGCCTCAGGTCCATGCAAGAGCGGGACAGACGGATCAAGCGGGGCACAAGGGTTGGCTGGTGTTAGTGGTACTAATTTGTCTCTGTATTTTGATCGCCTGATCATAAATGGACAACTCACCATAATTTTAATTGGAGGACGAGGAGGTAATGGCGGGGCTGGCGGTGCGGGAGGAGATGGAAGCCCGGGAACAGTTCATTGCAATGGGGGTAATGGTGGAAATGGCGGTAATGGTGGTCGGGGTGGCGATGGGGGTAATGGCGGAAATTTGTTGATTCAATCTCCGCAGGCGCTTACCGTAAAGGAGTGGGTTGGCAGCAAACTGCTGATTAAGAATTATGCTGGCGGCCCGGGCCAGGGGGGCAAGCGTGGCAACCATGGCTCAGCCGGATTGGGCCCGGCACGTAAAAACGGTAAAGATGGTGCCCCCGGAACTGAAGGTGCAGAAGGCGTGCGCGGCAAAGACGGACAAGTAACGTTTCAAACAAACTGAAGGTGAACAAACGTTGGGTTTATAAGCCAATTCCACCTGCTGAGCAAATCCAGGCGCTTGGAAAAGAGTTGAACATTAATCCGTTTCTTACTACCATTCTTTTACAACGAGGCATAAACTCAATTCAAGCTGCAAGAAAATTTTTTCGCCCTTCTCTTACTGAACTTCACGATCCTTTTCTGATGAAGGATATGAACGAAGCAGTTACACGTATTCGGAAGGCCATCGACTTAAATGAGAAAATTCTCATCTACGGAGATTACGATGTTGACGGCACCACTGCAGTGGCTTTAGTTTACAATTACCTTAGTGCATTTTATGCGAATTGCGAAGTTTATATTCCCGATCGCAACAAGGAAGGGTATGGCATTTCAAAGGCCGGAATAGAGTATGCCGGTGAGAATAATTTTGCATTGATCATCGCACTGGATTGCGGCATCAAAGCCGATGACATGGTGGTGTTGGCAAACAGCCGGGGAATTGATTTCATCATCTGCGATCATCATTTGCCTGATGCAAAAATTCCAAATGCAGTGGCAGTGCTTGATCCGAAGCGCAACGACTGTGCCTATCCATTTAAAGAGTTGACCGGTTGCGGTTTGGGATTTAAGCTAATGCAGGCCTATGCCAGACGCTATGGTGACGAAAAAATGATTTTTCAGTACTTGGATTTGGTAGCCGTAAGCATTGCCTCGGATATTGTACCCATAACGGGTGAGAACCGAATTCTTTCATACTTCGGAATTAAAAAGCTAAATGAAGATCCGCAACCCGGGCTCAAAGCGCTAAAAGAAATTTCAAACTCAAAACAGGACCTGGATGTTTCGGGGATCGTGTTTACGCTCGGCCCCCGCATTAATGCAGCCGGCCGCGTAGCCCATGCCAGCGCAGCGGTTGAACTGCTTATTTCAAAAACCGAATCACAGGCTATAGAAATGGCCCAGCATGTTGACACCAAGAATGACCTTCGCAGGGAGTTTGATTTAAGCATTACCGAAGAAGCCCTGGCTATGATTGAACATGATGAATCGCTCAGGGCGGCCAGTTCAACGGTGTTGTTCAAAAACACCTGGCATAAAGGCGTCATCGGTATCGTAGCGGCACGTTGTATAGAAAAATTTTACCGGCCTACGGTTATCCTGACCGAATCAAACGGAAAGATTACAGGATCGGCCAGAAGTGTTAATGGGTTTGATTTGTACAGGGCTATTGAACAATGCAGTGATCTGCTCGAAAAATTTGGAGGACATAAATACGCGGCAGGCCTTACCCTTGAAAAGGATAACCTTGAGTTGTTCAGGCAACGCTTTGAGAAAGTTGTTAAAGAGCAGATAACCGCTGACCAGCTGACCCCGGTTATTGAAGTGGATGTACCGGTACGGTTTGATGCCATCACCATAAAGTTTCTTAACCTCATAAAACAGATGGCTCCCTTTGGCCCGGAAAACCACAAACCCCTGTTTGAGGCACGAAATGTGTTTGTATTCAATGCCTTGTCAAACTTTAAAGACAAACACCTGCGGTTTCTGGCAAAGCAAGAAGGGAATGAGAATGTTCTTCAGGCTGTTGCCTTTGACCTGGCCGAACACTATGACCGGCTGGCTGCCGGAGAACTTTTCAGGATGGTTTTTACGGTAGAAGAAAATGTATTCAATGGGAATGCCAGCATCCAGTTGCGGGTAAAGGATATTAATTTTGATGTTTAAGCTATGGTATTACGAGCCGAAAGCCTTGTTAAAAAATATAAAACCCGCACGGTGGTCGATCATGTCTCCGTAGAAGTGGCGCAGGGCGAAATTGTTGGACTGCTGGGCCCGAACGGGGCCGGCAAGACCACCTCTTTTTACATGATAGTGGGCCTGATTAAACCCAACGAAGGAAAAATATTTCTCGACTCCGAAGAAATCACACCGTTACCCATGTACCAGCGGGCACGCAAAGGCATTGGGTACCTGGCCCAGGAGGCATCGGTGTTCCGTAAGCTTACCGTTGAAGAAAATATTCTGGCTGTGTTGGAGATGCGCGATACCACCACACAACAACGGAAAGAGAAAGTGGACCAACTGATTGACGAGTTCAGCCTTCATAAAGTGCGTAAAAGCCTGGGCATGTCGCTTTCAGGAGGCGAGCGGAGACGAACTGAAATTGCAAGGGCCCTGGCGGTTGATCCAAAGTTTGTTTTGCTGGATGAACCCTTTGCAGGAGTTGATCCGATTGCCGTTGAGGAGATTCAATCCATAGTGTCCCGGCTCAAGAACAAGAACATCGGCATTCTGATAACAGACCACAACGTGGACGAGACCCTTTCCATTACCGACAGAGCCTACCTGATGGTGGATGGTAAATTATTTAAATCGGGCACCGCACAGGATCTGGCCAGCGATCCGCAGGTTCGCAAAGTTTACCTTGGACAAAACTTTGAATTGCGCAGGGCCAAAGTAACCCAGCCGGGCAATTCATAGCCTGCCGTTGCCGCTGCCCTACTTTCCTTTATCTTTGAGATTGACCTACAGCCTGAACCATGGGTTTTATCAATTCTATCATTACGTGGATCATGAAAAAGCGCATTCATCAGATTGAGCTCTTCATGAAATACCCCCATGATGTGCAGGAAGAACTCTTCAAAAAACTCCTTTATGCAGGCAAATCAACTGAGTTTGGAAGAACATATGGATTTGCCAGTATTGAAAACTATACACAATACAGCCAACAAGTTCCTCTTCACACCTACGAGCAGTTGTATCCTTATATTGAACGACTCATGCGTGGCGAGCAAAACATACTATGGCCAACCGAAATAAAGTGGTTTTCCAAATCTTCGGGCACTACGAATGCACGAAGCAAGTTTATTCCGGTTTCCTATGAAGCACTTGAAGATTGTCACTTCAAAGGGGGTAAAGACATGCTTTCTATTTATGTTAATAATTACCCTAACACTAAAATTTTCGATGGAAAAGGACTGGCCGTTGGCGGCAGCCACCAGGTAAACGAAAATGATCCCACGGCTTCATCTTACTATGGCGATGTTTCGGCTGTAATCATGCAAAACCTTCCGGTATGGGCTGAGTTCATCCGGACTCCGAAACTGGAAACCGCGTTGCTGAGCAACTGGGAAGAAAAAATTGAAAAGCTGGCAAAAGAAACCGCTGTAGAAAATGTTACCAATATTGCCGGTGTGCCTACCTGGACAATTCTGCTTATTCAACGGGTTGTTGAATTAACCGGTAAAAAAAATATCATGGAGGTATGGCCTAACCTGGAGACATTCTTTCATGGTGCAGTTTCTTTTAAGCCATACCGGAAATTATTCCAGGATCTTATCCCTAACCCTGCCATGGTGTACTGGGAAATTTACAATGCCAGCGAAGGTTTTTTCGGCATCCAGGACCGAACCAATTCCGAAGAAATGCTGCTGATGCTCGACTACGGCATTTATTACGAGTTTATACCAATGGATGAAGCCGGCAACACAAGCCAGCAGGTAATTCCCTTACGCGAGGTGGAATTGGGGAAAAATTATGCGATGGTTATAACCACCAATGCCGGCTTGTGGCGGTATAACATTGGCGACACGATTAAATTTACATCGCTTTCACCGTACCGCATAAAAATCTCCGGAAGGACAAAACATTTCATCAATGCCTTTGGCGAGGAGGTAATTATAGACAATGCCGAAGTAGCCATCACCAAAGCCTGCGAAGCCACCGGTGCCATTATTGATAATTATACCGCGGCACCGGTGTTTCTCGATGCCAACAAAAAAGGCGGCCATGAATGGATTATTGAATTTAGAAAAAAACCGGCTGATATGGTGGATTTTACCCACATCCTTGATTCAACATTACGCCAAATCAACAGCGACTATGATGCCAAGCGTTCGCACGATTTGGCTTTGGTGGCCCCTAAAATTCACAGTGTTGAACCGGGCACGTTTTACAACTGGATGAAAAAGCGCGGAAAACTGGGCGGGCAAAACAAAGTTCCCCGGCTTGCCAACAGCCGCGAATACGTAGATGATATTCTTTCAATGATTCAACCCTGAAGTTTTTCTTTCTTTGCCCTGATCCTTATAGGATTGTACCACAGGAAAAATCCGGTAAACGTTAACAGCAACAAACTAAGGCCTGTAATGGTGGTATAGCCCAGTTTTATTTGTCCATCGCTGGTATTGAAAATATAATCCAGGATGGAGCCATCGTGAATTTGCTCAATGATGTCTGAAGTGCGTGTATTAACCGCAAGCACCTTTCCCGTAGTGCAATCAAGCTGCATTTCGGTGTAATGATTTTTGAAAACAAACTTAACAATACCTTTATCGGGCCGGGCATCAATCCGATCCAATACAGATGAAGTATTTTCGGGAAATGAATCGCGCAATGTTTTCAGGGCGATTGTATGCAGGCTATCATACGAAAGCCAGGCTTTCATATTGGTAGAGATACCTTTTTGCGTTTTCGGGAGTATCCATCCGCCCGAATGCTTCTTCCAACCTAAGAGCAAACCGGTAACCGATATGAAGAAGAAGAAAATGAAAAGAAACGTACCAATCCATTTGTGGATTTTCCGGTAAAAGCGTGTAGTGTGGGCTATGGCTTTATTGTTGTCCATCTTTTTTAAAAACCCGTCAGGTTTTTTTAAACCTGACAGGTTTGGGTTGTTTAAATTTTAAACCGTAAGGTAACAATTGCATTTCGGCCTGGTGCCGATATGCCTGAAGAATACGGGCGGTAACGTTTGTCGAGCATGTTTTCAATGCCGGCATCAACGGTTACATACCGGGCCGCCTGAAAAGATGTTTTCAGGTTTAGCGTCCACCACGAAGGCGCGTAGGGATTTCCATTCGCATCCTTTGCATACAGGTGTGCATCCGCACGTTCGGATAAGGCAAGGTTATCGTAGCTGATTTCTCCGTTGTAGGCTGCATAGAAATCAACCCGTAAATCATTCCGGGAGAAAATCAGATGGGTAGCTCCAAACAAAGGGGCAACGTGCGTAGGCGAGTAGGTTCCGGTAACACCCGGATAGGTTTCTTCGCCTTTTTGATAGTTAAGATGTGATGTGAGCAGCCAGTAGCGTGCTATGCTCCACCGCAAGCCAAGTTGAAAACCCGCAACTTTTACTGAACTGATATTCTGCTGTGAGAGTACCCGGCTGTACACACCGTCATAAAATATACTGTCCTCACCATTAAATGTACCGGGGGCGCGGGCTATAGCATTATTGATAACGGTGTAATAAGCGGCAGCGTCTAACTCCAAGGTTCTGAAACGACCGGTTGTGCCGATTTCGGCATTATACGCAAGTTCCGGTTCAAGGTCGGGATTGGGAACTACCACACTGCCGGGTTGTGAATCGAACACTTTACCAATGTCATCCACATTAGGTGCACGAAAGCCGGAAGAAAGATTGGTGTATACTTTCAAGTCCGGATTTGGATTGTAAACAAGCCCAAGGCTTCCGTTGAGAGCAGTGTTGTTTAAACTCGCTGAAACAAACGGAAAGTCAAACAAAGCTGTATCGTAGGTTGCCTCGGTGTGCGCGTTCGTAATCCGTGCGCTTCCGTTCAGCAAAACCTGATCGCTGAGTTTGTATCGAACACTGGCATAACCGGCTATAGATTGCCAGGTTGAACCATCGGGATAACGGGTGGTTGCCGTGGAAATATCTCCGTTGTTTACGTTTTCGCGAAAGGCTGTTGAACCCACGTTGTTTCTCACATACTCCAGGCCATAAAACAGATTTGCCCGCTCCGAAAGGACTTTATCCATATCGGCATTTGCCGAAATGGCGGTAACGCGTTCAAACCGGTTGGTGCGGTTGGCACCATTGAAATTCCGGGTGTGCCGGCTTTCTTCATACTCCTGCCGGGCTACAGTAAATCGGGCGTGGCTCCACAGCAAGCCGGGCTTGTCCAAAGTTGCTTGCAATACGTGCATCTGCCATTTCTGCGGACCATAGTACCACTCGGCACTCGTAAAGTTGCCACTCGTGTTTTTCAGTATAAGCCGATCGTAACGGGGCACATCCGAAGTTTTGGAGTGATGAAATGCGTACATCAGGGTAATGTTTTCGGCCGGGCGGAAAGCCAGTTTTTGCAAAACGTTTTCCTGGCTGTAACCGGTTTGTACCTGCAACTTTGGATTGCTGTTCACAAAAACAGAATCGGTGTTATTTACCCTTCGCTGAAAATCAGGCCTGAGGTATTCATCGGGCCCCTTGCTGCCCATCAGTAAATCATTATAGTCTGAGTGGGTATAAGCACTAACCCACGACCATTTTTTTGAGCCAATAGTAACGTTGAGGTGATTGGTCGCTTCGTTGTTGGCCGAAGAATACCGGCTGAATATATGCGCGTTTAGTTGGGTTTTGCCACTTTCAGAAAACCGGGGTGTTAGCGTGTGAAAATCCATTACCCCGCCAATGGCATCGCTGCCGTAGATAACCGAGCCCGGGCCAAAGATCACTTCCGATTCCTCAATGGTGCCGGCATCCAGCGAGATAACGTTTTGCACGTTTCCACTCCGGAAGATGGCGTTGTTCATGCGCACGCCATCAACTACCAGCAACACACGATTGGTAGCAAATCCGCGAATCATCGGACTGCCACCGCCAAGCTGGCTCTTCTGAATAAATACCTGGTTGGATGCGCCCAGCAGGTCAGCTGCAGTTTGTGGGTTTTGAAACTGAATGGCAGCCGAACTGATTTTTGCAATGCGGTTAGGAACCTCCCGTATATTCTGTTCCCACCGGCTTGCCGAAATAACCGTTTCGTCAAGAATAAAGTTTTTGGGATTGATGTAGGTCGTATCCTTCTGCTCCTGGGCACGGGCATGAGGAAGAATAACCCGCATCAATACCATTAGGGTAATGATGTGTTTCATTACGTATTAACGATTAAATTATGAATAGAAAATTTTATCCACAGCCATGGGCTGCTTTGACAAAAAGAAGGTATGCTTAAAAGCGTGGTGGCGGGCTTTGAACGGGTAATGAAGCAGAATAGGCCGCTATACGGTATGCTGTTTCTGTTTTTGCTGAAGCATAACACACACTCGGAAATTGAAATTCAGGAATAAGAAACGTGAGTGACAGAAACTGCTGAATGGATTGCGGAAGCGGGCTGGAATCCTGATGTGCGCGGCTTGATACGGCATCCAGAAATGCCAGCAGGTTGTCTTCAGCCTCATCGTGAAGGCACCAAACGGTTACGTTTCCGTTTTCAAACTTCACGCGGGTGATGTCGTACATCTTACCGTTAACTTTTATTTCGTGCTGTTCAACCCTTGCGCGGATGAACTCCGCTTCAGAAAGAACCAGTTTGGTGAGGTCTTCTTCGGGCATAGCCTGTAATGCAGCACGCATTTCGTGCCGGATGTGTATAAGCCGAAATGCGAAATAAAAATAAATGCCCGCAAAGTTCAGAGCGAAAAGGGAAAGGAAAAGAATAGCTACCCTGCGTTTCACAAAGCCAAGGTAGCGAACTTATTGAAAGAAAATAAAAACCCCTGCCCGGTACAACAGGGGTTTTTGATTAGCGGATACCCGGAACGTTTTCCGGTTTTTTCTGCTGCCACTCAAAGGACGGTTTTTGGTTACCGGTGCCCACTTCTTCGAGTGTATGGCCATCGTACACCCGGCCGTTTTTCACTACCTTATTGATCGTGTTGGTGTGGCGGATATTTTCAAGCGGATTCTTGTCCAGAATAAGCAGGTCCGCAAGTTTTCCGGCTTCAATGCTGCCAAGGTCGCCATCCAAACCCAGGCCTTTTGCGCCATGAATGGTGGCCACTTTCAGGGCATCATGGTTGGAAAGCCCGCCTGATGCCATTGACCACAACTCCCAATGAAAGCCAATGCCTTGCATCTCGCCATGCGAGCCGACACCGGCTTTACCACCCGCTTCTACCAGGTCTTTTACAAACTTTGCATGGTCGGGAAAAACGTGTTCTTCATAAATAAACCAACTGTTTACTCTCCGTGTTTTTGAATCGAGTTCGGTTTTATGGGTAAACCGATTCAGCTTTTCATCTTTAGTGGGGTTTTCCGTTGCCCAGTAATAGTTTTCAGCAAAAGGTCCACCATACGAAACCAGTAACGTTGGCGTATAGGTAGTTCCTGATTCAGCTACGAAGGTGGTGAAGTCTTTATACAGCGGATAAACCGGAAATGCATGTTCATGGCCGGGGTAGCCGTCAATAATTTGGGTCATGTTCAGTTTAATGTTTAACCCTCCCTCAGTGGTGGGCATAAGTTTTTGTTCATGTGCAGCCTGAATAACCCACTGGCGTTGCTGGCGGTTTCCTACCAGGTACATTTTAATGTACTTGGTGTTGTAGTAGTCGGAGTACTGTTTTAAAATATCTTTAGCCTGATCGGCATCTTTAATGTTGTACGCCCAGAAACCAACGCCTGGGCCGGTGGAGTAAATGCGCGGCCCCATAATCTGGCCGGCTTCAACCATATCGGCATACGTTAACACATCGGTAGTGGCGGTTTGTGGGTCGCGCGTGGTAGTTACTCCGTAAGCCAGGTTGGCCAGATACATCCAGAGTTCGCTTTTATGAATGCCCCAGGCGGGCCACATGTGCGAATGCGTATCTACAAAACCGGGTATAATAGTTTTGCCGCGCATGTCCATTTTTCGTACGCTGCCGTCCACGGTGATAGAACCAGATGGCCCAACTTGTTTTATCCGGTTGTTCTCAATAAGGAGATCGCCATCTTCGATAATTTCATTTCCCTTCATGGTAATGATGCGGGCATGCTGCAACAACACTCTTGATTTCGGAATATCACGCGGGGCGTTTACTTTAATGCGCACTTCGGCCGGCTTATAGCCTTCGTCTTTTTTCTCTTCTTTTTTGTCGCCATTCTTTCCGGATTCCGGCTTGTCATTTTCTTTTTTCTCTTCTCCTTTACCCTGCTCTTTCAGTTTTTCTTCTTCGGCTTTTTTCTTCTTCAGCTCACGTTCTTTGGCTTCAGCCGAATCAAGATGGAATGTGAACAACGCATTGCCCAGCGACCAATACACTACTTTTCCGGAACTTCCCCATGAGGGGAATTCTCCGCCCAGTTTAGTTAGTTTTCTTGAAGGAAATTGTGCATTAGCCGCATCGGCAACGGTAAGGGTTGGTGTTTCGCCACCGGTTTTCGGCACGGTAACCGCATACAGTTCGTTGTTGATCTGCGCCAGCGCCTTGTCGCCTTCCGGAGCCATCAGAATAACCGCTGCTGCTGTTGGTTGCGGGGCAGGCTCCTGTTCGCTCTCCACCATCAGGCAATGGTGTTTAGCCGACATACCAAAGGTGGTGATGCCGGTAACTTTTACATGCCCTTTTTCATCGGTGCCGTCCCACCGGATGGAGACCAATCCTCTAGCAGGGTGAGTTAAATAAATGCGATCATCATTTTTTGTAAAATGCGGGGTGTGCCGTCCGCGTGCTTTATCAATCAGGGTAACGGTTCCGCCATCAACAGCAATCCAACCGATACTTCGTTCTGCAAAACCAACCGGGCCATCCTGGTCTTTAAAGTACTGCGGAGGCGAAACTTCAAACGCAATGCGGTTGGTTTTGTATGACCAGGATGGATTGCTGTAAAGGGCCGGTGTTGCAGTAAGTTTCTGAACAGCCGGTGCTTTCGATTTGTAGTTGTATTTATAAATGTGTCCTCCGTTTCCTTCCCAGCTTACCCAGGCAAGTTGACTGCCGTCAGGACTCCATACGGGTTGTGCTTCAGTGAAATTAAAGTTGCTTACGCGCCTGGGTGTTCCGTTGGGTAAGTCCATCACGTAAAGCCGGTTTAGTGCTGTAAAGGCCACGCGTTTGCCATCGGGCGCCACCTGTGGGTCGCGGATTTGGGTTACCACAAACGTGGGCTCATCTGTAATGGGATATTTGAAATCGAGCAACGGACCCAGTTCCACTTCGGTATCAATCTCGAACGGAATTTCAATAGCGTTGCCACCGGCAATGGGAATGCGCCAGAACTTACCGCCATACGATGCCACCACCTCTTTGCTGTCGGGGGTGAACGACATGGCCGGCAGCATACCCAACGTACCGATGGACTCTTGCTCATCGCGTTGAACCGGATATGCCAGCCACCGCTCTTCACCGCTCTCCAGGTTGCGCAGCACCAGGCCGGTGTGTTCATTGTACCGGCTGCCATAAACCAGCCACTTGCCATCGGGTGAAAGAGTGGGGGTAAAAGCCGAGCCATAGCGCGAGGTTTTTAACTCGGTTTCACCGCGTTCGCGATCATATACGCCCAGTTGGATTTGCGGCATCATGGCGTTGTAATTCCAGCCCCCGTTGCGCTGTGCGTACCAAATGTACCGGTCGTCTTTGCCGAAGGCTGGTTCAATTACTTTCAGGTTATCGGGCCGGCTGATGAGTTGTGCCCCGCTACCACCATCTTTGTGAAACAACCACAATTTAAGATTTAACCTTCCTTTACTGGCCACAATGTACCGGCCATCGGGTGTCCACTCGGCCGACTGGTAATTGTCGTTATTGCCTTTGGTTACCTGGGTTGAGTCTTTTTTGTCGAGAGAAAAATGCCACACGTTTTCGCCACCACTGCGATCAGAAATAAACAGAATGCTTTTGCCATCGGGACTGAAGCGCGGGTGCGAATCGAAGGCCATGCCCTTCATAAAAGGCTGGGCTTTCCCTCCGGTTATGGGCAGCAGGTATAAATCGCCCAGCAGATCGAACACAATGGTTTTTCCATCGGGGCTCACATCCAGCGACATCCACGAACCTTCATGGCTGTTGATTTTTATTTTTCGTGCAGCCTCCAGCGGAAGGTCTTTTTTCTTTTTCGGTTTTTCTTTTTTTACCGTATCGGGTTTCGGTTCCTTCTTTTCATCCTGTGCAGGGGCGCTCTGAAGGATAAAAAGGCATACGATGATGGACAGAAAGTATTTCATAAGACTAAGAATTTTAAAGTAAAGATGTTGAAATAGTCGAGCAGAACTTTTGATAGTTACAGGAATGGTAAGGTTATGTGAACAGGTTATTTAATTCCAGGTCAACGCGGTTTACAATAAAAGCGAAGTCGTCAATGCGTTCTACAAAATCAAGGTCGTTGGTGTTAATGATGAGCAGCCTGCCGAGGTTGTAACTGCCAATCCATTTTTCATAATATTCATTCAGGTTTTTAAGGTAATCGAGGCGCATGGCGTATTCAAAGTCGCGGCCGCGTTTCTGAATTTGGCGTACCAGTTTAGGGATATCGGAGCGAAGGTAGATAAGCAGGTCGGGTGGAG
Source organism: Cyclobacteriaceae bacterium (assembly GCA_046294915.1). Classification (GTDB taxonomy): domain Bacteria; phylum Bacteroidota; class Bacteroidia; order Cytophagales; family Cyclobacteriaceae; genus UBA2336. The sequence goes on along the minus strand of JBKBOE010000002.1, from coordinate 39,165 downwards.
GAACAAAGTTAATCATCGAATTAAAAATATCGAGGTAACTCTGGTAGTCGCGGTCGTTAATGTGTCCGCTGGCGTGGAGGTTAGCCGCGAAGATGTAGGCATCTTCGTAAATGGTGCGGTCCTGTATGGTGGTTTTTTTATTGGTGCGGATTTCGTTTACCTGCCGGAAGCGACTGTTGAGAAAATAAATTTGCAGGTGGAAGGCCCAGCGCGTCATATCGTTATAGAAATCGCGCAGGTAGGGGTTTTTATCGACCGATTCGTACAGGGGTGTCCATCCGTAATGCTTGCTTAGTTTTTCTACCAGGCTGGTTTTACCACAGCCGATATTTCCACAGATGGCGATGTGCTTGAGTTGGGTCATTTATGTTCACGAAAGTCAAAGATAGCCGATCACTCACTAACCACAACCGCCATCTTATCGCCTTTTAGATTGACAGCCATTCGGGTAATGCCTTTTAATGCAAGTTGGAGGTCAACTTTTTTCCAGACCTTGTCCTTGCCGGGCTTCATGGCGTAAATCTCCAACACCATGCTGCGCAGCAAGGTGCCATCGGGCATCCAGGCAAGCAGCGGTTCTGTTTCGGTGGTTAGCACAACCAGGTTGCTCATGGAAAGATCGCTTGTGTTCAGCTTCTTGATTGCCCAGGTTTTATCGGGTTGTTGTTGCACAAAACTCATGGCTTCTTCTCTTGGAATTTTGTGCAACGACCTGCCAATGTTTTCGGCAAGTAAATTGGTCTTGCCTGTCTCCACATCAATCAGTTGCAACGTAAACGGCTGCGGTAAAACAAAAGTAAGTACACGCCTGTGGTCAACCCAGGCATGGTAGCCAACGGTAAGGTTGTTAATAAGCACAACCGGGTCTCCGCCATCAATCGGGTATTTTCCCAGATCTTGTGCGCCATTATCGCGTTGAATAATGCAGGAGATGAAATTCTTGTCAGGGGTTACCGTTGGTGAGTATTCGCGCTCAGGGGTCTCGGTAAGCCTGCGGGTGGTGCCCGATTCATAATTGTATTGCAGAATATCGGTTCGGCCTTCGTCATCTGCCGATGCATAGTATAGAATGGGTTTATCCGGATGGAAGAAGGGTTGATTATCGTAGCCGGGCCGGGCGGTAATATTCTTCGGGTTGCTAAGTATTATGGCGCCCTTTTTCTTTTTCAGGTCAAACAGGTAAATGTCGGTGCCAGGTGGTTGTTGCGGGTAACCAACAGTGGTGATAAAATATATCAGCAGCGGGATTGATTGTTTCATGGTACATTTAATCATAAATAAAACTAACTTTTCTTCATGAAAAACAAATTGCTTCTTTCAATACTATTCGTATCCACTCAACTCTACAGTCAGAGCAGCTATTACCTGCAGCCGGATAGGGTATTTGATGGCACCCAGATGCAGGAAGGCTGGGTGGTACTGGTGGTCGGTAATAAAATTGCTGCAGCGGGCCCTGCTTCGCAGGTTAAGCCACCAAAAGAGGCAACGGTTTTAAAATTAACCGGATGCACCCTGCTGCCGGGATTAATTGAAGGACATTCGCATTTATTTCTGTATCCGTACAACATTACCGACTGGGATACGCAGGTGCTGAAGGAAGCCGATGCCTATCGTACCGCAAGGGCAACCGTACACGCAAAAAATACATTGATGGCCGGCTTTACTACGGTGCGCGACCTGGGCACCGAAGGCGCAGGCTATGCCGATGTGGCACTGAAGCGGGCTATTAACGAAGGAATTATACCCGGCCCGCGGATGATCGTTGCGGGGAGAGCGATCGTCTCCACCGGCTCATACGGCCCCAAGGGGTATGATGATGATTCAAAGATTATGCTTGGTGCAGAACCGGCCGATGGTAACGAGTTGATTCGTGTGGTGCGCGACCAGATTGGAAAAGGTGCTGATTTTATAAAGGTATATGCTGATTACCGGTGGGGTGTAAGAGGTGAAGATCGCCCATCATTTACACTGGATGAACTGAAATTGGTTAATGAAGTTACCCGCAGCAGCGGCCGGTACCTGGTGTGCCACGCCAAATCCAAGGAGGCCATGAAGCGGGCTATCCTGGCCGGAGCCGAAACCATTGAACATGGCGACTATCTGGATGAGGAGATTGCACAGGTAATGAAGCAACACAACGTTACCTATTACCCCACCCTGGGAGCGGTAGATGCCATACAGCAGTATCGCGGATGGAAAAAGGGAAAAGACCCGGAGCCGGCATTGGTGCAGCAAAAGAAACGGAGTTTTAGAATTGCGCTGGATGCCGGGGTAACAATAGGCATGGGTGGCGATGTGGGCGTTTATCATCACGGAGAAAATGTTTATGAAATGGAGTTGATGGCCGAGTATGGAATGAAGCCACTGGAAATTTTAAAAGCGGCCACTTCGGTAAATGCAAAAGCCCTTCATCTGGAAAATGAAATCGGAAGTATAAGAGCCGGATTACTGGCTGATCTGGTGGCAGTTAAGGGAGATCCGTCAACGCATATTTCGGATTTGAGGAAGGTGCAGCTGGTAATGAAAGATGGTGTACTCTACCGATCAGAATAAAAAAGGGATTCATTACCGATGAATCCCCTGATTGTTGTCCTTTATCGGATTAATCCTTATCGGCAGCGTCAGCCTTTTTCAGTTCTTCATCAATAATTTTTTCAATCAGGTCGCGTTGGCGTTCGTTAATGGTCTGGTCAACTTTGGCTTGTTTTTTCATAAACCGCAGCATGGCGTTTTTCTTTATTTCATAGGCCATAAAAACGGTGTATTCTTTTGTCTTCTCATTGTAATACTTCTGTTCGCCAATTTTGCGCAGGTCGGATATATCGGTATTCATTACCTGCCGCACGAGGCTCTGAAATTTATCGGCAACATCGGCAGCGCGTTCATTGCCGGTATCGGAAAGATATTGGTCGGCCACCTGTTTCATGGTGGTGTTTACCTGTCCGGCTAATTGTGCTTTGGCATCAAGGTCGGCCTTGCTGCGGGCGATATTATCCTGTGAACTGGAGCCTTTGCCCGTACCGCGCCAGAAGCGGTTGTTGGATTCATAGGCATTTCCCTGAAAAGGTTCCTTTACTTTTTTTCCCAGAACACCGGAGGAACAGGCAGCGATAACCAGACCCATCAGGGCAAACAAAAAGATTTTAGCTGATTTCATAAGGTTTTATAATGGTCTGCTTCGAAAGTACGAAAAATTGTGCCAGAGAATAGCTGTATCAGGCACTTCCCGCAGGGGAATGTATTACCACCTGCCAGCGAAAGGCCCACTTCCAGGTAAGGGTAAACCGGGTTATGCCCGCTTTTTGTAAAATATAAACCAATTCGTTGCGGGTAAAACCGCGCAATACCGATAGCGGGGCATCGTATTTTACCATGCTTGATTTTGAAAACAATTTTGTCAGCAGTTTGATGGAATAATATGCCAGCGGATGCCGGTGGAGATCATTGATAACCATTCCCACGCGCACTTGTTGGTTAAGTTGTTTCAGTATGCTTATTAACTGATCGGAAGTGAAATGATGAAAGAACAGAGTAGCAACGATAACATCAAACTTCCTGGATCGAAACTCATCAGCAAGGATATTCTCCGTAAGAAATTGAATGGAAGCTGAGCCGGCACAGTGCTTTTGAGCGTAGGCAATAATATTCGGGTTGGCATCAATGCCTGTTAAGCGGGCATGAATATTTTTGGATTGGAGGGAGCGGGCAATCAGTTTCAGTATGTCACCGCTGCCGCAGCCCAGGTCGGCAATGTGTATGCTATTGTTTCCGACACTCTTCAGCAAAGCGTTTATTCCGTTTAGAGTAATGGAATTTCCGCCCAGCCATTTGTTGATGAACTCCAGCTCACGAAGGGTTTGATCAACTACCTCTCCGGAGCAGGAAAGATTATCCATGATTTCCGGCTCATCTGATCGTACTGAAAACCGGCTCATGCTTTTGTAATTCGCAGTAACATGCTTTCCATGGTAAGTCCGGGGCCAAAGGCAAAGCTTAACATGTGGGCGCCTTCGTCCGCATCGGCCAGCTGACCGTAAATGCGCTTTAAAACAAACAGCACCGTTGGTGATGACATGTTTCCATAGTTTTGCAAAACCTCGTAGGCATGCAGGTTTTGTCTTGTTGTTAATTGGAGTTGCGCTTCAATCACCTCAAGGATGCGCTTACCGCCCGGATGAATGGCAAAATATTTTATATCCGTAAGTTTTTTCTTCAGTTGTAAAAGCAATTGCTCCGTGAGACTTTTGATTCCGCTTTTGATGATTTCGGGCACGTAGCCCGAAAGTTTCATTTCAAAACCCTGATTGCCTATGCTCCAGGCCATGTGTTCCGTTCCGTTACAGGCAAGGGCGTTATAAAAAGCCTCGGGCCTGAGGTTAAATCCCTGGCGCGGCTTGCCTTCTATCAGAAGAGCCGCAGCGCCATCGGCAAACAGGGCATTGGCCAGCAGGTTGTCTTCGGTAGGCTCTTTTTGAAAGTGCAGGCTGCAGGTTTCAGTACACACTACCAACACACGGGCATTCTGTTCGCTGGCACAGAAAGCATGTGCTGCCTTAATGGCGTTGAAAGCTGCATAACAACCCATGAAGTTGATGCATAAACGGTTTATGCTTTCGCGTAAGCCAAGGTGTTTTACCAGGTCAATATCAAGACCCGGGGCGTACATGCCGGTACAACTTACAACGATAAGATGAGTGATGGATTGGTAATCAAAAGAGCCATCGTTTATACAATCGGAAATAGCCTGTACACTCAACGCCAAAGCACTTTTGCGATATACTTCCAGCCGTGCTTCGGTTGATGGAAAGGGGTCGAAGCTTTCGGGGTAGAAAGTGAAGTTTGCTGTTTTACCGTAATCGCTAAGCACGGAGTGGCGCCAATCAATGCCGCTTGCTTTGAAAATAGTTCTGAGTTTTCGGCCCTCATCACGACTCAGGTTCATAGCCTTCGTCATAAAATTGGCTATTGCTTCCTGACTAAACCGGCTTTCCGGAACAGCCGTGCCGATGGCGGTAATAAAACTCATACGTTCAATAATATCGTAAAATAGTCTATTTTAGTTCGTAACCCATTACTTATGGTGTCTTCTCTCTTACACTTGCGCATTCCGTTTTCGTACTTTTTGCTTCCGGTGTTTCTGTTCAGCCTCAGTTTTGCGCCCAATCTGAATGAGAACAGGCTGCTTTGGGTAGCAGTAATCCTTCATCTGCTTCTTTATCCGGCCAGCAACGGGTATAACAGTTACTTTGACCGGGATGAAAAGAGCATAGGCGGACTTAAGCATCCGCCTCCGGTGAACAAAAGTTTGTACTACATCGCCTTGTTGGCCGATGCGGCTGCACTGATACTGGCATACGTTAAGGTAAACACCACGTTTGCCCTTATGGTTTTTGTGTACGGCCTGGCCTCCAAAGCATACAGTCATCCATTAACACGACTAAAGAAATACCCGGTTGGCGGATGGTTAATTACGGGCTTCTTTCAGGGTTTTTTCATGTTCATCACCTGTTATGTCGGCCTGAATGATTTTTCGGTTAGTCAGGCACTTCGGCCCGCTGTGCTGGCACCGGCCATGCTGGCCAGCATTATGCTGTGGGGCAGCTACCCGCTTACGCAGGTTTACCAGCATGAGGAGGATTTAAAGCGGGGCGATATTTCCATGAGTCTGCGGCTTGGGATACCGGGTACCTTTTACTTTACGGCATTAATTTTTGCGTTTGCTGTTGGCGGGTTTACGCTTTTGTTCATCATGTATTTTCAACCGAAGTATGCATTATCCTTTGTGGTTTTTATGTTGCCGGTTTTAACATTTTTTGGTTACTGGTTTTTGCAGGTGTGCAGGGACCGATCAAAAGCAAACTACACCAACACCATGCGAATGAATTTTATTTCAGCAACTTGCCTGAATGGATTTTTTATCTATCTGTTTTTAGATTCAACGCATGTGTTGGATGCATTCTAAAAAGGTTGGCCGTGTGATTGCCGGATCATCATCCGTGCTACGGGCCGAAGGTGTATGGCCAATTGAACCGCCAGGTTAGAAGAAAGCGAACTTCCGAAGAGGTAATGCTGCACCCACCGGCCGTATCGCAGCCGGCCCGCAAAATTTTTCTTCCAGGCCCTTTCATAACTTTTCTCCAGCCACTCCCTTGACCGACCTTCGTTGATGTACTGCAACACCAGTTCTGCAGCCAGTTTGGCTGCGTGAATGGCCATGGCCATACCATTGCCGCAAAGAGGCGTAATCATGCCGGCCGCATCACCTACCATGAGCAGGTGGTTAAAAACAGGCTCTTTGGAAGCAAACGAGACTTCATTGATTACCTCGGGCTTATCGAAGAGAAAGACTGCGTTCTTGTAAATGGCTTTTATCAGTGGATTTTTGAAAAGCTCATGCTCCTCCAATGCAGAGATGGTACCGTATTGTTTAAGCACGTTGCGACTAACCAGATAGCACATGTTGGTTTTACCATCCTCAATGTTGCTGATGCCCAGGTATCCTCCGCTGAAGTTGTGCAGCGCAATTAAATCGTTGGGATGATCAGTTTGGATATGATATTTAATGCCAACATAGGGCGAGCGATTTCTGGTGAAGGCCCGGTTGCTTTGAACGTCAAGGCGCGATCGTTTTCCGTATGCGCCAAGCACTACATCGGCTTCATATGTGTTGGCATTTGCCTTAATAACAAAACGATTTGTAGTAAACTCAACCTGGTTCACCTCACAGTTTTCGATAAGTTGTACGCCAATGGCGCGAGCCTGCTGTGAGAGAAAATGATCAAACGCGTACCGGCTGATGCCAAAGCCGCCCAGGTCGAGCGGAAGCACGAAACTTTTCCCGTTTACGGCACTGAGCTGAAACCGACTGATGAAGGGCATATTGAAAACATCCGGAAAAAGTTCTGATTGTTTAAGGAAAGGAATGGTTTCGTTTGATATATATTCTCCGCAGACACGGTGAAAGGGGTAGATTCTTTTTTCAAACAAAATTACGGGCACCCCTGCCCGGGCCAATCGGATTGCAGCAATTAATCCTCCTAAACCTCCACCAATAACAGCAACCTGTTTCAAATGAATTAAAGAATTACTTGAGTTGGTTATGTTTTTTTGCAAAAGGTAATAAAAAAGACACGCGGCAGGGGTAACCTTTTTCGTTATTCGTCTGTTTAATCTGTAGTTGGCTTATGGAAACAAAGATCAAATCTACATCCAAACCGGATAAAGCAGTGAATATTCTGCTGGTGGGTAACAATCCAATAGAGTTGAGCAATATGCGCGAGGTGCTGCAGCGCGTGCCCGGTCACCGGATTATCGCTGAAATTGCATTTGACGTGAAGAGCATCTGGCAACGCCTGTTGCAGTTCCGTCCGAATTATATTTTGATTGATGACAACATCGGCAGGCAGGAACTGAGCGACACCGTAGCTACCCTATCGGCTAACCGTAAGACTAAGGACGTTCCGATTACGGTTTTAAAAAATTCTAATTTTGTAGAAGCACTGCCATCCAATGAGATAGCCGATTATGTATTGAAGAAAAATTTTACAGGGGAGGCGCTCCTTCATGTACTCAGAAATTCATTGAAACTCAGAAGAACCCGGCAGTATCTGACTGAGGCTTACAATAAGCGCAGGCGTGAATTGCTAAAACTGTTCAGTTAAATCTGGCTTTCGAGTACCAGGTTAATTACTTTCTTTACGCCACCCCGGTCAATTTCCAGTCTTAATTTTCGTCCGGGCCTGGAGTTAAAGAGGGCATAAATCTGGTGAAGTTTCATTTCCTGGGCAGGAATGTTGTTAATGGCAATGATGTTATCACCGGGAAGTATCCCTGCTCGTTCGCCAACCGAAGCGGAGCGTACTTCGGATACTTCAAATGCTCGTAGTGAAGATCCCTTGGCTCTTATGCTGACGCCACTCAGGTTAAAATAAAATTGTTTGTTAAACGCGCTGGTTGGCCTGAGAAAAATTTTTTCATGCGGAAAATTAATGATTACATGGAATCGACTGAGTATTTCACCACCCAGTGTACCATTGCGGTCAACACGTTCGATATACAGCGAGTCGGCATAATAGCTGTTGCTGTCGGGAAAGTTAACGAGCACTTTACGCAAGGTACGCCCGCCTAATTCAATCGACTCAATGCGGCCTATTTTACCAGAAATAGGTCCGCCAAGCCCTCTTCCAATAGTTCCGCTTACTGTTTTTTCGGGCAACCGAATGCGCTCATCCGACTCCGGCTCAAGCATCAATCCGTGGCTGGCACCGGTATCTACCAGCAGCTTGGCATTTAATGCGTGCCCTTGGTCAATGCTTATGGGGGCCAGCAGGTAGGGTTTGGTGTCCTGAATGCGAATAGGGATAGCTGTGTATTTGCGGCCGGGTTTGAATTTATGGGGCATTATTAAGGTCATGATTTTTTTCTGGTAGTCAAATTTTACAACGAACCTGCTGAACAGTTCGTAACCAAGAATTCCATGAACATCAGTACCCAGGTAATTGCGAAGCTCCAGGTAGTCTTCTTCCAATACGAGCAAAGCATGCCCTTTGCCTTCAACACCGGGTAACCGGAGCGAAACGTTGTTGGTAACGTATGCATCGATCAGTTTTTCACCACCCGCACCCGATATGGAGTATTTCCTGCTGTATTGAAGTTGAAGAATATCGGAAAAGGCCTTTTGGGTGAGGATGGCCGTGCGTACTCCGGTGTCAACAATAAATTTGAGCGGAAGTGTCTCATTGAGGATTACCGGAACAATAATCAGGTTATTGATCACTTCAATAGGGATATCTACACGCTGCTTACCATTAGTAATGGTAAACCCAAGATTTTGCGCGGAACTAATCCGAAGGAAAATCGCAACGAAAAGCGAACTGATAATAAACCTTTTCATGTCCGTTTGTACGACAAGGTACTTAACTTTTATTCAGGCTTCACAAGTTGCTGAGCTGATCGAGTAGCCTGGCCGGTGAGCCATCAATGATAACGGAATTAAGGTGTGCGGGTTTTAAAAAACCTTCTTTTGTCATACGGTTCATTTGTTCGATCAGCGGATCGAAAAATGAATTGATATTCAAAATAACCAATGGCTGTGTAATCAGGCCTAATTGCCGCCAGGTTAAAATCTCCGCGGTTTCATCCAGTGTTCCCCATCCGCCCGGCATCATAATAAAGGCATCGGCCAGATCGGCCATGCGTTTTTTACGCTCGTGCATGCTGCCTACAATCTCCAATTGGCTGAGGCCGGTGTGGCCTACTTCTTTTTCGAATAGAAATCCAGGAATAATACCTATAACCCTGCCGCCCCGGCTTAACACGGCATCAGCCAGAATACCCATAAGCCCGATGTTGCCACCACCATAAATTAAGGTATGGTTACGCTGTGCCAGCAACATGCCCAGCTCTCGTGCGGCATCAGCATAAACAGAATTTTTTCCTTTTGCTGAGCCGCAGAAAACGGCAATGTTCATTAGAAAAATATAGATGTTTAAAACTTGTTGTCGTGCTTGTCCTTGCTCACCATTTTGTTCGGAAAAATCCATGGTGAGATAATGGCCAGAACAAACAGGGCAATTACTACGTAAAAGGGAGTCCACGATGCATCCATAGCTGAGAAATTGATTGGGTCTCGTAAAAATAGCCCTATCGGGATAATTTTTATAGCAGAAATGAAAATTGTTTCTAAGTTTTAATTTGTAGAATACTTCCGTAAACAACCTCTATGAAGAAATTTTTGATCTTTTCGGCCGTTGGTGCGGTGCTTATTATTGGGCTGGTCCTAATGGTGGAGTACATCCGGTATAAACGCACCAAATCGTATAGCCCCGAGCAAGAGGTAGTTTTTGAAGAAAACGGGCTGCGCCTGCGGGTGTTTTACAACCGCCCGTATAAAAAAGGACGCGAAATTTTTGGGGCACTTGTGCTTTATGGAAAAGTATGGCGTACCGGAGCTAACGAGGCCACGGTGTTTGAAACCAACAAAACCTTAACCATTGAAGGAAAAAAACTGCCACCAGGAAAATACAGTCTTTGGACAATCCCTGATTCGGTAACCTGGACAGTTATTTTTAATTCGGAACATGGACAGTGGGGTGTGAACAGCAAAATGGAAGCAAACCGTGACCCCGCACTTGACGTACTCGCGGTTCCCGTTCATGCGGTGAAACAGGATCGACTGTTTGAACAGTTTACCATTCAGTTTGAAAAAATGGGCGAGGAAGTGGAAATGATCTTATTGTGGGATCAGACTGTGGTATCTGTTCCAATTGAATTTTAAGCTTTTCTTACTTTTAATGAATTAAACCGTCTTCAATTATAGATACCGGACTTCTTTTTTTATCCATATCGGTCATCCGGTAATTTATCCGACTGCACCCCATCCATTGCAATTTCAATTTTTTTAATGCAAAATTTGAAACCGTATTGAAACCTGAATAAGATGAAAAGAATAATTACAACCCTGCTTGTGTTCCAGGTACTTGCTACATATGCGCAGAAACAAATTTCTATTGATGACTTCACCCTTCGAAATACCTTTGCCACACGTTCCGTGTACGGAATAAACTGGATGAAGGACGGCAAGTACTATTCATCGCAGGAAGGAAACGTTATTTCACGGTTTTCGATTACAACAGGCCAGGCCGAGGAAACACTTTGCGATGGCGATGCACTTTCCCCAAAAATTTCCATTCAGGATTATGAATTCAGCAGCGATGAGAAAAAGTTACTGCTGATGACAGAACGTGAAGGCATCTATCGGAGATCATTCAAAGCGGAATACTATATCTACGACCTTACAACCAAAACCCTTCAAAAACTTTCACCCAACGGGAAGCAATCCTATGCAACCTTTTCTCCCGATGCGGCCAACGTGGCGTTTGTGCGCAACAACAACCTGTTTTATGTTAACCTTTCTACCATGAAGGAAGTGCAGGTTACCGATGACGGTAAGTTCAATCATATTATAAACGGCAGCACCGACTGGGTGTATGAAGAGGAATTCAGTTTTGCCAAAGCCTTTTACTGGTCACCCGATGGAAAAAAACTGGCTTACCATCGCTTTGATGAATCGAACGTGAGGCAATACACCATGCAAAAGTGGAACAAAGGAGCGCTGTATCCGGAAGACTATGTATTCAAGTATCCAAAAGCCGGTGAAGCCAACTCGGTGGTGGAAATATGGATCTATGATCTGGCAACCGGTAAAAAGATAAAAGCCGACATAGGCAGCGAAACGGATATTTATATTCCACGCGTTAAATGGACGACCAACCCCAATGTACTTTCTATCCGCAGGCTGAACCGCCTGCAGAATGTGCTCGATATTCTTCATGCCGATGCAACTACGGGTGCCAGCAAAGTGGTATTAACCGAGAAGAATGATACGTATGTTGATATTGACTATTGTGATGACCTCACCTACCTGAACGATGGTAAACACTTTATTTATTCCAGCGAACAAAGCGGGTATAAACATTTGTATCTCTATACGCTTGATGGAAAACTACTTAACCAGATTACCCGAGGTGATTGGGAAGTTACTGAATTTCTTGGAGCGGATGAGAAATCTAAAAACATATACTACCTCTCTACAGAAGGCGGGCACCTTAGCCGCCAGTTTTATGCCATCAGCTATGATGGCAAGAAGAAAACTGTATTAACCGTGAAGCCGGGCACCCATACCATAAACCTGAGCACCGACTGCCAATACTACCTCGATTACTTCACCAGTGCTACGCAGCCTTTGCAGGTAACTTTATTTCAGATAAAAGGGAACAAGCAGATGAGGGTGCTTGAAACCAACGAAGCACTTGGCAGGAAGGCGGAAGAGTACGGTCTTGTTACCAAAGAGTTCTTCATGTATCCGTCTGCCGATGGCGTAACGCAACTGGATGCGACCATTATGAAGCCTCGCGATTTTGATCAGTCAAAAAAGTATCCGGTCATGGTATTTCAATACAGCGGTCCACGTTCGCCAAGTGTACGCGATGCCTATGGCCCTGACACCTGGGGACAGTTACTGGTTCAGAAAGGCTACCTCGTAGTTACACTGGATACCCGCGGTTCAGGCTACCGCGGAGAAAAATTTGTGAAGCAAACCTATAAGGAAATGGGCAAAATGGAATTGGAGGATTTGCTGGCTGGCGGAAAATATCTCGCCTCACTGCCGTATGTAGATGGCAGTCGGCTTGGAATTTATGGATGGAGCTATGGCGGCTTTATGGCATCGTTGGTTATGACAAAGGGCGCTGGCGTGTATAAACTGGGTATTGCCGGAGCGCCCGTAACCAACTGGCGGTATTACGATAATGTTTATACAGAACGGTACATGAGTTTACCCGTTGATAATGCCAGCGGGTATGATAACAATTCGCCCATTAAATTTGCCGACAGACTTAGTGACTACTTTATGCTCATCCACGGTACCGGAGATGATAACGTGCACTTTCAAAACTCGGTAGCCTTGCAGGATGCCCTGATCAATGCGGGCAAGCAGTTCCGGTCGTTTTATTATCCGGATGATCCGCACGGAATACGCGGAGCCCGGAGGCGCCATCATTTATATACCATGATGACGGAGTTTATTCTGGAAAAGCTGTAGCGGTGAATGCACGTAAGGAGAAGAATCTTTACTTCATTGCCATAGTGCTGCCTGAACCGTTTGCCTCTACCATAACAGACCTAAAGGAATATTTCCGGAATGTGTACGGAAGCAGCGCAGCGCTAAGGTCGCCACCCCACATTACACTGCACATGCCGTTTCAGTGGAAATGCGAAAAAGAGAAAGTCCTTATCGAAAAGTTGAATTATTTTTTTTCAACCTGTTCGCCTGTTCAGGTTCAGTTCCAAAACTTTGGCTGTTTTCCGCCACGGGTACTGTTTGTTGAGATACAGCAATCCGAAGCACTGGATAATCTGCAGCGAAAATTGGCAAGGTTTTGCCGGCAGGAACTTAACCTGTTCAATGCCAACCATAAAAACCATCCGTTTCATCCGCACGTAACGCTGGCCTTTCGCGATTTGAAAAAAGCAGCTTTCAAAACTGCCTGGGATGAGTTTAAGGATAAACCATTCAGCGGTGATTTTTTGACCAAGCAAATTGCTTTACTAAAGCATAACGGAAAAGCATGGGAAATTTTTCAGGAATTTGATCTGCCGGTAACCCTACCTGATTTTCGTTAATGCTTTTGTTAGTTTATTCATGTCGGTAACCGTGTTGTAAACATTTGGAGCCACCCGAACGGCATTGCCCCGGTAAGAAACAAACACTTTATTTTTCAACAGAGCGTGTTTAACTTTTTCCATCCCCACTCCATCCGGTAAACGGATGCCAAACAAATGACTTCCACGCCAGTTTTCATCTTCAATCCGGTACCCCATAACTTTCAACGATTCTATTGCCGGAGTACTTAACTGCCGGCAATATTCCTGGATTCGTTCCGTGCCCCAGTTGTTCAGTTGCTGAATGGCTTTTAGCAACATGGGCACCAGAATAAAATTGCTGTGCTCGCCCACTTCATAGCGGAGTGCCCCCGGCTGGTAGGCATTCTGGTAATTTACCAGGCCTGCAAAATTTTCGCTGTGCTGCCGGTTAATCCAGTTTTCTTCCACCGGCTTACCATTGCTAAAATATTCGCCATAATAAGCCAGGCCAATGGAGTACGGACCAAGCAGCCATTTGTACCCGGCACAAATAAGCGCATCCGGCCGGATGGTTTGCACATTAAATGGAAGGGCTCCGACCGATTGTGTTCCGTCAATAATCAATAATGCCCCAACATCCGTTGTTCGCTTGCGTATAGCCTCCAGGTCAAACCGGGTGCCGTCAGCCCAATGCACATGCCCTATAGCCACCGCCCGGGTTTTAGGAGTAATGGCTTCCAGGATTCGCTCATTCCACACCTTGCCCCGGTTAACAAACTCATCGGGGGGCGATATAACGTTCACCCCTGCACCGGTTTCATCACATAAGGTTTTCCAGGGGTAATAGTTGCTGGGAAATTGTTCGGCAGCGACAATAATGTGTTCACCCCGTTGTATCGGCAGGTTTTTAACCACATTGGCCATTCCGTATGAAACGGACGGGATAATAACGATGCGCCTGGGTTCAGCAGCATGGATAAGCCGGGCAAAGGCTGTGCGCAGTAATTCGGTATCTGCAAAAAAATCATCGGTAGAAATAACAGCCGGGTTTCTTTTTTTGCGCAGGCCGCGGATGCCTGCTTTTTCTACGCTTTTCAGCATAGGCGACATGTACGCGCAATTCAGGTAAGCAATGGAGGGAGGTAAAGTAAATTTATTGCGTTTAGCCGTAAGCATTATTATTGGATTGGGTTCCATGCAAATGTGTTAATGATGTGCATAATATCCTTCTTCATGTATTCGATGGCGGGCTTCAGTGAATCGTTATGCACTTTGGTGTTGAAGTAAAGGGCACCGCGTAGAAAATTTTTAGTGGAATCGGTAATGGTAAACTGCATCTGGCTGGGTACTTCGCCCTGCAACTCCACCACTACGGCTGTTTTTCCGGTGGGGGTTTTTACAATAGCTTCATCAATGGCATAAGCTTTTATTTGGTGCTTGGCTGCCAGCGTGTAGGCATCGTTCACAAACTCTTTCAGCAGTTGCTGGCTGTTTTGAATGGGCTTATAGGTTATATGAATATTCGACTTCAACATCGGATAGTACAATTCAATCCAATACCGTTCACTAAAGCCCGAAGTATCAGCCAGTAGCCGGGCATGCCGGGAGTATTCGAATGAATACGGAAGAGAATCGGGCAAGGCAACGTATTCAGGATCGGGCAGTATCAGGCGGTTGTAACCGATGGGTTTTGGCAGAAACTCGCGCTGGCAGCCGGATGAAAGACTGATCATGGCCAAAGCTGTAGCTACAATTGAAAATTTAGCCATAGACTGCCTTGCTTTCATTCTGGTATTGTTCATGAAACCGTTACCCGTACCCGCCTGATTCGTTTTTTATCCAGCGATTCGATGGTGAATGCAAATTGCCGGTAGGTTATGCGATCGCCAACGGCCGGAAATCCTTCATTTAACTCAAGGATCAGTCCTCCCAGCGATTCACTTTCCCCGCGCACCTCA
The DNA here is from genome assembly GCA_046294915.1 of Cyclobacteriaceae bacterium. Taxonomy (GTDB): domain Bacteria; phylum Bacteroidota; class Bacteroidia; order Cytophagales; family Cyclobacteriaceae; genus UBA2336. The sequence goes on along the minus strand of JBKBOE010000002.1, from coordinate 24,064 downwards.
TCAAACGTATCGGCAGGTATAGAAAGTGCCTTGCAGAAATCGTGAAGCGATATTCTTCCTTCTGCCATAAAGGTACGGTCATCAATGCGTTGCACAAACTGTCCGGCCTCATCAAACTCATCGTTAATTTCACCAATGATTTCCTCAATTACGTCTTCGAGGGTAACCAGCCCTGATGTTCCTCCATACTCATCCACTACAATGGCCATGTGCACATGCTTTTCCTGGAAATCCTTTAGCAGACTGTCAATCTTTTTTGTTTCCGGAACAAAAAACCCCGGGCGCACCAGCGATTGCCAGTTGAATGTTCCCTCACGGTTAATGAACGGCAGGAGGTCTTTGATATGAAGCACTCCTTCAATTTTATCGAGAGTTTCACGGTACACCGGCATACGTGAGAAGCCCGACCCTTTAATATACTCCATTAATTCATGGAAATTTTTATCCATGTCAACGGCTGCAATGTCAACCCTCGACTGCATGATTTGCCTAACGGTAATCGTGCCGAAGTTAACGATGCCTCTCAGGATTTCTTTCTCTTCGCGCGATGTTTCCTCGGTGCTCGTGGCAATTTCGAGGGCCTGATGCAGTTCTTCAACGGTGGCCTGGTATCCTTTTTTTTCAAACCGCTTTTCAACAAAGCTGCTCATCTTCATAAGAGGAACGGAAATTGGCCGGCAAAGTACAATCAGTATTTTCCAAAGGCCTGATAGCAGCCGGGCCATGCTCATGTTGTGTTTGGTAGCGTATACTTTAGGGACGATTTCTCCGAAAAAAGTAATGGCGATGGTAACCGTTAAAGTAACGCCAAGCACAATCAGTTCTTCGGGTCTTCGTGTTCCGGAAAGTTCCCACATTAAAAATGTTGAAAGGGTAACAATGGCAACATTAACGGTATTGTTTATAATTAGGATGGTGGCGAGTAACTGGCGCGGACTGTTCAACAAATCAATAATGGCCATGTCGGGCTTCGAATTGCGATCACGGCAACGGTCGAGGTCATCCGGTTTGAGCGAGAAAAAGGCAACCTCCGATGCCGATACCAATCCGGAAATGATCAGCAATAGAAAAATAACGGCCAGACTGAGTACAGTCATCGGGCCGATTGCCGATAATGCGTGCAGTAAGGGCTCACTGGGAGGTTCGTCCAAGAGGGTATGGGTTAGTCAACCATTAAAAAGGCAGATCATCAGTGCCGCCCGTATCGGCTGGCAAAGGTACGGTTTCCGAACCTGTACTTTTCGGTGAAGCATAGCCCTGGTTTTCTGTTCCGGAGCTGCTACCGCTACCGCGCGTTGAAAGCATAGTCATATTATCAGCCACAATTTCAGTGGTGTATCGGGTTACGCCTTCTTTTTCCCACGAGCGCGTTCTGAGTTTACCCTCAACATACACCATGTCGCCCTTGTGCAGATATTTTTGTGCCACTTCGGCAAGACCTCTCCATAAAACAATATTATGCCATTCGGTTGTTTCTTTTCGCTCGCCAGTGGTTCTGTCGCGGTAGCTTTCAGAGGTTGCTAGCGTAAAATTGGCCACCGATACTCCGCTTTCGAGATTCCGTACTTCCGGATCACGACCAAGACGACCAACAAGAATTACTTTATTTACTCCTGACATAGGGTTACCTGTTTATTTCGCTAACTCACATAAATGAAAGAAGTCATTGCAATGGGAGCTGCGCAGCGTGCCTTGCAATGACAACCAACTGGAACGCAAAAATACCAATCTTGAAGCAACTATAAAAGTTGCAAATCCTTCAAAATTCGGCTGATTAAGATGGGCTTTGGCAGCTTTTCAATGGTTTTAAGGCTGAATTTTTTTACTCCATATTTTTTTTCAGGAATCGCATTAATGACACCAAATCGCGCCAATACAACCTGATGACTAAGCACATGTTTATACCGATGATTTGGAAATACACGGCCATTGCGGCTTAGAAGGTTAGCAAGACTTGTATCCACACTTTTCAGGTGAGTAAGGAGAGTTACTGGCCGGGGGCTTTCAAGCAGGTAAAAATCATACAACCCCCCCCAGATGTCTTTACCGGAACGCTTTTTCATAAACAAGAAATTGCCTGAACGGAAAACAACATAATTGAAGTACCGTACTCGGATGGCTTTCTTCTTGATTTTGACGGGCAGTTCGCTTTGAAGACCTGCAGCATAAGCCACACATTGTTTTTTAAACAGGCACTCGGAACACAAGGGTTTTTTGGGCGAGCATATCAATGCTCCGAATTCCATCATAGCTTGATTGAACAGCGCGGGCCGCTCCTTGTCGATGAGTTCATTGGCCAATTCGGTAAATACCTGTTTGCCTACTGAAGAATTAACCGGTTGATGAATACCAAATATCCTGGCCAAAACGCGAAACACGTTGCCATCAAGCACGGCCCTGGCTTCATTAAAGCAGATGGAAGCAATGGCAGCCGCTGTGTAGCTGCCAATACCGGGCAATTCAAGCAAGTCAACATAGCGTTGGGGAAACTTTCCGTTGAATTTCTTAACGATAATACGTGCGCATCGGTGTAAGTTGCGTGCACGTGTGTAATAACCCAATCCCTGCCATGACCGAAGTACGGTTTGCTCAGAAGCCCGAGCCAATGTACGGACGGTTGGAAATTTTTTAACAAATTGATTATAGTAAGGCAGGCCCTGCCGGACACGGGTTTGTTGAAGAATTATTTCTGAAAGCCAGACCTTATAAGGATCTCGGGTAGAGCGCCACGGTAAGTTTCGTTTGTTTTTAAGGTACCATTCAACGACTTTTTGAGAGAAATAGCGACTGTCCATCCTCCTGATTATCAATTTTTTCAATATTCATTTTTAATTCTGAAGCCACAAATTAACTTTGGCCTCCCGAAAAAGGCATTACTAAAACTTTACAGTCGTGACGAAAGCAGACATCATTAATGAAATCGCTGAAAAGACCGGAGTAGATAAAGCAGATGTTACGGCCTCCGTAGAGGCATTCTTCAGCGTGATCAAGAGTAATATGGCTAATGGCCACAATGTTTATATTCGTGGCTTTGGCAGTTTTGTGAATAAGAAAAGAAAGAAAAAAATAGCCCGTAACATTTCCCGCAACACAGCTCTGGTAATAGACGAACACTATGTGCCGAGTTTCAAGCCGGCAAAGATTTTTGTCAACAAAATCAAAAACAGCGACAAAGTAAAGCAACATGCCGAGAAGGCCTGATGTTGCTGGCGCACCAAAACCATGCTGAAGAATAGAATCCTTCTCGTGGCAATTAGTACGGCACTGGTTGTTGCCTTGTACATGCTGCCGAAATTTGTAGTGCGCAACAATGAAACCGCTGCCCCCTCGCAAGCGGCTCAGGATGAAGAGCAGGCGGATCCCCACAGGGTACCATCAGGGATTAAGCAAAACCTGGCTAAACTCAGGCGTGCCTATCAGAACGCAGGCACGGATGAAAAAAGTGCTATCTTTGCCGATTCATTAGCCAGCCTGTACACAAAAGCAGGCAGGTTTGATAGCGCAGCATGGTTTGCTGAGAAGGCTGCAATGTTCTTTAACACGTTGGAGAGTTGGACGAGGGCAGGCAATGCCTGGTATGATGCCTATACATTTGCAACCGACCCGGGCAAGCAAAATGAACTGGCGCTCAAAGCCCAGGAATACTTTACCAAAATCCTGGCCAGGCAGCCAGAAAATTTTGACGTAAAGTCGAAAATGGCAATGACCTACCTTTCATCAGCCAACCCGATGCAGGGAATTACTTTGCTCAGGGAGGTGCTGGCAGCTGACCCTAAAAATGAAACGGCATTATTTAACCTGGGTATGCTGGCCATACAATCGGGGCAATACGACCGCGCCATTGAAAGGTTATCCGAGTTGATTACGATAAATGCCAACCATGTGCAAGGGCACTTACTATTGGGGGTGGCCTATATGAATAAAGGCGAAAGCGGTCGTGCCCGGACGCAGTTCGAAAAAGTGAAGCAATTGGATAGCGATCCGGCTGTACAAGCTACAGCCGATTCGTATTTAAAGGACTTAAAATAAAGTAACACGACTTCTTCCCAAGGGAAGGGGCAAAACATTAACCATTATGCCAAGCGGAAAAAAAAGAAAAAAACACAAAATGGCTACTCACAAGCGCAAGAAGCGCTTGAGAAAAAACAGACATAAGAAGAAGTAAGCTATAGTTGAAGTCCGCTAAGAGCGGACATCAACACCTGGAGTCTATACACATTTAAACCATAACGTTGTGAGCAACGAACTAATTATCAGTACTGCTCAGGACGAATGTCGTATAGCCCTTCTTCGGGATAAATCACTTGTTGAGTTTCATCAGGAAACAGAAGGAAGTAAATTCACCGTAGGTGATATTTACATGGGCACCGTAAAAAAAGTGGTGCAGGGGTTAAATGCAGCCTTCATCGATGTCGGGTATGACAAAGATGCTTTCCTTCACTATCTTGATCTTGGGCCGCAATTCAGTTCATTACAGAAGTTTACAAAACTGGTTCGGGCCAAGAAGATTTTCGGCAAGCTGGAGAAATTTACGCTCGAGCCGGACATTGATAAACATGGCAAAATAAGCCAGCAACTGACCAAAGGGCAGTTGCTACCGGTACAAATTGTAAAGGAACCCATCTCGACAAAGGGACCACGACTGTCCTGCGAGTTATCATTGGCCGGGCGCTACCTGGTGCTTGTGCCCTTTTCGAATACGGTTAACGTATCGAAGAAAATTACCAGCAGCGATGAGCGCAAACGCCTGTTACGCCTCATCCAATCCATTAAGCCTGAAAATTTCGGGGTTATTGTACGTACGGTAGCCGAAGGCGTTGAGGTAGCCGATCTTGATCGCGACCTCCGTAACCTGGTGAAAACCTGGGAGGAAGGAATAGCCCGCCTCCCCAATGCACAGCCAAACGAGAAGCTCATCGGTGAGTTGAATAAAACATCATCGCTCGTGCGCGATTTGCTCAACGAATCATTCGATAACATTCATGTAGATGACAAGAAAATCTATGAGGAAATCCGCACGTACATCCGCACCATATCCCCTGAGCAGGAGAAGATTGTAAAGCTGTACACAGGCAGAGTAAAGATTTTTGAACACTACGGTATTGAAAAGCAGATTAAATCGGCTTTTGGCCAAACGGTTAGCCTTAAAGGAGGAGGATACCTGATTATTGAACATACCGAGGCGCTCCACGTAATAGATGTAAACAGCGGCAATAAATCCAACCGGGAAGACAACCAGGAGAACACGGCATTGTCGGTGAATATCGAAGCAGCAAAAGAAATTGCCCGCCAGCTTCGCCTGCGCGATATGGGCGGAATTATCGTGGTGGATTTCATTGACATGAAAAGCCACGATAATAAGAAGCAGATCCATAAGATCATGAAAGAGGAAATGGAGAAGGACAATGCAAAATCTACTGTTCTGCCCCTTTCAAAATTCGGATTGATGCAGATTACCCGCGAACGGGTTAGGCCACAGGTTAACATTGCCACAAAAGAAGTGTGCCCTGCATGCAATGGAACCGGCAAGATTGGTGCATCGATTCTTGTTTCTGATCAGATTGAGAAGACGTTGGAGTATTTGCTGGTAAAGCAAAATCAGCGGCAACTGGTTTTAGCCCTGCATCCCTATTTACACTCGTATTTTACTAAAGGCATTTTTTCGCAACGGCTAAAATGGTTTTTTAAATACAAGCGCTGGGTGAATATGGAAATAGATTCTTCGATGGGGATAACGGAATTCAAGTTCCTGAATAAGGAAGGCGAGGAAATTCAACTAAATGCCTGATTAGTCACCAGTGGCGGGCGTCATCGTACTGATGAGCCTTTTTCGGATAGTTCACGGATCGTATCATCGCTTACCGTAAGATAGTCTGTCAGGTTGATGGATTATCCGGATTATCGGGTATTGAATCCGGACGAATAAACGGTGAAGATTGCTGATGCAGCCGGATGGCTTTTTTAGAGAGTATTAATGCTACTATTAAGGAGATGATAGCTCCTACCCAAATGCCGGGAACAAAAGCAATAAACCAGAAGTAGTCATACGCTCCGTGAAAAACCGTAGCCACCAGCAAGGCAACTATCGAATAGTAAACTTCTTTGCGATGAGTAAACTTTGCTTTTCCCAGGAAGTAGCCCATCAATACGGCAAAACAGGCGTGGGCGGGTACCGCAGTGAACATGCGTAAAATTCCGGTGGGTATACCGTAATGAAATACATACAGAATATTTTCAAATGTTGCGAACCCCATACCCACCATGGTGGCGTACACAATGCCATCAAATGGTTCGTTAAAATTTTTATTTGGATATAATACGAAACGGATAAAAATGAATTTACTGAACTCTTCAACCAATGCAACTTTAAAAAAGGCATTCGTAAATTGATCTACTATATCGCCATCTTTCAGGCTAACTAAAAAATCAAGAGGCCAGCTTATAGCAAATGTAACTAAAGTGCTAAGTGTGCCATAGAAAAAGCTGGTTAACAGCAGTCCAATGGGTTCACGTTCATGGTGATCCTTGAGGTAGATGTAGATTCCAATGGCTATACCGGGAGCCAGAGCAAGTGCAAGAAGGATGAAGATATCCATTGGGTTTTACTCCAGTACGTTTTCTACCTCGTTCATTTTGGCCGTGCTGTATTTTCCGCTTGTTGCATAAATAATCTTCCCGTCTTTATCCAATACAAAGAAGTACGGGATGTCTTTTTTCTCAAAGTCAAGGGCATCTTTATAGGGCTTTAATTCGCCCTTGTAAAAGAGAATGTAAGGGAGCAACTGCGGGTCAACATTTTTTAATGCTTTGCGCTTGGCAGTACCGGTGGCGGCCGCATTAACCCCCGTGAACATGGGTACAAAATATACGTTAACATCGTACCCGAAGCCCTCAAATAAACCTTTGTTTTTCTGAATGAACTTTTCAAAAACCGGCTGAAACCAGCTGTTCAGTTCATCTTCTGATTTTTTTGAGTAGGCCAGGCCTAAAAGGGTAAACTTGCCCTTTGCGGCATCGGGCAAAAGTACTTTTTTGTCCTCCACAGTTTCGGCCTCCATGACCGGAAACGGTTTCCCGATCACCTGGGCTATGCTATTCACTGAAAAAGCCAGCAAGACAACTAAAGTGAGACTGTATGTTTTCATGATGCTTAAGATAATGAAAGATTAACGAATCATGGTGAAAGGTTAGTGTTAAGATTTTGTACTCAGGAATACCTGAATCTATCTAAATTTAGGCCACATTTATACGGTGAGAAAATTATTTCAGCAGGATTTTACAATTGGTATACTCGGTGGAGGCCAGTTAGGTCGTATGTTGATACAGTCGGGTATGGATTACAACCTGGCCTTTCGCGTGCTTGATCCTGATAAAGACGCCCCCTGCCGCGGGTTGGCTCCTTTTCAAACAGGTAAATTAACCGACTACCGCACGGTAATGAAGTTTGGAGATGCGTGTGACATCATTACCATCGAAATCGAAAATGTAAATATCCGGGCGCTTAAAGCACTGGCCGGCAAAGGCAAACGCATATATCCACAGCCTGAGGTTATTGAACTCATTCAGGACAAACGCACGCAGAAAATTTTCTACCGCGAATGCGGCCTTCCTACGGCACCTTTTCATCTTACGGAGAACCGGGCTGATGTGAAGAAGCACGCTGAATTTCTTCCCGCGGTGCACAAACTTGGCCGGGAGGGATATGACGGACGTGGCGTACAGGTGATCCGCTCAAAAAAGGATTTGCGCAAAGCCTTTGACAGCCCGGGTTTATTGGAACAGTTCGTTGATTTTGAGCGTGAAATATCCGTTATCGTAGCCCGTAATGAACGCGGTGAGATAAAAGCATTTCCACCGGTTGAGATGGTTTTTCATCCTGAAAAAAACCTGGTGGAATACCTTTTTGCACCAGCCCGAATAAGTCGTGCTGTAGAACGCGAAGCAGAGTCCATAGCGTGCAGAACGATTAATGAATTGAAAATGGTTGGCCTGCTGGCCGTTGAGATGTTTGTAACCCGAAAGGGGCAATTGCTGATTAACGAAATTGCCCCCCGTCCGCACAACAGCGGGCATCATACCATCGAAGCAAATGCCACCTCGCAGTATGAGCAGCACCTGCGCGCCATTTTAGGTTTGCCGCTTGGAGAAACGCATCTGCTTCTGCCCAGTGCTATGGTTAACCTGTTAGGCGAACCGGGGTACATAGGGCCGGCCCGTTACAAAGGGTTTGAGAAAGTAATAAGCCTGTCCGGGGTTCATGTCCATTTATACGGAAAGAGAATTACCAAGCCTTTTCGGAAAATGGGACATGTAACGATTGTTGACCCTGATATTGATAGTTTGCGCGAGAAAGTCAACTTTGTGAAGCGAACCCTAAAAGTAATAGCATGAAGAAACCATTGGTTGGTATTATCATGGGCAGCCAGACTGACCTGAAGACGATGAAAGAAGCTGCCGAAGCGCTCGAAGAGCTAGGCGTTTCCTATGAGTTAACAGTAGTTTCTGCTCATCGAACACCGCTACGCATGGTTGAATACGCCACCAAAGCCAGGGCCAGAGGACTGCGCGTTATTATTGCCGGAGCTGGCGGTGCGGCTCATTTACCGGGCATGGTAGCTTCTATAACCTCATTACCTGTAATAGGGGTGCCCGTTAAATCATCCAATTCCATTGATGGATGGGATTCTGTACTGTCTATTTTACAAATGCCTTCAGGGGTTCCGGTAGCAACTGTTGCGCTGAATGGTGCACGTAATGCCGGAATACTTGCTGCGCAAATAATTGGCACAGTTGATAAAACATTGGCCAGGAAACTGGATGCATTTAAAAAGAACCTTCAGAGCAAGGTAGAAACATCAGCACGCGATATTGAAAAGAAGGGATGGCGAAAGCTCTCCTGATGATATTCCTGAAAATCGGTATCTTCATCCGGTTATGAATCCAAGTAACAAAGGTTGGCTCAGCGAATACCTCAATTTCAGGAAGGATCAGTATAAAGATCTCAAGCTTAACCGCAAGGATTCTCATCCTGAGTTTGCCTTGTACCGGATAATTCAACCCACCGGATTGATGTACGGACAATCGGTCGGCAATATCAATCATCCTTCGTCAGCCAGTTGGAGTGAAGCGGACAGGATGAAAGTATTGCTGGCGGAAAGCTTTATAAGCAGTTCAATCATATTTCATAACAAGCCGATCAGCAGCGATAACGATTTGTCCGATCTGTTTACGAATATGCTTGAAAACATCACCAACTTTTATAATTCAATATTTCCAGAGCTGGCAACTCCTACAAAAACATTATTCGGAAAGAAGAGATCAACACTCGAACTGGCCGAGCGAATTCTTGATAAGCGAATTGAACGCGCACTGGGCTATAAAGGCAATTTCTGGGTTTACTTTTTTCATAACAGCATTTTATTTCTCGACATCTTCATTTTCGGCCAATGGATTCACACAAATGCCGATCGTATTGTGTCTGACTTTTTCCGCTATGAACGGGAAGAACTCCGGTTTTCAGTAATTAAAGTAATTGCAGCAGCAGCCCATTCGGATAATGTGATTGACTTTGAAGAACGAAAACTGTTTGAGTACTTTATTCAGGGCACAGAGATTCCTTCCGAGCGGAGAAAGGAAGCCCTTTCAATTTTCAATACCGGTGTAGCCACCGATGCCATCAATCTGCCCTCCGATAATTCCTGGATACTCCGGAAATTTTACCTGGAGATTGCCATTCTCACCATGTGGGCCGACCGGAGGGTGGAGCAAACCGAGCACGACTTTCTCAGGCAACTATGTACGCACCTGGGGTTTACGGATGATGATCTTGAGAACAGCCTGATCGCCATCGAAGGATTTGTGCTGGAGCATTGGGAACAACTGGAATACCTGCAGGACAAACAAGATTACGAGCGGGTGAGTGAGCACTTTATAGCCCGCGTTGCCCGCATTGCCGAAAAAAACAGGGGTAAACTGTTGAAAGAAGCACAGGAGAATAAGGCCATGATGGCCCTTCTGGTTAAAGCCCAGGCTGAAGAATTAACTCAGGAGGAAAGTGAGGCAGTTCGGCACCATTTTATAAATGTACTCAGGGCAATACCCACTTTTGCTATTATTGCATTGCCTGAGAAATTTTTAACACTGAACGTTTTGCTGAAGATACTTCCGAAAAATTTGTTTACTGCCCAGTAAGTACTTAAACCACCTTCGATCTGCGGGGGATGATAACCGAAAAAATAACAGAGAGCGTTAAGGTGGCAATGATAACCGAAAAAGAAAGGTAAACGTTGATGTCAATCTGGAAGATTTCCAGAATCATTTTTGCCCCGATAAAGAACAGGATAATGGAAAGGCCTTTCTGCAGCAAGTAAAATTTATCAATGATTCCTGACAGCAAAAAGAACATGGCCCGCAGGCCCATAACAGCAAAAATGTTGGAAGTGTAAATCAGGAATTCATTTTGGGTAATGGCGAATGCCGCGGGTATGGAATCAACCGCAAAGATCAGGTCGGTTGTTTCAATCAAAACAATAACCAGAAATAAAGGTGTAAACCAAAGTTTACCCTTTTCAAATACAATAAATTTTCCATCGTGTGTATCGGTGGTGATGGGCAGGTATCTCTTGCAAAATTTCAGTACCGGATTCCTCTCCGGTTCAATTTTCTCATCCCCGTCTTCGAAATAAATCCGTATGCCCGAATAAATCAGAAATACCCCAAAGATGTAAAGGATCCAGTGAAATTGATGGATAAGGTAAGCCCCAACAAAAATGAAAATGGCGCGCATAACGATGGCTCCCAGAATGCCCCAGAACAGAATTTTGTGGTAGTACATCTCATCCACCTGAAAGTATTTCAAAATGAGAAGGATCACGAAAATATTATCGACCGAAAGCGCTTTCTCAGTCAGGTATGCAGAAAAATACTCTACGGCACCAACGGTTCCACTTTCATCATACACATAAATAAAGTAGCCGAAGAGAGCAGAAATCGTAACCCAGAAAATGGATTGATACAGGGCCGATTTCGTAGATACTTTGTGGGCTTGTTTATGGAAAAGCCCCAGATCAAGAACCAAAAACAGGATAATAATAGCACCGAAAATCCCAAAGAGGATTACTTCGCGTTCATTTCCGTCAAACAGGGAGAATAATAGTATGTTGAGAGGGCTGCGCAATTACGTACGTTCTTCAAGGGTTCTTTGGGAGGGCTAAGCCCTTCATTATCAAGGCACTCAGAGCTCCATAAGTTTCAAAAGTACAACTATTTTTTAAAGGCCAAAATTTGGTATCGCGATTAATGAGTTACAGGAGGCAAAGGAAACCACAGCGGATGAAAATTTCAGGCACAATTGTTACATATTCCCTGAATGAGGAGGTTGAATTCTGCGGCTTTGTAACCCCGAGGAAGCTTTATGAGGGGAATATCAACCTCCAGGCAATTGGTTTGCCCGCATACGGTACACTTAAAATGAACGTGATCATGGTGGTGACCAGCGGCAGTACAGGCCGTTGAGCACAACGCATATTTGATTCCCCCTTCATCATCAAGCACTTTATGAATGAGCCCTTTATCAAGAAAGGTTTTGAGTGTACGGTAAACCGTAACCCTGTCAAAGTGACTCGGTACCGCGCGCTCAATATCGCTATGGGATAGGGCGAAACTTTTTTTCAGGAACAAATTTAAAATGGCCTGCCGGCTCGGGGTGTTGCGCAGTTGAAAGTCGTTTAGTATTTCTTTTGTTCCTGTCATTGTTCGTGCAGTTGCAGCTTGAGCAGGTTCCTGTACAAGCCGTTATCCATTTGTGAAAGTTCACTATGTGAACCCATTTCTGCAAGTTCACCATGGTTTATAACAAAAATACGATCGACTTTTTTTATGGTGCTGAGCCGATGGGCAATAACGATTGTGGTACGACCGGCCATCAATTTTTCCAGGGCCTGCTGCACCTGAATTTCGGAGTGAGCATCAAGTGAGCTGGTTGCTTCATCGAGAATAAGAATGGCCGGATCTTTCAGAATAGTCCGTGCAATGGCAATGCGCTGTCGCTGGCCCCCGGAAAGTTTAATGCCCCGTTCGCCAACCAGGGTATTAAACTTGTCGGGAAAACTCTCTATGAATTCAAGGGCATTGGCCTTACGGGCTGCTTCACGAACTTCCTCATCGGTTGCGCCCGGTTTGCCGTACGCAATATTTTCATGAATTGTCCCTCCAAACAGGATCACTTCCTGCGGTACAATGCCGAGGTTTTTCCGGTAGGAGGTGAGCGGGTATGAATCAGCTGCAGTATCATCAACTTTAATCAGGCCTGAGGTTACCGGGTAAAACCGCATCAACAGGTTTATGATAGTTGATTTTCCGGAACCACTCTGGCCAACCAACGCCACTTTTTCACCCGGCTCAATGGTAAAGTTCAGTTTTTTCAGTACCGGAAAATCAGCACGGGTAGGGTAAGTGAACGAAACGTTTTCAAACTGAATTTTGCCGTGAAGTTTTTGCAATGACAACTGTGTGTCATTGGTTTCATCGGGGTGATCCAGTAACTCCAGAAGCCGCTCTGATGCACCGATGGAACGTTGCAATTGTGTGTAAATGTCGCCAAGACCAGCAATGGATCCGCCAATAAAAGAGGTGTATATGATGAATGAAAAAAGCATGCCAATGGAAAGGCTGCCTTGCTGAACCAGGGTTGCTCCATACCAGCCTACGGCTACAATGCCGCCAAACAATGCAAAGATGGAAAAGGAGATGAATAAGCCCCGGTATTTTGCGGTACGAACAGCTACTAGAACAACATCAGCAAGCGAGCGGGTGTACCGTGCGATTTCAAACCATTCATTGGTGAATGCTTTTACAACGTGAATGGACTGCAATGATTCTTCCACCACCACATTGGCATCCGCCAGTTTGTCCTGTGTTTTCCGGGAGAGTTTTCGAATGTACCTACCAAAAATAAGCGCAAGGATAACCAGCACCGGGAATGTAAGGAGCATAAACATGGTTAGTGAGGGTGCCAGATAGAAGATAACAGCACCGCCTAAAATGAGGGTGAGTGATTGGCGCAACAGTTCGGCCAATGTAAAGGTGAAGGTATCCTGTAATGTGCTTACATCTGAAGTAATCCGGCTCATCAGTTCACCTACTCTGCGGCTATCGAAAAAACTTAAGGGCTGCCAGATTATTTTCTGATAAATGCGCTTGCGCAGGTCAGCCAGGGTGCGTTCGCTGGTTACCGAAAATGTATAAACGCGTGTGAATGAAAAAATTCCCTGAACGAAGAGGATCAAGATCAGTACACCGGCAATCTGATTGATGTTGTTGAAATAGGGCACCTGTTTTCCGGACGCAACATCGAGCAATTGACCGGCAAAATAGGGAAACGACAACAGGGTGGCACTGGAAAGTACCAGGGATGTAAGGCCTAAAATAAAAAGCCAGCGGTAAGGCCACACAAAGCGGAAAATCCCAAAGAGTTTCTTCAGGTTTGAAGCGTTTAATGACCTTTTATCTTCTTTGCTCAGCGGCTCGCGTTTGCCTTTTGCCATGAATCGGAGGTTATGGTACCTGTAATTGAAAATTCAACGGGCGATCCAAGGAACATTTCCTGCCCGCCTTCAATAGAGTAGGATATGAGCGTAATTTTATTGTTCAGTTCCTGAAATTCCATAATCAGCATACGAGAGCCCTTCATCAGGGAACTGTTTTCGCGATAAAGAGCCTCTATCTTGCGGATGTTCTGGGGTATATTGTGATAGTATACTTTGAACCAAACCACCGGAAGTGAAGCGTTAGAAGTAAAAGTGCGAACCGTAAGGTTTGTGCCCGTTTCATCCATGCCTTCGGCTACCTCATAACGGCCGTAGTTAACTGGTTTATTAATTGAATTAAGGGAAACAAAAATATCAAGTTCTTTAAGCCATGCGCTTGAATCAGCCGGAGTGAACGTGGTGCTTTCTTCTGTTCCGTCAATCTGAGCATGTTTGGTAAGAGATGCACGGCACGCAGTAAGGTGAAGTGCCTGTGCGCGAATCAGGCTGTCAACCGGAAAATAAAGTGTATGATTTACGGTTGGTTTGGTACAGGACGAAGCGACAAGCAGAAACCCTACCAGAAAAAGGGTTTGTTTAAAGAAGTACATGGCCTGTCATTTCTTTTGGAATGGGTAGCCCCATAAGGGTGAGAATGGTAGGTGCCAGATCGCCTAGTTTTCCATCGCGCAGTGAACCGGTAAATGTTTTATCCACCAAAATGCACGGCACCAGGTTGGTGGTATGAGCGGTGTTGGGAGAGCCGTCATCGTTTATCATACAATCTGCATTGCCATGATCGGCAATAATGAGCGTGGTATAACCGTTTTTTAAAGCAGCCTCGGTTACCTTCGAAGCACAATAGTCAACCGTTTCGCAGGCTTTTACGGCAGCATCAAATACACCGGTATGGCCTACCATATCGGGGTTAGCAAAGTTGAGGCAAATAAAATCGGCTTCCTTCTTTTCCAGTTCCGGAATGATTTTGTCCTTGATGTCGTGGGCACTCATCTCGGGTTGCAAATCATATGTAGCTACTTTAGGCGATGGGCACAGAATGCGCGACTCACCGGCAAAGGGTTGTTCTCTGCCTCCTGAAAAAAAGAACGTAACGTGAGGGTATTTCTCGGTTTCAGCAATGCGTATTTGTTTTTTTCCCTGCTTTGCCAATACTTCACCTAATGTGTTTTCGAGATTATCCTTATCGAAAAGTATCTTCACCTTGGTGAAGGTGTCATCGTAATTAGTAAGCGTTATATAGTGCAGGTTAAGTGCACGCATATTGTGTTCGGGAAAACTTTGTTGTGTTAAAGCCATGGTAATTTGCCTTCCCCGGTCGGTGCGGAAGTTGAAGCAAATCACCACATCGCCATCTTTAATAACCGCAATCGGCTTATTCTGTTCAACTACTACAATTGGTTTTATAAACTCATCGGTAACATGTTCGGCATACGATTGTTCTACCCCCGAGCGAAAATCAGTTACCGGTTTTCCTTTACCGTGTACAAGTAAATCGTAGGCGAGCTTTACACGTTCCCAACGCTTGTCACGGTCCATTGCGTAATAACGCCCCACCACACTGGCTATTTTGCCGGTGGTTTTGGTGAGGTGTTCATCAAGGTCGTTCAGAAACTTCAAACCACTTTGCGGATCCGTATCGCGACCATCGGTAAAAGCATGCACAAATAATTTTTTAATGCCCTTATTGCTGGCGATGGTGCACAGCCCTTTAAGGTGATGGATGTGGGAATGAACGCCACCATCGGAAACCAGGCCGATCAAATGAACGTTTTTGTTATGCTGAAGGGCATAGACAAACGCCTCGTTCAATACCGGATTTTGATCCAGTTCTTTATCATCAATGGCTTTATTAATGCGCACAAGGTCTTGATAAACCACGCGCCCGGCACCAATATTCATATGGCCCACTTCCGAGTTTCCCATTTGTCCTTCGGGCAAACCTACAGCCAGGGCAGAGGCTTCCAGGCGACTGTTTGGATAGCGAGTGTAAAGGGAATCAATAAACGGAGTCTGAGCCTTATCAATTGCCGATACTTCCTTGTTGGTGGCAATTCCCCACCCATCCAGAATCATCAGCAGCACCTTCTTGTTCATCCCGTAGTTGGTTAAAACGCAAATATACCTTTTATGGCTTTCGGCTGGCAGGGTTACTTTAAGTACCCGGTGGCATCAATAGCGTTGGGTTATCTGGGTTTGAACCGTTTATTCCCTGTAAGAATTCATCCTTTGTGGCATAATTTTGGGTTAATTTGCATGATATGGTAAGGCGTTTACCGGTTTTACTTGCAGCTCTTACTCTCAGCGTTGTGTCAATGGCGCAGAGCCAGGACATTATTGCGCAGATAACGGAGACCATCAAAGCGGGCAGCGCCAAGGAATTGACTAAGTTTCTGAATCCAACGGTGGACGTTACCATTGAGGGGAAGGTTGAAAACTACAGCAAAGCACAGGCAGAGTTTGTTTTGCGCGATTTTTTTAAGGCACATCCGCCAAATGAATTTTCTATCATTCATCAGGGGCAATCAAAAGGCGGCCAGCCGTTTGCCATTGGCCAATACAAGAGTCAGAACGAAACCTACCGGGTGTGGATGAAACTTAAAACAGCCGATAACCAGCAGGTCGTCCAGGAAATTTCTTTTGTGAAGCAATAGCCTTCCTCCACCGGGCAGTCTATTTTTGCGCGGTGCGTCCATCCTATATTACCGATTTGTTTCTTAGCCAGTTTGTGCAAACAGCGCTTGCCGAAGATGTGGGTAAGGGTGACTACTCCACGGAGGCTGTGGTGAATAAGGGCCAACAAGCGGCCGCCCGCTTGTTGATAAAGGAGCAGGGAATTCTTGCCGGTGTGGAATTGGCTAAAGAAATTTTTTTGCGTTATGATTCATCGCTAAAAATAGCCACACAATATGCAGACGGAAGCCTGGTGATGCCCGGAGATATAGCCTTTACAGTAAGTGGATCCGCTCAGGCTATTCTTACTACCGAGCGGCTGGTGCTCAACTGCATGCAACGCATGAGCGGAATTGCCACGTTAACCAACCAACTGGCTAAACGCATTGAGGGAACTAAAGCATGTGTGCTGGATACCCGAAAGACAACACCCAATTTCAGATTACTGGAGAAATGGGCGGTAGTAATTGGAGGCGGTAAAAATCACCGCATGGGGTTGTATGATATGATTATGCTAAAGGACAACCATATTGATATGGCAGGCAGTATAGCATCGGCAATCAATCAGGCAAAAGCGTATCTTCGCGCCCGGAATCTCAATTTGAAAATTGAGGTGGAGGCCCGAAACCTGGATGAGGTGAACCAGGTACTGGCCTGTGGTGGCGTGGATGTGATTATGCTGGATAACATGAAGTTGCCGGAAATAAAAGAAGCGGTGAACCGGATTGACGGGAAATGCTTAACCGAAGCAAGTGGAGGAATAACCGCGGAGTCTATCCGCGCAATTGCTGAATGCGGAGTTGACTTCATCTCCGTTGGTGCTCTTACCCACTCGGCCAAAAGCCTGGATATGAGTTTGAAAGTTATACGTAACTGATGTTCATTTGAAGATATGATTGTTAAAACAAAAAATTTCAGACTCGAAAAAAAAACCTATATACGGATGGCCCTGCAAAGTGTACTCAAGCAGCAAGGATGGATTGCCCTACTGGCTGCAGCAGCCATCAGCGCGGGCTATTTCTGGATACCGAGCCTTTGGTGGTTTATTGTGGCTATTACCGGACTGGGCCTGTACGTGTTATTCTGGTGGATACAGTTTTTTGGCGTAACACAACTGGAACAGGGTAAGATGTTGTTTGAAAAGTTTTCGTACGAGATAACCAGCCAGCAGATTGTAATGAAGCTCAATCCGCGTGAAGGCATGCCGCTGAAGTGGGACCAGATAAAACGGGCTTCCATCGGCAAGGACTATTTTGTGCTGTTCGTTAACAAAGCGCAACTCATTTACCTGCCCTTTAAAATTTTCAACACCGAAAACGAACGCAAGTTTCTGGCCAGTATACTGAAAACAAAAGGATACATTAAATAAGCAATACGCATGCTTTTGGCAGAATGAAAGACAGTACATTCGAAAACGCCAGAAAGAAAATGTATCGGTATTGTGCCTACCAGGAACGTTGCCACCGGGAGGTAAAAAATAAATTAGTTGAACTGGGGTTGGGTGCAACCCAGGCTGACGAACTGCTCGCTCACCTGATAACCGAAGGTTTCGTTAATGAAGAGCGTTTTGCCAAAGCATTTGCCGGTGGCAAATTCCGCTTAAAGAAATGGGGCCGTCTTAAAATTGTTCATGAACTGGAAGCCCGCGGGCTTACTTCCAATTGCATCCGTACAGGCCTGAAGGAAATTGATGACGGGGAGTACCGGCAAACATTGGCCCGGCTGATCAGAAAAAAAATTGCAGAAACAACCGCGGTTAATCAGTACAGCCTACGCGATAAAGTCGCTAAATCGGTTATTGCCAGGGGGTATGAGCCAGCGTTAGTCTGGAAGGAAATAAAGGATCAAGTGCCAGATTAATTGTTTTTGTATTTGCTGCGACATTTTCTAAAAGCAATCTTCACCATTTTTATCCCTCAATCCATTAAAATGACTTTATGAAAACAAGCTACATGTTTTCTGTATTAATTTTTTCAGGGCTAGCGGTTTATGCGCAAACCGCGGATCAGCGTATCCGCCACTTTAACCTAAAAAGCAATCTGGCTATTCAGGGATACGATCCGGTGAGCTATTTCACCCAAAAACCCGTAGAAGGTAAACCTGAACTCAGCTATCAGCACCAGGGTGTTACCTACCGGTTTAGCACTGCAGAAAATCTGAACCGCTTCAAATCCAACCCCGAAAAGTATGAACCCGCCTATGGGGGCTGGTGTGCATATGCCATGGGCGAAAGCGGAGAAAAAGTTAAAATCGATCCGGAAACCTTTAAAATTATCGATGGCAAAGTTTACTTGTTCTACAATTTCTGGACAAATAACACGCTCACAACATGGAACAAGAGCGAAAAGCAATTGAAAGAAGCGGCCGACCGGAACTGGGCTAAAATCATCCGCTAGCGGAAAAATACAGCCCCGTACCAAGGCTTTTATTTTGTGTTTCCATTTCCATTTCCATTTCTATTATCTTTGAAGAATTCACATATACCTATGAACCTTACTACCGCATGCTGCAATATTTTGGAGCAACTTACAGGTTTGGTTGAGCAGCTTACACCAAAAGATTTTTCAAAACCTGTAGAGGTACTTGGTAACAGCACCATCGGGCAGCATCTCAGGCATACGCTTGAGTTTTTTATTTGCCTGGAAAAAGGGGCCGAACTTGGAATCATTAATTACGATAAACGCCAACACGATAAACTGATTGAAAGCGATAAGTTCATTGCATTAGCCACGCTGAGTAAGATTAGAAATTTTGTAGTGGCTCAGCAAAACAATAGACCTTTACAGCTTGAAGTGGGCTATGATCTGAAAAATGAAGAGTACACCGTTGTTCAAACCAATTTTGCCCGCGAACTGGTGTATAACGTTGAGCATGCCGTGCATCATATGGCCATCATCAAAATCGGTGTTCGAGAAGTAGCTCCCTATGTAACGTTGCCGTCCGATTTTGGTATTGCGGCTTCGACCATCCGTTACCAGGAAAAAACTGCCCTGGCTTCATCCTGATGGAGGAATGCGCCTCTTGCAAAGAATTCTTAAAAGCAATTTTGTTATCCGATTAAAAAGCTGGGAGTACTGGCCCTTTGCTGTCTTTCAGTTTCCGGTTATTCTGTATTGGCTCCGGTTGTCGGTAAAAGCAAGATCGCTGATGTTTTTCACGGCATCCAACCCGGGTATTCCCATGGGGGGAATGTTTGGGGAATCGAAGTACGACATTCTTCTGAAAATACCCACCCATCTGCGACCAAACATGCTGCTTATAAAATCTCCGGCTACACCCGAACAGGTTGTGCAGCAACTGAAACAAAACGGATTGAAATTTCCGCTGGTGTTCAAGCCTGATGTAGGCGAGCGCGGCTTTATGGTGGAGCGCATTTTTTCGGTTGAGGATATCCGGGCGTACTGTGAAAAAATCAGGTCGGATTTCATTGTTCAGGAACTGGTTGACCTGCCGGTGGAGTGCGGGGTGTTTTACATCCGCAGACCAACTGAAGCAACCGGACGGATTACCTCGCTTAATTTAAAGGAAATGCTTACCGTTACCGGTGATGGCAGGCATTCCCTGCGCGAACTGATTCTTGGTAACGAGCGCTCAAAACTCCAATGGGAACGCTTAAAGGTAAAATATCACGATAAGCTCGATACTATTTTGCCTTTTGGAGAAATCTGGGAAATTAATTCGATAGGCAATCATTGCCTGGGCACGAAGTTCCTGAATGGCGAACAATTGATTACACCCGAACTGGAGCGCACCTTTGATGCGATCAGCAAACAGATTGAAGGATTTTTTTACGGACGTTTCGATTTGCGATGCGAAAGTCTGAAAGCATTGTATGAGGGCCGGTTAAAAATCCTTGAACTGAATGGCTGCGGGGCCGAACCGGCTCACATTTACGAACCGGGCTTTCCTTTGTTTAAAGCCTGGCGCACGCTCTTTCGCCACTGGGATGAGATGTACACAATCAGCGTTTATAATTACGGCCAAGGAGTAAAATACCCGGCTTTAAAGGAAGGTCTGGCTGTTTACCGCAAGTATAAGGCAATTGTTGCCTGAGCCAATTACTTAAAAAAACAGTTTGCCCGAAGGATTATTTTTCATCAGCCGCAAACTGCGCACGGTTTCACCAACCGTAACGTGTACCAGGTTCGACTGGTCATCGTAGGTTTCGGTGATAACGCTGTTCATCACCTCAATGGTTTTCCACTTTTTTACCCCGCGCACCTGGATAAAACAAAGAAGTGCATCATCTTCTGCCTGTGTGCCCAGGAAATGTAACGGTTGTTTTTTGCCATCAAGCAAAATGGCAAAACGATCCAGCACATATTGTTTCACCACTTCATCGGTGGTTAATGGCCCAGGGTTTAACAGGTCGAGATCCGGATTGCCCCGCAGTGTGCGGATGGAGGTCTCCAGATCATCGGTAAAAATCCGCATGATAATTTCCAGTTCACGTTCCTTTTCATCAAATACAATATCGGTTACCGATACATGAATCGGGTGTAAAACAGTAAGAACCCAGGAAACGAGAATTGAAAAAACCATCGCTCAATATTACAAACAAAAACCAGTCCGAAACCGGTGATCAAAGCCAGCCAATGATTTTTCATTTAATCCGTATGTTTGCAGGCTGCAAACGGTTTGCATGAGTGAATTTGAACTTTACTTTGGCTTAGGCAAAGATCATATCCTGGATTACAAAAACGGATACGACCACATCTTGTTTGTTGTGGCCTTATGCGTGTTATATGCCTGGCGCGACTGGAAGCGCGTTTTAATTTTGGTTACAGCCTTCACCATCGGGCATTCCATTACCCTGGCGCTGGCCACACTTAACATTGTTGCGGTTAATGCCGATTGGATTGAATTTCTGATTCCGCTTACCATTTTTATTACGGCTCTGTCAAACCTGTTTAAAAACGAACAGCAGATTTCCAACCGGGCGCTGTGGCTGAGTTACAGCTATGCGCTTTTCTTTGGCCTGATTCACGGGTTGGGATTTAGTAATTACCTGCGCAGTATTCTCGGTAAGGATCGCAGCATTGCATCCCAGCTATTCGCCTTTAATGTAGGCCTTGAGTTCGGCCAGATAATAATTGTGATAGTGTTTCTAACCCTGTCGTTTATTGTAGTTGATTTATTTACCGTAAACCGCAGAGACTGGAAACTGGTGGTGTCATCGCTCATAGCAGGCATGGCGCTGGTATTGATGAAGGATAAAATTTTCTGGTAGTAACATCAAAAAAATAAAATAACAATGAAAAGATTAAGTATTGTGATGATGACCCTGTTCACTTCGCTGGCATGGGCACAGGAACCTGCAAAATGGCAGGGAAAGTTTGAACAACTGGGAACCACCCTGCCTACTCCGAACGAATACCGTACCGGAGCGGGCGCACCGGGTCCGAAGTATTGGCAGCAAAAGGCCGACTACGCCATAAGTGTTGAATTGAATGATGACACCCAATCTATAACCGGAACCGAAACCATCACTTACCACAACAACTCGCCTGAGACCCTGAAATATTTGTGGTTACAATTGGATCAGAATGTTATTGCCCGCAACAGCCTGAAAAGCCAGACACGCACCTCTGCCTTGCGCGATTCTACGCCCGCAAAATTTGTTGCCGGATCACTGGGCCTGTACGATTTTGACGGAGGCTATAAAATCAAATCGGTAAAAGATGCCTCCGGCAAGCCTCTGCCCTTCACCATCAATCAAACCATGATGCGCGTAGATCTGCCTCAAGCCCTTCCGGCCGGAGGTAAATACGTGTTTCAGGTGGAATGGTCATACAACATTGGCGACCGTATGAAAGACGGTGAACGCAGCGGACTTGAATTTTTTCCGGAAGACGGCAACTATGTATATACCATTGCGCAGTTCTTTCCGCGCATGTGCGTGTTCGATGATGTGAACGGCTGGCAAAACAAACAGTTTCTGGGTCAGGGAGAATTCGCTTTGCCTTTTGGAGATTACCAGGTAAAAATTACTGTACCGGCCGATCACATCGTGGCAGCAACCGGTACCCTGCAGAATGCCAAGGATGTACTCACCAAAACCGAACTCGAGCGTTTCGAGAAAGCAAAAACTTCATTCGATAAACCCGTAATTATTGTTACGCAGGCCGAGGCTATCCAAAAAGAAAAAACCAAAGCCAAAGCAAAAAAAACATGGGAGTTCCACGCCAACCAGGTGCGCGACTTTGCCTTTGCTTCTTCCCGCAAGTTCATCTGGGATGCACAGGCCGTAAAAATCAACGACAAAACACCGCTGGCCATGTCGTTCTACCCTAAGGAAGGCAACCCGTTGTGGGAAAAGGAATCAACCCTGGCCGTAAAAAATACGCTTGAAGTTTACTCCCGCATGACGATTGACTACCCCTATCCGGTAGCCATATCCGTACATGCGGCATCCATCGGCATGGAGTACCCTATGATCTGTTTCAACTTTGGAAGACCGAAAAAAGACGGCACCTATACCAATGCAGACAGAACACGAATGATTGGCGTTATTGTGCACGAAGTAGGACACAACTTTTTCCCGATGATCATCAATAACGATGAACGGCAGTGGACCTGGATGGACGAGGGCATCAATAGTTTTGTGCAGCTACTCACCGAACTGGAACGCTATCCGAACGATAACTGGAGCCGCGGTTTGCCTTCCGGCCTGGTAGGTTATATGAAAGGCGACCCTTCGCTGCAGCGACCACTCATGACCAACTCCGAACAGGTTATTCAATTCGGTGCCGAACAATACCAGAAAGCCGCTACCGCCATGTACATATTGCGCGAAACGGTAATGGGCAAAGAACTGTTCGACAAAGCATTTAAAGAATATGCCGAACGTTGGGCTTTTAAACATCCGCAGCCGGCCGACTTTTTCCGAACCATGGAAGATGCCTCAGCCGTTGACCTTGACTGGTTCTGGCGCGGATGGTTTTACACCACCGATAATGTGGATCAGTCGGTTGATTATGTAAAATGGTACAAGTTGCGCAACGATGTTCAGGGGCCCGAAAAGAATGTAACGGCAAAAAAAAGCAGCACATCGGCAACAGCCGGCAGTAAGGCATTCACCGATTTTTCGGGCGGTCCGGAACCGCTAACCATTCTGCCTACCGATGAGCGGTTTTATACCGAATTCCGCAGCCGCGTGGATGACAAGGCCGTGATCAATAAGTTGCAGGATAAAAACCTGTACGAAGTGAAACTATCCAACAAAGGCGGCCTGGTGATGCCCGTAATTATTGAATGGACGTTTAAAGACGGAAGCAAGGAAATTGACCGCATTCCTGCAGAAATCTGGCGAACCAATGAAAGCACAGTAACCAAAGTGTTCGTAAAGGACAAGGAAGTGGTTGGCGTGGTGCTTGACCCGCTGAAAGAGACCACCGACATCAATCTGGCTGATAACGTTTTTCCGAAAAAGCAAACTGAGTCAAAATTCGACCAGTTTAAGAAGGGATCAAATTAACGGCTGCGTAATGGAATAAACCTCCGGGGCCTATGAAGATCCCGGAGGTTTTTTTCTACCCGCCAAACAGTTTGCACGCCCGTTCCAAATCCACATTGCCACCCGAAAGGATGATGCCTGTTTTTTTGCCGGCAAATTTTTCCTTTGCCTTTAGCACCGCAGCAAAAGGCACTGCACAAGAGGGTTCAACAATGATTTTTAACCGCTCCCAGATAAGCCGCATGGCCGCAACAATTTCTTCATCGGTAACGGTAATGATTTCCTTTATGTGATCGCGGATGATAGGAAAAGTTTTGTCGCCCAGCGAAGTGAGCAGGCCGTCAGCAATGGTATTGGCCTGGGCGGTTTCTATTTTGCCGCTTTGCAGCGA
>JBKBOE010000001.1:87727-158697 GCA_046294915.1 Cyclobacteriaceae bacterium | reverse complement strand
AAACCTTTAAGAACAGAAACGTTTTCAACATTGTTGGGGTCTAAATCCAGAAAACGAGAGGAGGTGCCAAGTCCGCCACCGGTAAATGTACCCTGATTGTTGGTGGACGTGTTAAACGGAACACCATCTACAACAAACAAAGGCTGGTTGCTTCCTGAAATGGTGGTATATCCGCGGATAACAATACTTGCTCCGCTACCGGAAACACCACCCGTAGGTGTAATGTTTACTCCCGGAATTTTACCCATCAGCAGGCGGCTGATGTCCGCCTCAGCTTTCTGGGCCACCAAGGCACCCGAAATGGAGGTTACAGCATAACCGAGCGCTTTTTTCTCGGTTTGCGCACCAAGCGCAGTCACAACCACTTCCGAAAGTTGGGTGATGTCAGCCACCATGGTTACATCCACAATCGTCCGCTCGCCCACGGCAACTTCCTGGGTTTGCAGCCCGATAAATGAAAAGACAAGCACTGCACCACTGGAAGGAACACCTGCTAATCGATAGCTTCCCCCCGCATCCGTAACAGTACCCGTACTGGTTCCTTTCAGAACCACGTTTACACCTGGCAAAGCTGTTCCATCCTCTGCGGAAGTAACCTTACCGGTGATCGTTCGCTCCTGAGCCCATACCTGGAGCACAAGAACCAACGAGAAGCTTATGAGTAAAAACTTCTTCATAGAAATTGGTTTAGGTTAATACAAGTTTCAAATTAAATTAAAATTCACTTAAGTGGTTGGGTAATTTGTAGTTTTTTAAAGTCTCACTTTAACAGATTGACAATCAACATACTTCTGATCGGATCATTTTAAAAAAAAGCCCCCCGGGAGTTCCCGGGGGGCTTTTTATAAGTCTAAGTTTTTTTCCGAGTCAGGCCACAGCCTTTGGCTCTACCGATACAAACGAACGGTTTTCACGCCCTTTTTTAAAAACAACAACACCATTTGTTAGGGCAAACAGCGTATGATCCTTGCCCATACCCACATTCTTACCGGGATGGTGTTTGGTACCCCGCTGCCGAACGATAATGTTGCCAGCGATTACACTCTGGCCTCCAAAAACCTTTATACCAAGGCGTTTGCTTTCCGATTCGCGGCCGTTCTTTACTTTACCTTCTCCTTTTTTATGTGCCATTTTCTTTGTCGTTAGCCAATTTTTTCAATCAAAACCTTTGTAAATTGTTGGCGGTGGCCGTTTTTAACAACATAGCCCTTCCTGCGTTTTTTCTTGAACACAGTAACTTTATCGCCCTTTACATGCTCCAGGATCTTTCCGGTTACAGACACCCCGTTAACCGTAGGGGCGCCAACTTCAACCTTACCTTTGTTATCCACTAACAAAACCTGGTCAAATTTAACAGCCGACCCTGCTTCACCGTCCAGCTTCGGGGCATAGATATATTGATCCTTTGCCACTTTAAACTGCTTTCCGGCCACATCTACAATTGCATACATAGCTCTAAAAAATTGGACTGCAAAGGTAAAAAAAGTATGCAGATTTCAGCATCTGGCTTTGGTGAATTTCAAGAACAAGCCCTAAACAAGGCCGATTTGGCCCTAAAAAATATTTCAAGATTTTTTTCAAGGCTTAACCTACGTCATATATGACCATAACATGAGCTAATCAATCAACTAAAACACAACCATTTATACTTCATAAAAACTTTGAAATTCGTGTCAAAAACGCAATTTTTCAAAAATGCAAGCCCTTTGAATTATTGGCTCCATTTCAAATATTTGTACGCATTCGGATTACGCCCTGCCCGAAATGAATTTTCGGCCGGGTTAAACCAACGAAATCGATTTTTTCACCTGGTGATGCCCGTTTTAATTCCGGAACCAGCCGGAGCAGACTGGTCGTCACTTGATAATATAAAACAACCCTAAACGCAAAACCCATGAGTAATACTCTACAGGAACCCATTTTGATCGAAAACAAGGACCGCTTTGTTCTTTTCCCCATCCGGCACCATGATATCTGGAAATTCTATAAACAGGCTGAAGCCAGCTTCTGGACTGCCGAGGAAATTGACCTGGGTCAGGACCTGACCGACTGGGAAAACCTGAATGATGGAGAACGCCACTTTATAAAACATGTTCTTGCTTTTTTTGCCGCCAGCGATGGCATTGTTAACGAAAACCTGGCCGAGCATTTTGTTTCGGAGGTGCAGTACACCGAAGCCAAGTTTTTTTATGGTTTCCAGATTGCCATTGAAAACATCCATTCCGAAACCTACTCTTTATTAATTGATACCTACGTTAAGGATCCAAAAGAAAAAGACTCGCTCTTTCACGCCATAGAAACCATCGCCTGCGTAAAGAAAAAGGCCGACTGGGCGCTTCGTTGGATTTCCAACGGAAACTTCCAGGAGCGACTGATTGCCTTTGCAGCCGTTGAAGGAATATTCTTCTCCGGATCATTCTGTTCCATTTTCTGGTTAAAAAAGCGTGGCCTGATGCCCGGCCTGAGTTTTTCCAATGAACTCATTTCCCGCGATGAAGGCCTGCACTGCGACTTCGCCTGCCACATTTATACCAAACACGTGATTAACAAACTTCCCGAAGAAACGGTCATTAACATCATTAAAGACGCTGTCGAGATTGAAAAGGAATTTGTTACCGATGCCCTGCCCGTAAACCTCATTGGTATGAATGCCGAACTCATGCGCCAGTATATTGAATTCGTAGCCGACCGGCTGCTGAATGAACTCATTGGCAAAAAAGTATATGGAGCCACCAATCCGTTCGACTTTATGGACATGATTTCTCTGCGCGGAAAAACCAATTTCTTCGAAAAGCGGGTAGCCGAGTACCAGAAAGCCGGTGTTATGAGCAGTTCAGAAAAAGAAACCGCTCCTAAATTTTCATTGAACGAGGATTTTTAATTACCTTCATCACACTTTTTACATTTTTTAAACTAAACAACCCTAGTCTACATGCTTGTCATTAAAAGAGACGGACACCGTGAGTCCGTGAAGTTCGACAAAATCACCGCCCGCATTGAAAAACTCTGCTACGGACTTGACACGAAATATGTAAGCCCGGTAGAAGTTGCCATGAAGGTGATTAATGGTCTGTACGATGGCGTAACCACCATTGAGTTGGACATACTGGCTGCTGAAATTGCCGCCACGCTCACCACTAAACATCCGGATTACGCTAAACTGGCTGCCCGCCTGGCCATTTCCAACCTGCACAAGGTTACCAGTAAGTCGTTTTCAAATACCATGAAACGGTTGTACACGTATGTGGATCCGAAAACCGGTGAAAATGCCCCTTTAATTTCAAAAGAAACCTGGCGGATCATTCACCAGCACGCAGCTGAACTGGATGAAGCCATTATTTACGACCGCGATTTCGGGTATGACTTTTTTGGATTCAAGACACTGGAGCGTTCCTACCTCATGAAAATTGACGGAAAAGTAGTGGAACGCCCCCAACATATGCTTATGCGTGTTGCCGTAGGCATCCATGGTGAGGATATTCCGGCAGTCATTGAAACCTATAACCTGCTTTCAGAAAAGTGGTTCACCCATGCTACACCCACACTCTTTAATGCAGGCACGCCAAAACCCCAGCTCTCATCCTGCTTCCTGCTTACCATGCAGGACGACAGCATTGATGGTATTTACGATACCCTTAAGCAGTGCGCCAAAATATCCCAGTCGGCAGGCGGAATCGGCCTAAGCATTCACAACATCCGGGCGAAAGGCTCCTATATTAAAGGAACCGGGGGAACATCAAACGGTATTGTGCCCATGCTGCGCAATTTCGATATGACTGCCCGCTATGTCGATCAGGGCGGTGGCAAACGCAAAGGTAGCTTTGCCATTTACCTTGAGCCCTGGCATGCCGATATTTTCGATTTTCTGAACCTGAAGAAAAATCATGGCAAAGAAGAAATGCGCGCCCGCGATTTGTTCTATGCCCTCTGGATTCCTGACTTGTTTATGCAGCGTGTGGAGAACAACGAAATGTGGTCGTTGTTCTGCCCCAACGAAGCCCCCGGCCTGGCTGATGTATGGGGCGAAGAATTTGAACGCCTCTATGAAAAATACGAGAAGGAGGGCAAATACCGCAAACAGGTAAAAGCGCAGGACTTATGGTTCGAGGTGCTCGAATCACAAATCGAAACCGGTACACCGTATATCCTTTACAAGGACTCCGCTAACCGGAAATCAAACCAGAAAAACCTGGGTACCATTAAGTCCAGTAATCTTTGCACCGAAATCATTGAGTATACTTCAAAGGATGAGGTGGCCGTGTGTAACCTCGCCTCACTGGCATTGCCCAAATTCGTAACCGATGAAGGTAAGTTTGACCACCAGAAGTTGTACGAAATTACCAAAGTAGTAACCCGCAACCTCAACAAAGTAATCGACATCAATTATTATCCGGTTGAAGAAGCCCGAAACTCCAACATGCGCCACCGCCCTATTGGGTTAGGCGTGCAGGGTCTTGCCGATGTATTCATCATGCTACGCATGCCTTTCGATTCCGAAGAAGCACGCAGGCTGAATGAAGATATTTTTGAAACGATTTACTTCGGTGCCATGGAAGCTTCCATGGAACTGGCCAAACAACACGGCCCCTATGAAACCTTCAAGGGATCGCCTGTTTCAAAAGGCATCTTCCAGTTCGATATGTGGGGCGTAACCCCGAAAAGCGGCCGCTGGAACTGGGAACAACTCAAGCAGAATGTGAAGAAACACGGTGTGCGCAATTCCTTGTTGCTGGCACCCATGCCAACCGCTTCTACTTCGCAAATTCTGGGCAACAACGAATGTTTCGAGCCGTACACATCCAACATCTATACCCGCAGAACACTTTCCGGTGAATTCATCATTGCCAACAAGCACTTGATGAAGGACCTGATTGACCTTGGCCTGTGGAATGAAACCATGCGCCAGAAGCTGATTGCCACCAACGGCTCGGTGCAACCAATTCCGGAGATCCCTCAGCATATCAAGGACATCTACAAAACCGTGTGGGAGATATCTCAAAAAGCCATCATTGATATGTCGGCCGACCGGGGTGCCTACATCTGCCAGTCACAAAGCCTGAATATTCACTTAAAGGATCCGAACTTTGGCAAACTCACATCGATGCATTTTTATGCATGGAAGAAAGGATTGAAAACCGGCATGTACTACCTGCGCTCAACAGCCGCTGCCGATGCTATTAAATTTACACTCGATAAATCAGCTATACAGCAACCGGCTACGGCTCCGGTAAAGGAAGCGATTCCTGCGGGAGTAGCAACGGTGCAAACCCAACAAACATTAACCTACAATGAGCCGGTTGCCGACTACGAACAAAAGAAAGCCGACATGGCTTGCTCGCTCGACAACCCGGATGCCTGCGAAGCCTGCGGCAGTTGACCGATAACAACCTCCTTGAACCGAACCCTGACCCTTGCCGTCAGGGTTCTTTTTTTATCCCTATTTTTAGCCTTCAACCCCAACCTAATGAATCGCAGAAAATTTGTACAAAACACGGGCCTGGCTGCTGCGGCCTTTTCCATTTTACCCGCTACCCACCTTTTTGCTCAAAACCGGAATATCCGGCTGGGTTTCATCGGGGTGGGATTGCGCGGACAAAATCATCTTGACCTGGCGCTGCGAAGAAAAGATACAGAAGTCGTTGCCCTCTGCGACATCAGCGATCGTATGCTTGAAACTTCTACAAACCTGATTAAGAAGTCGGGTAAACCCATGCCAAAAATTTACAAAGGCGATGTAAACGCCTGGAAAAAAATGCTCGAGTTAAAAGAACTTGACGGCATCATTATTTCAACACCGTGGGAATGGCATGCCCCGATGATCATCGGGTGCCTGGAGGCCGGCATAAAATACGTGGGTACCGAAGTGGTGCTCGGCATCACCTTACAGGATCATTGGGACGTGGTGAAAGCAGCCGAAAAACAGCGCGCCCAGGTAATGATGCTCGAAAATGTGTGCTACCGCAGGGATGTACTGGCTGTGCTGAATATGGTGCGCCAGGGATTGTTTGGTGAGCTTATCCATTTACAAGGCGGCTACCAGCACGACTTGCGTGAAGTGAAATTCAACGATGGAAAAAATCCCTACGGTGGCGGGGTTGAGTTTGGCGAAAAAGGATTTTCAGAAGCTGCCTGGCGCACACACCACTCAGTACACCGAAACGGTGACCTGTACCCTACACACGGCATCGGCCCCCTGGCCGAAATGATTAACATTAACCACGGCAACCGGTTTATGCTGCTAAACTCGTTTGCCTCCAAAGCACGCGGCCTTCATGATTATGTGGTAAAGAATGGTGGCGAAAATCACCCCAACGCAAAAATTGACTTTAAGCTGGGCGATGTGGTAACCACCCAAATCCGCTGTGCCAACGGGGAGACCATTCTCTTGCAACACGATACCAACCTGCCCCGGCCTTATTCACTGGGCTTCCGTGTACAGGGAACTAAAGGCATCTGGATGGATGTAAACAAATCCATTTACATCGAAGGAACCAGCCAGCAACCCCACCGGTGGGAAGATGCCAAACCTTATCTCGATAAATACGATCACCCGCTGTGGCAGCGGTGGACGAAAGATGCCGAAGGTGCCGGGCATGGCGGAATGGATTTCTTTGTGCTCCATGCTTTTGTAGAATCTATCAAACGAGGCATTGCCACACCCATGGATGTGTACGATGCCGCAGCCTGGAGTGCCATAACTCCATTAAGCGAGAAGAGCATTGAACTGGGCAATGAAACGGTGGAGTTTCCTGATTTTACGAGCGGCCAGTGGATGTACCGCAAAAACGACTTTGCCATAACCGATGCGTATTAAATGAATGAACAAGTCATTCGCCATGCAGCTAAGGCATTCGGGTATAACCAACCTGAACCGGAATTGCTTACCTCAGGGTTAATTCACAATACATACAAAATAACCGAAGGCTCCCGGGCCATCGTGCTCCAGCAAATTAACACTGCTGTATTTACCGAGCCGGAGAAAATTGTTGGCAACTATAAAATTTTGTTCGACCACCTGAATAGCCAATCCTCCTTTCGGATACCGGAGCCTGTTCAAACCACGGCCGGTGAATTTTTATTTACAGATGAGGGTGGCCGCGTATGGCGGGCTACCCGGTTCATTCCTGATTCCTACATAGAAACCGGTAACATGCCTCCTGAGCAAGCCTATAAAGCAGCGCACTGTTTTGGAGCCTTTTCGAACGCCATGGCCAACCTTAATACCCAGGCCATCAACGTAGTCATACCCGGATTCCATGATCTGACCTGGCGATTTGAACAGTTTGAACAGGCTCTACCCAAAGCCCCGCCCGAACGGCTGGCGCGATCCAAAACGATTATTGAAGGACTTCAAAACCGAAAATGGCTGGTTGATTTTTTTGATGCGCTTAAATCCAATCCTGAATTCCGGCTGCGCATCATGCATCACGATTGCAAGGTGAGCAATATTCTTTTCGATATAAAAACCAAAAACCCGGTTTGCCCGATTGATCTGGACACGGTAATGCCGGGATACTTTTTCTCCGATATAGGCGATCTGATACGAAGCGTTGCCGGTACCGTCAATGAAACGGCCACACACGTAAGCACCCTGCAAATCAGAAAACCGTATTACGATGCCCTCATCAACGGATACCTGACCGGGCTGGGCGATACCTTTACGCCAACCGAAACCCGTTTTATTCATCATGCAGGCCTGCTGATGATTTACATGCAGTGCCTGCGCTTTACCACCGACTACTTATCGGGCGATGTGTATTATAAAGTGGCTTACCCGGAACAAAATTTTCACCGCAGCAACAACCAGTTTCACCTGTTAATGCGCCTGGAGGAATTTCTGGCCTGAGCAACTTAGAGCACGTTTACCACTTTAAGGCAATCGAGAATTTTAAGGTAGGTGGTTTCCGGATTATGATCCAATCCTATACTCATCCGTATTAACCCGTCCGACATGCCCATGGCGTGGCGGTCGTCCTCCGGAATTTCGGAGGATGTACTTCCTCCCGGAGAACTGAAAAGTGTTTTATAGAAGCCCAGGCTTACGGCCAGGTAGCCCACATTTTGGCGTTGCATTTCCTCCATCAGGGTGAACGCTTTCTCGGCTGTTCCCATATCCATCACCAGCATGCCGCCATAACCAAATTCAGGGTGGTGCATACTTTTCAAAAGGCCGTGCTGAGGATGACTCTCAAGCCCGGGGTAAATAACCCGCATACCCGATTCGTTTAACTTACGCGATAGGTATAACGCATTTTCACTATGCTTAGCCATACGCACCGGTAAGCTATGAAGATTTTTGAGCACCGATGCCGCCCGTAAACTATCCATTACCGGCCCCAGCAGCATTAGTGCTCCTGAATTAACATCGGTTAACTGGTGGGTAAATTCATGGCTGGCACAAATGGCTCCGGCTACGGTATCGCTGGTGCCGTTAATGAATTTGGTAAGGCTGTGGATAATTACATCCGCTCCGAATCGGGCAGGGCTTACGATGAGTGGTGTAAACGTATTGTCCACTACAAATTTTAGCTTATACCTTTTGCAGATAGCGGATATCGCTTTGAGATCAGTAACCTCTAACAACGGATTACTTACCGTTTCGCAGTACACAACCCGTGTATTGGGCGTAATTGCCTTTTCAAGCAATGCCGGGTTGCGCATGTCAATAAATGTAGTGGTAATGCCAAACCGGGGAGCCACATTTTTTAAAAAGGCATATGTACCTCCGTATACCATCCTGCTGGAGATGATCGCATCACCGGCACTGCACAGTTGCAACAGCGTACACGTAATGGCCGACATGCCCGAGGCCGTAACCAGGGCTGATTCGGTACCTTCCATTTTGGCCAGCGCCTGCGAGAGGTACCGGTTGGTGGGATTCATGTGGCGCGAGTAGAGATAACATCCTTCTATTTCTTTCTCAAAAAGCTCACTCATTTTTTTGGCCTGAAGAAAGGTGTAGGTGGATGAGTCTTCAATAGACGGATTGACTCCTCCAAACTCTCCGAAAAACTGGAGGTTCTGGATTTCCTGGGCAGGATTAAATCTTGTGTTCATAAGCCGGATTATGGTTAAACCCTTCAAATTTTGGAGTCGGCAGGCATGTGTACCACCAACCGGCTGGCATCATTGCAGGCTTTTTTCTTCGAAAAAATAGGAGAACAATTCCTGTAAATAAATGACTTCTATCAGCCGGAAGTTGGCAACCTAAAAGTCGCTAACCCGCAGGATAACCCGTGGCATCCGTAGTTAAAACGGCAAATCATCGGTAGCACCGGCATCCGGAACAAAGGAATTGTCGGCCATGGAATTTGACTGCACCGTTGTGTCCGTATGTTGCTTAACCACTTTCCAGGCCCGCACATCGGTGTACCAACGGCCATTGTATTCGCGGCTTTCGATGTTGACCGATGCCGTGATCTTATCGCCAGCGGAAATTTTTGCTTCATCAATCTTTTCTCCCCACAGCGAAAGGCAAACTTTTTTCTGATACTGGCCCGGCAGTTCCAGGATAAACTCCTGTTTCTTCCAAACTCCGTTTTTACCCTGGCCGGTTTGAAGCGGCAACAGGTTTACTACTGTTCCTGTTATTTCCATTTCTTTCAATTTTACAAAGCTCCGTTTTTAATTTCCTCTACGACACCAGGGTCTAATAAGGTCGTTACATCGCCCAGGTTGGAGGTATCTCCTTCGGCAACTTTACGCAAAATCCTCCGCATTATTTTACCCGACCGTGTTTTTGGCAGCCCGCTTACAAACTGGATCTTGTCGGGCTTGGCAATGGGGCCAATGGTTTTTGAAACAATTTCCCTGATCTCATTCCGTAACTTCTCTTCTTCGTGCGGCTTATCGTAACAAATAACAAATGCATAAATTCCCTGTCCTTTGATATCGTGCGGATAACCCACCACGGCCGATTCGCATACAGCCGAATGTTCATCGATGGCGCTTTCAATCTCGGCTGTGCCCAGGTTATGGCCTGAAACAATGATGATGTCATCCACTCTGCCGGTAATGCGGTAGTACCCATCGTTATCGCGTTTGCAGCCGTCACCGGTAAAATATTTTCCCGGAAAGGTCGAAAAGTAAATTTCCTTAAACCGCTGGTGGTTGCCATAAATGGTGCGGGCCATGGAGGGCCACGGAAATTTTATAGCCAGTCGTCCTTCAACATTATTGGCCGCTACTTCATTTCCATTTTCATCCATCACGGCAGGCTGAACGCCCGGCAGCGGCAGGCTGGCATAGGCGGGCTTCAACTTGGTAATATTGGCGATGGGCGAAATCATAAACCCGCCTGTTTCGGTTTGCCACCACGTATCGACAATCGGGCAGCGCTTTTGCCCGATGTGCTCATAGTACCAATGCCAGGCTTCTTCATTAATGGGCTCGCCCACTGTTCCAAGAATTTTCAGGGAATGCAGATCGTATTGTTTGACAAAACTAAGCGGTGCTTTTTCGAGCGACCGGATGGCCGTTGGTGCAGTATAAAAAATATTTACGCGGTGCTTTTCAACCACATGCCAGAACCGCCCCCAGTCGGGCCATGAAGGAATACCTTCAAACATTAGCGTAATGGCCCCAGCCGAAAGCGGACCATAAATAATATACGAATGCCCGGTTATCCAGCCCACATCGGCTGTGCACCAGTAAATTTGATTTTCCTGGTACTGAAAAACTGTACGGAAAGTATAATTGGTATAAACCATGTAGCCGCCACAGGTGTGTACCATGCCCTTCGGCTTGCCGGTAGAACCAGAGGTATACAAAATGAAGAGTATGTCCTCGGCATCTGTTTCAACAGCCGGACATACTGTATTTACTTTTGTTATTTCATCGTTCCACCAGTAATCGCGGCCGGGTTTAAGCTTAGGTTTTGAATTAATGCGCTCAGCTACGATTACCCTTTCAACGGAAGGGCATTTTTCCAATGCTTCATCCACAACACCTTTTAGGTTAATACTTTTATCGCCCCTGTAGGCGCCATCGGCAGTGAGCACCAGTTTACATCCCGCATCGTTTATGCGATCAACCAGTGAGCCGGCTGAAAAACCCGCAAACACCACCGAGTGAACGGCTCCGATGCGTGCACAGGCCAGCATAGCATAGGCGGTTTCCGGAATCATCGGCATATAAATGCAAACCCGATCGCCTTTTTGTACACCATGCGCTTTAAGCATGTTGGCAACCCGGCATACATTTTCAAACAACTGCCGGTAGGTAATGTACTCCGATTTCTCCTGCGGGTCGTTGGGTTCCCAGATAATGGCGGTTTGGTTTGCCCGCTCCGGTAAATGCCGGTCGAGGCAGTTTTCGGTAAGGTTTAATTTACCGTTTACAAACCAGTTTACTTCCGGTTTGTTAAAGTCCCATTCTAAAACCTTTTCCCATTTTTTTCGCCAGGTAAAATCTTCTGCAACTTGAGACCAAAAAGTTTCGGGATTTTCAACACTTTGTTTGTATTGGCTTGTGTAATCCTGAAATGATTGGATGGGATTCATGGTTTGAAAATAGCGGTTATTTGTTTTCACCGCCATCATCAACATGCAGAATATGCAGGAGCCGGTGTATAATCGGTGCAAAGAAAACGGCTGTGATACTTAAAAATGCCAGGCCGCTGTAAAGTGCATAGACCGAACTGAACAGTTTG
Organism: Cyclobacteriaceae bacterium; assembly: GCA_046294915.1. GTDB lineage: Bacteria > Bacteroidota > Bacteroidia > Cytophagales > Cyclobacteriaceae > UBA2336. The sequence goes on along the minus strand of JBKBOE010000001.1, from coordinate 147,047 downwards.
GCCGCCTCTGTTTTCATCTCCACAACCGGCCCCATACCCGTTAATATCATGCAAGCCATATAAAAACTGTCTATCCAGGTTAACCGGGCTACGGTATGATATCCGGCCGTGCCCAGTGCAACCGAAACCACTATCAATAAAGCCGCAAAAAGCAAATAGCGGCTCAGGCGGATAAGAAAAAGCGATAAAGAGGCTACTTTTTGCTTACGGCTTTCCATTTTCATCATCTTTCAGCCTATAGTATATACTCCACTGCAACAGCCGCCAGGGCTCCAACAACAGCTACAGCCAGTTTGCGTGCGTTAAAATGGTGCTCGGGGCTGCTTTCAAAAACGATCGTGGTTGATATGTGCAGGAAGTTACCACTGACCAGCGCATACAGAAAAGTAAGTCCGGATGCAGTGAGCGCTTCCATTTCTGAGAGGTACGTGCTGATAAGTAACCCAACAGGTGCCGCTGTAGAAAACACAACCAGGTAGGGCAATGCTTTGCTTTTTGAACGCAATTGAATAGTCAGTACTGTCATAAGCGCAAAAGCTGCCGGAGCACGGTGTAATGCGATACCCAATAAAATGGCGTTCACATCATAACCAAAGCCCATGGTTACGGGCTGTGCCAGCATGGCCCCTTCTAAGAAAGCATGTACACACAATGCAAGCAACAACACCAGGGCGGATACTTGCTGATGGTAATGCGAATGATGATGGGCATGATCGTGCCCTTGATCGCCCAAATGGGTTGCAGGCAAATGACCGTGTTCAATACCCGATGTAAAATATTCCAGCAATTGCTGAAGAAAGAAGCCCGCCAACACAAACAGGCCAATCAACTCCACCTCGGCACTGCTGCGATACAACTCCGGCAAAATATGGACAACCGTAATTCCAAAAAGATACGAACCGGCAAACACCAGCAGCAACCGGTAGTTACGGCTTCGGCCTTCCGGCAGGAAATAGATTAACAACCCGGCAAGCAGGGGTGAGAAAAAGAGTACCGAAAGTTTGAGTGCCATGTTATTCACGTAGGATTATCCTGTCTTTTATGCCGGGAGTTATAAACACATGAACAGTTCCGTCATCACCGGAATACATTAACAGGGCATCAAAGTTCGGGTGATTTTGAAGAAATGACATAGCCTTATCAACCCCCATAACCATCAGGGCAGTGGCCCAGCCATCAGCAGAGGTGGCATCGTCAGAGAAAACAGAAACACTCAGCAACGGATTATTTACCGGGTAACCCGATTGCGGATCGATGGTGTGTGAGAACTTCTTTCCGTCAATTTCGCGGTAGTTAAAATAACCGCCAGACGTGGTAAACGATTTGTTTTCCAGCGAAACGTACGCTTTAAAAAATTGATTATTGGGAGTAGAGTTCGGATCCAATATGCCAATTTCCCAGGGCTTACCCGTCTTTCGGTTACGGCCCAGGGCCATGCCTTCCCCTCCAATCTCCACCAGCATATGGGTAATGCCTTTCCCTTTCAAAAATTCTGCAATGACATCAGCCCCATAGCCCTGGCCAATGCCGCCAAAATCAAGCTGGGTGCGGGCATCGGTTTTCCACACACTGTCGGTATTAAAGCCCACCTTTTCAAAGCCTACAAATTCACGGATGGAATCAATCTCCAGGTTATCGGGGTTTAGCGGCTCAGCCGGACCAAAACCCCAAACATTCACCAATGGCATAACGGTGGGGTCAAATGCCCCGGACGAAGCACTTACAATTTGTTGTGAGCGTTCGAGCAGCTGCCGCAGGTAGGGCAATTCAAACTTTAAAGCCCCAGTGCCCTTATTAAACCGGGTTACTTCTGATTGCGGCAGATAGGTGTTGATGGCCTGGTTAACCCGCTCAAGAATTGAATCCACCTGATGCTTAAAATTCCTTCGGCCGGCATCAAAATAGGTTATATGGTAGGTGGTACCCATGGTTTTTCCTTCGATGTAAACCGGGTCTTGTAATTTTTTCCGGTACTGGTAAACCCCAAACAGAATCACCATCAGGATAAATGTGTAGAGAATATTCTTAAACCGGTTACTCATAAGCCGGGGCAAGTTAGCCGAATTCAAATAATGCAACAATGTTGCTGCTTAAGGAAGCTTGCGAAATACGTACTTTTGTAAAACGAACCATGCGCGAAGACTACCTGAAAGGCAACAGCGAATCGTTAACAGCGGCAGACAAGGAAATTGAAAGGGCCCTGCGCCCACTCTCTTTTGCTGATTTTACCGGCCAGCAAAAAGCTGTAGAAAACATCCAGGTATTTGTGCAGGCCGCCAGACAGCGGGGCGAATCGCTCGACCATGTGTTGCTGCACGGCCCACCGGGATTGGGAAAGACCACTCTCTCCCACATCATTGCTAATGAGTTAGGCGCCAACATCAGAATCACTTCGGGTCCGGTACTCGATAAGCCCGGTGATCTGGCAGGCCTGCTTACCAACCTTGAACCCAACGATGTACTGTTCATTGATGAAATCCACCGCCTTAACCCGGTAGTGGAGGAATACCTGTACTCGGCCATGGAAGATTTTAAAATTGACATCATGCTCGACTCGGGGCCGAATGCACGGTCCATTCAAATTGGACTCAATCCGTTTACGCTTATAGGCGCCACCACCCGTGCGGGGCTGCTTACCTCGCCTTTACGTGCACGCTTCGGCATCAACTCCCGCCTGGAGTACTACGATGCCGACCTGCTTACCAAAATTGTAAACCGCTCAGCCGGGATTTTGAATGCACCACTCGATAAAGGAGCGGCTTTCGAAATTGCCCGCAGAAGCCGGGGCACACCACGCATTGCCAATAACCTGTTGCGCAGAACCCGCGACTTCGCCCAGATTAAAGGCGATGGAACCATTACCCTTGCCATTGCGCAAATGGCCTTGAAGGCGCTTGATGTTGACGAAAACGGACTGGATGAAATGGATAACCGGATTTTGCTGACCATTATCGAAAAATTTAAAGGCGGACCCGTAGGTCTATCCACCATTGCCACCGCAGTTGGCGAAGAGGCAGAAACCATTGAAGAAGTCTATGAACCCTTTTTAATACAGGAAGGCTATCTTAAACGCACTTCGCGCGGACGGGAAGCAACGGAACGGGCGTACAAACATCTTAAACTTGTGCCTCCGCAATCGAAAAGGCCGGGGTTGTTTGATTAACTCACCGCAATTGAAATCATCAAAGCGTACAGCCAATTCTCACCTGGTAAAATCTATGGCAACTGGTTTGGGCTTCAGCCACTGCGGTATTGCCAAAGCCGAATTTCTTGAAAATGAGGCTCCCAAACTGGAAGAATGGCTCAGCCGAAATTACCACGGAAAGATGGGCTACATGGAGAATCACTTTGATAAGCGGCTCGATCCTTCCAAACTTGTTCCCGGTGCAAAATCGGTGATCAGTCTCATCTATAATTACTATCCTGAAAAAGACCTGGCCACGGAGAGCAACCTGAAAATTGCCAAATATGCATATGGAGAAGACTACCACTTTGTCATAAAAGACAAACTGAAAGAATTTCTTTTTCAATTACAGGAGCAACTCGGTGAAGTAAACGGCCGGGCATTTGTTGATTCGGCACCCGTACTGGAACGAGCCTGGGCACAACGCTCGGGCATCGGGTGGATCGGAAAAAATTCCTTGCTGTTAAACCGCACCATGGGCAGTTTCTTTTTTCTGGCCGAACTGATTGTGGATATTGAATTAGAATACGATGACCCCATTAAAGATTACTGCGGCACCTGTACTGCCTGCATGGATGCCTGCCCTACCCAGGCTATTCCGCAACCGTATGTGGTGGACGGCAGCAAATGCATTTCGTATTTCACCATCGAACTCAAAGAAGAAATTCCGGCAGAGGTAAAAGGCAAATTTGAAAACTGGATTTTCGGGTGCGACATCTGTCAGGACGTTTGCCCCTGGAACCGCTTTGCACAACCGCATGCCGAAAGCCGCTTTAAACCCCATGCTGATCTGGAAAAAATGTTAACCGATGACTGGAAAGAGATTACGGAAGAAGTATTTCAGAAATTTTTTAAAAAATCAGCTGTTAAGCGAACTGGCTTAAAAGGTTTAAAGCGCAATATTCAATTTGTTACCGGAACAAACGGATAACCGGCAAGCCTATCCATACACTATTTCCCAAACGCCCACTTTAAAAACACCGGCATGGCCTGCTTCCAGGTTTCCAGGTTATGCTTGCCTCCTTCTACTTGGTAGTACTGAATGTCTTCAAAAGGACGGTATCCTTTTTTTGTCAGCTCGCTGATCAGATCCAGTGTATCATCAATAGAATCAATGGTTCCGTTTTCATTGCGGTCGCTTACCTCATCCAGTGTGCCCGCCTGAAACCAAAACTTCAAGCCGGGCTTAAACTTTCCTTTGCGTATCTGTAAATGCATCAGCCGGTCGCGGTTATCGGCATAGAACATACTCTTTGCATCGCGCTTACGCCACCAGAACGAACCGCTGAAAGCCCCGGCCTTACCAAAATAGTGCGCGTTACTCCAGGCAATATCCACAGCCGAAAGACCACCCAGGGAGAAGCCGGCAATGGCATGATCGGCCTGGTTTACTGAAAGCGGATAACGGTAATGCAGATAAGGAACCAGTTCGGTCATGATAAAGTGCGTATAATTTTTAGCCTTGCTTCCGCGACCCTTGTAGTCTTTACGTGCAGCAATGCCATATTCCTGCAAGCGGTCTCCGGCATGCACGGCAACCACAATCAGTTCGCGGATAAGTTTAGATTGCGTAAGTTCCTCCAGGCAAGCTTTTAAATGGATGGCCTCACCATCCTGCCCATCATTAAGAATTAATAATGGAAGGGGCTTATCAGCCTTTTCAAACGCATGCGGAAGAAAAATATCAACAAGCGTATCGCGGTCCAGCAGGGTGGAGTGCACATCCGTAAGTTGCTGAAGGTGGTAGTGTTCCGGGGTATCCAAAACGGATATGGGTTGAATTGTTTATTTTAAGGCAGCAAAAATAGAACTTTAGCCAAACCTTGCACAGTCACGGTATGCCCCACGAACATTTTCATAAATGGTTTAGCCCTAACCTTGGCCGCGAAATCGGTATCCTTGCTTTTGGAACACGCGGATACCCCGTTATGCTTTTTCCAACTTCATTAGGCAGCTATTATGAAAATAAGGATTTTAAACTCATCGACAGCGTAGCCTGGTTTCTGGATGAAGGACTCGTAAAAATTTATTGTCCCGATGGTGTTGATTCCATGAGTTGGTATAATAAAAACATTCATCCGGCCGACCGGGTAAAGAATCATAACTGGTACGATCAGTTTCTGTTGCAGGAACTTGTGCCGTTGATGCAGCAGGAAACCGGTGTACACCGCATTGCCACTGCCGGTTGCAGCTTTGGCGGATACCACGCCACCAACTTCGCGTTCCGTCATCCGGAAGTGGTTAAGTATGTATTCAACATGGGCGCTGCTTTTGATATCAAGAGCCAGCTTGACGGGTACTATGATGACAATGTATATTTCAATAACCCGCCTGACTTTCTGCCCGATGCGCAAAACCCGTTTTTCAACGATATGTTTGTGGTACTTGGTACCGGCACACACGACATGTGCTGGGAAGCTAACGAAAGGATGGCGTCAATCCTTCGGAACAAAGGAATAAACCATTGGCTGGATGTGCGCCCTGAACGCCCGCACGACTGGCCCGCATGGCGTGAAATGTTTCCGCATTACCTCTCATTGATAAAATAGCAACTATGAAAAAAATAGGAATTTTGCATGGCATGGAGCGCTCCTTCCCGGAAGCATTTGTAGAACGGGTAAACAAGGCGGGCCTCAAAGACATCAAGGCCGAGCCGGTGATGATTGACAAGGTGCAACAAGGCGAGCCCACAGGCTATGCAGTGATCATTGACCGCATCTCGCAGGATGTTCCCTTTTACCGCGCGTATCTGAAAAACGCGGCCATTTCCGGCACGGCCGTTATCAACAACCCCTTTTGGTGGAGTGCCGATGAAAAATTTTTTAACAATGCACTCGCGTTGAAAATCGGGGTGCCCGTACCGAAAACGGTTATCCTGCCATCGCACGATAAACCCACCGACACCACCGATTCATCCTTCAGCAACCTGAAATTTCCGCTGTCGTGGGAGAAAATTTTTGAATACATAGGCTGGCCTGCTTACATGAAGCCCCATGCCGGTGGCGGATGGAAGAGCGTATACAAACTCAACAACATGGACGACTTCTTCAGGGCCTATAAAGAAACCGGCCAGTTGGTTATGATGCTGCAGGAAGAAATCATCTTCGAAGAGTACTTCCGCTGCTACTGCCTGGGCCGGAAATATGTGCGTGTAATGCAGTACGAGCCACGCAACCCTCACCACTTGCGTTATGTGGTGAACAGCGGCCCTGCATCAGAAAAGTTGGTTAAAAAAGTACACGACTATGTGCTACAGCTTAACCACGCATTGGGTTATGATTTTAACACGGTGGAGATGGCCGTGCGCGGTGGCATACCTTATGCCATTGATTTTTGCAACCCCGCACCCGATGCCGATGTGAACTCCGTAGGTCAGGAAAATTTTGAATGGGTGGTAGAACATGCCGCGAAGATGGCCATTGAACGTGCGCAACAACAAAAACCAGGAAGGGACAACCTTACGTGGGGCACATTCGTCTCCGATTCGGTAACGGCTTTCCTCAACCGAAATTCCAAATCACCGGTAAAGGCAAAAACAAAATCAAAATAAATATTCACCTGCTCCGCTGGAGAAGACCGGCTAAAGGTTATGGAAAAGTTTACACTTGGCGTTGAAGAAGAGTACATGGTGATTGACCCGGTGAGCCGGGAACTCACCTCGCACGATCAGAAAATTGTAGAGGCCGCAGAGCAGGTTTTGAAAGACCATGTTAAGGCCGAAATGCACCAGGCTGTGGTGGAAGTTGGCACCGGCATTTGCCGCAATGTGGACGAAGCCCGCAGCGATATCAGCAAGTTGCGAAAACTGGTACACGATATTGCCCGCTCCTTTAACCTGCGCATCGGTGCTTCGGGTACGCATCCGTTTTCGCACTGGTCAAAGCAACTCATCACGCCCAATCCGCGGTATGATGAAATTGTAAACGAAATGCAGGAGGCCGCCCGAAGCAACCTTATTTTCGGCTTGCATGTGCACGTGGGCATTTCCGATAAGAACATGGCTATTCATATTATGAATACCATCCGCTATTTCCTTCCTCACGTTTATGCCCTTTCGTGCAACAGTCCCTTCTGGGAAGGCCGAAACACCGGTTTTAAATCCTTTCGCACCAAGGTATTTGATAAATTTCCAAGAACCGGCTTACCCGATTACTTCAATGACTGGGATGACTTTAAAAATTATGTGAACCTGCTCATTAAAACCGGCTGTATTGATAACGCCAAAAAGATCTGGTGGGATGTACGCGTACACCCGTTTTTCGACACCATCGAATTCCGCATCTGCGATGTGCCCATGAAAGTGGAGGAGACCATCGCCATAACAGCATTGTTTCAGGCATTGGTGGCAAAACTCTATAAATTGCGCAAGCAGAATATGAGTTTTATCGTGTATAACCGCGCGTTGATCAACGAAAACAAGTGGCGGGCAAGCCGGTATGGCATTGATGGTAAACTTATCGACTTCGGAAAGCAGGAAGAAGTTGAAACCCGCGCATTGATTAACGAGTTGCTCGAATTTGTGGATGACGTGGTGGATGAACTGGGCAGCCGGCATGCCGTTAACTACGTTCATACCATGCTGAAACAGGGCACCGGGGCCGATCGGCAACTGGCCGTATTTCAGCAAACCGGAAGCCTGGAAAACGTTGTTGATTATATTACCGAACAAACCACTGAAGGACTATGAACACCATCCGTATTGCAATTCTTGATTTGTACGAAGGCGAAGAAAACGAAGGTATGCGCTGCATTACGCAGTTGGTTGAACAATTCAAGAACGAATCATCCTTTCCGGTTACCTATGAAACCTTTGACGTACGGCTGAAGAACGAGATCGCCTCACCCGATTTCGATATCTATATTTCTTCGGGCGGGCCGGGTAGTCCGCTGGCAAGCGAAGGCTCTGAATGGGAGGCCAACTACTTTGGGCTGATGGATGCCCTTCGTAAACACAACCTTCAGCATCCGCAGCAAAAGAAATTCGTCTTCCTTATTTGCCACTCTTTTCAGATTTATTGCCGGCACTATAAATACGCTACCGTGAGCAAAAGGCGAAGCGAAGCGTTCGGTATCTTTCCCATTCACAAAACCAAAGAGGCCCGGCATGAACCGCTGTTTAAAAACCTTGATGATCCGTTTTATGCTGTCGATTCACGCTTTTACCAGGTAACTGAGCCGAATCCGCGTATGATGGCCACCGGTGCACACGTGCTGTGCATTGAGAAAGAACGACCCCATGTTGAACTGGAGAGGGCCATCATGGGCATCCGCTTTGATGAGGCCATTGTGGGCATGCAGTTCCACCCCGAAGCCGACTATGACGGCATGTTTAAATACCTCCTGCGCGAAGACAAAAAATCAGGAATTATTGAACGCCATGGCGAAAAAAAGTATGTGGAAATGCTGAAATACCTCAACGATCCGGAGAAGATTAAAAAAACGTATAAAACCATTATCCCTACCTTTCTTCGTCAGGCGGCTGCCACACGACTTACCGTGTTATGATAAACCATTTGCGCGAGCAGTACAATACCTTCTTTTCAGAAGAAAAGTACAACCAGTTTGTTGACGCGCTCGACCGTCACTTCAACTTTCCGGTAAAATTCCGGGTAGCCGAAACCCCCGTTTTTGTTGACCGGGCACTCAAACAAAAATTGCTGCAGGCAGCCGAAAGCATTGTGGACTTTATTGTGAGGCCTGATTTTAAAGAAATCACCGAACATGCAATTCCTGCGAATCTGCGCGTACCCGGTGAAGATTCCCACACGCTGTTTCTGGCGCTGGACTTTGCCCTGGTAAAAACTGCTGACGGGCAATTGCAACCACGCCTTATTGAAATGCAGGGATTTCCTTCCCTGTTTGGCTGGCAGGATTTTCTTTCTGAACAATACCGGAAACATTTTCCTGTGCCGGATAATGTTCAGGCACATTTTGGATATAATCAGGATGAATACCGGTCGTTTTTAAAATCCATTTTATTAAATGGGCATGAGCCTCATGAAGTAATTCTGCTTGAAATTGACCCGTTTCAACAGAATACCGCCATTGATTTTGTTATCACCAAACACCTAACGGGCATTGAGCCCGTACACATTGGCGATATACAGCGGGTTGGATCCCGGTTGTTTTATCAAAAAGATGGGCAGCAAATTCCCATCCATCGAATTTACAACCGCGTTATCTTCGATGAGTTGATTGCCCGCAAGGATTTAAAATTACCGTTTAACCTTACTGAAGAAGTTGAGGTAGAATGGGCAGGACATCCGAACTGGTTTTTCCGCATCAGCAAGTATACCATGCCCTTCCTTAAAAACGAGTTTGTTCCGGAGTGCCGGTTTCTGAATGCTTATGAAACGTTTCCGTCCGATCTGGAAAACTACGTGCTCAAACCGCTATTCTCCTTTTCAGGAAGTGGCATTATCTTTCATGTTACGCAAGCGGATTTGGAAGCCATACCGGAGAAGGAACGGCACAACTTTTTATTGCAGCGAAAAATTGTTTATGAGCCGGTCATTCAGGCACCAGATGGTTTAGTGAAAACAGAAATCAGGCTGCTGTATATTTGGGAACCCGGAAAGCCGCGGCCAACACCTGTAACCAACCTGGCGCGCTTAAGCCGTGGCGAAATGATTGGCGTAAAATTCAACAAAGACAAAACCTGGGTTGGCGGTTCTGTTTGCTTCTTTGAAGAATAGAAATTTCTCAGTTAATAATGGCTGCCACTTCGCTGGCCTTCTTTTGGTTGTACTCAAAAGCAAGTTTCTGATAATTAACCAAATCAATTATCGTTCCGATAAAACAAAGCCCGGCCGTGAAGAAGTAAAGAAGCCCCATGCCTATCTGATCGGTAATGAAGCGTTGAACACCGGCTACTCCGAAAAACCCAATAATGGCGAGTATCATAATCATTTGCGGATCGCGCCTGCGTGTGCGGTAAACATTTGCAAAATTTCGTGCTTTATCATCCGGCCAATCCTTCATCAGGCTTTGGATATACGTCATTTCTTCGCCTGCAATTTCGGGCAGTACATCAGTTACTTTGGCCATGGGCTTTACTTGCGTTAAGGGTTAGTGAAATAATCCGATAAGATAAGACAATTACCGCGAATATCCCTAACGGGTGAGCACGCCATGAAGCTGCAACATCCCCGCAGAATAAATAGGAAATTGACCGCCCCAGGCCACAACCCGGGCAAAAGGCAAAACCTGCATTGGCCAGGGGGCAGATGGTTAGGTGTGGCTCTGTATCCGGGTTAACAAGAGCTAACCCCGCCAAAGCGATTATCCAAAGCACAGCTTCAAGGGGTACTCGTTTTATCATGTTGTAAAAAAATAAGGGTCCCTTTTTCTGCTTAGAAAAAGGGACCCGGGTTAAAAATTTTCCATTTATGCTACCACAAAGCACCGGTTAAGAATGGCTTCGTGTTGATTCCCAAACCGGGCATAACACCACTGTTTGAGTTCCTGAACTTCTTCCTGAATTAAAACTTTCAGGGCCTTGCGCAACTCCTTCTCAAAGAGCCGGGCATCAAAACTCACTTTAGTGAGTATAGACTTAACGTAATTCAGCATGTCAGCTAAGTAAACGTAGAATTAGGGTTAAAAAATGCTGGGTTTCAGAAACTGTTAAATTTAACGCAGAGTTAAGTCAACTGAAAGAACATTTTTAGTTTTGTAACGATGAATCTGGTACAGAGATTGATGTTAAGGCGTTTTTTTTTCACAAAGCAGGTCCTTTTCGCATTACTTATTATTCATGTATCCTTTAACGGGTTATCTCAAAACATACAAATTACCCTGGGGCCCGATGAAATAGGCGAAAACCAAACGTGGACTATTACCATTACGGTCCAAAACGACCGGCTGAAAAACTTTGACAACTTCCCGGAAATTCAGGGCTTCCGTAAACGCGGACAATCCACCTCATCGCAAACGAACATCGTAAACGGGCAGGTTTCGTCATCGCAAAGCATTATCATGACGTATGCTCCGGTAAAGCAAGGCATGGTGGTTGTACCACCATTTAAAATGACCGTGAATGACCAGGTGATATCCTCCCCGGGTAAGCGGGTTAAAATCGGCCCGCCTGTTCAGCAACAACGCGATCCCTTCAGAAGTTTTTTTGAGCGCGATGATTTCATGGACAACGCGCCTACAGAGTTTATCGACATCAAAGAAGACGCCTTTTTTGCACTCACCACCAACAAAGATGAGGTTTATGTGGGCGAAGGGTTTAACACAACGCTTGCCTTTTACGTAGCCGAATCGAACCAGGCGCCCTTGTACTGGTACCAGATCAGTAAACAGGTTTCTGAAATCGTAAAGAAAATAAAACCACAAAACTGCTGGGAAGAAAACTTCTCTATTGAAAACATTGAAGGAAGCCGTATAGAACTAAACGGCAAGGGATACACGCAATACAAAATTTATCAGGCGATGTACTATCCGCTTAATACAGATCCGATTCATTTTCCCAGCGTTCCGCTCGAAATGATCAAATACAAAGTAGCCAAAAATCCTTCCTTTTTCGGACAAAACCGCCAAGAAGATTTCAAAACATTTTACAGTAAACCCAAAACGGTATTAGTGAAAGAACTTCCCCCGCATCCGCTTCGCGACCGCGTTGCTGTTGGTGAGTACAGGCTTGATGAAAAAATCAGCACCCACAACCTGCAAACCGGCAAGAGCATCTCGTATGAATTCAATCTTGTTGGAGAAGGAAATATATCGGCAATTAACAAACCCCCGGTTGAATCAAATCCCTACTTTGAATTTTATGAGCCTAACGTGCGGCAGAACATTATGCGCCAGGGAAACCGGGTAACCGGCACCAAATCATTTACTTACTTTATTATTCCAAAAGAACCGGGTCGGTATAACCTGGGCGATTACTTCCGATGGATATACTTTAACCCCGCCAGGAAAACCTACGACACGCTCATAGCCCAAACAACTGTACAGGTTGAAGGCGAGAGCCTGAAAAATGAAACCATCGAATCGGTGGATGGCGGGTCATTCTATGACATCATCAACACTGCGGATAATTCCCTGAGAACAAGTTCAAATTCGGATTGGGCTAAATGGGCAATTAATGCCATTGTTTTGGTAATCATGGCCGGTTCGGCTTATCTTGTCTTTCGGAAATAAGTTAAGATTCCGGAGGTAAGGTTAAATGAGGCATATTCAATCCTGAATTTTAAACTGCAACTTTAAGATGAACTCCTTCGGCACACACTTCCGCATAACCACCTTTGGCGAATCGCACGGCCCGGCCATTGGTGTAGTGATTGACGGCTGCCCGGCCGGACTGGAAATTGATAAGGACTTTATTCAGTCAGAGCTTAACCGGAGAAAGCCGGGACAATCAAAAATTACAACGCAGCGGAAGGAAGACGATAGCGTTAAGATTCTTTCCGGAGTATTTGAAGGAAAATCAACCGGGGCGCCCATCGCCCTGATTATTGAAAATACCGATCAGCGCAGCAAAGATTACAGCCATCTTGAAAACACGTTTCGCCCTTCGCATGCCGACTATACCTACCAAACCAAATACGGCTATCGCGATTACCGGGGCGGTGGCCGGAGTTCGGCCCGTGAAACTGCTGCCCGTGTTGCCGCTGGCGCAATTGCCAGGTTGTTGCTGAACAAAGCCGGCATCGAAATACAGGCCTACGTTTCCCAGGTGGGTGATATTAAGGCACCGGCTTATACACAGCTTGACTTATCGCGTACGGAAAACAACATCGTTCGCTGCCCCGATCCGGCTACAGCCGAAAAAATGATCGCCCGGATTGAGCAGGTTCGGCTCGACCGCGATACCATTGGCGGCATGGTTACCTGCGTGATCAGAAACGCACCGGTAGGATTGGGAGAACCGGTTTTCAATAAACTTCATGCTCAATTAGGTAAAGCCATGCTGAGTATTAATGCCGTTAAAGGCTTTGAATATGGCAGCGGATTTGCCGGCATGGCCCTCTGCGGCTCGCAGCACAACGATGAATTTGTAAATGACCAGGGGACCATCCGCACCAAAACCAACCATTCAGGCGGCATCCAGGGGGGCATCAGCAATGGCGAGGACATTTATTTTAACGTGGCCTTTAAACCCGTAGCCACCATTATGCAGGATCAACAAAGTGTTGATAATGATGGTAACGAAGTAACGGTTAGCGGAAAAGGAAGACACGATCCCTGTGTAGTGCCCCGTGCCGTGCCCATTGTTGAAGCGATGGCCGCCCTGGTACTGGCCGACTTCCTGCTCCTGTCAAAACTCTCAAAAATGTAATGAGGGAACTTTCTACACTTTGTTTTCTAACCGCTCTTGCACTTGCCGGTTATCCGCAAACCTTTACAGTAGAGTCCGTACCCAACACCAAACTGGTCAATAACAGCTATGTAAGCGATCCGGCACGCATTCTTCATGACACTACGGTTGCACACATCAACCAACTGCTTACCGGCCTTGAAAAAAATGCCACCGCCCAGGTGGCCGTGGTGATGCTTCCCTCCATTGGCAACGAGGAACATGTTGACTTTGCCCAGCGATTGTTTCGTTACTGGGGCATCGGCCAGGCCAGTAACGACAACGGGCTGCTGATTCTTTTCGTACTCGACCAACGCACCATCCGTTTCCATACGGGTTATGGTATTGAAGGCATTCTTCCGGACGCCCTCTGCAAACGCATTCAACAGCAACACATGGTGCCTTATTTTAAAACGGGTGATTACAACAGCGGCATGTTGCGTGGCATAGAGGCCACGGTAAACCTGTTGCAGCATCCCGAAGCGGTTGAAGAATTACTGACCCGCGATTCAACCGCAGCCGGTATTGGCGGCTTGTATTTTTTTATGGGCGGAGTTTACGGGGTCATCATCATCATCGTATTGCTTGGCCGGTTAATTAACCGATCGTCAAAATCCATTGATCGGTTCAGCCTGTCGTGGAAGCGATGGTTTTTATATTACACAGCTATACCTGGTATATACGTTATCCTGGCAACCGTACTGGAGCCTCCGTTTTTGGTTTTTCTTTTAGGAATGTATATCCTGATGGTTTCCCTTTTTCTCGAGCGGTATTTTAGGGCGATACGAGTATCCGAATCCATGATGAACGAACTGGGCCAGCAGGATGCCTATACTTTTCTTAACCAACAGAAATCGTACTGGATAAGCGCTGCTGTGGTGTGTTTTCTCCCGATGATTTTTGTTTATCAGAACTGGCGCAAAAAAAGAAATGCCTACCGGAATCGCCCGCTCATTTGCAAAAAATGTCAATCGGTTATGTGCAAGCTATCGGAGGCAGAAGAAGATGCATTTATGCACTCTGGCCAGATTGCCGAAGAAAAAGCCGGCACGGTTGACCATGATGTTTGGCGGTGCGAGGCTTGTGGCGCTATCGAGTCGTTGCGTTACCCCAGCGCCACTACAAAATTTACCCATTGCCCGAAGTGCAACTTTTTAACCTTTTACTTTGGCGCCAGGCGAACCATTCAAAGCGCCACCTACAGCGCTTCCGGTTTTGGTGAAGAAGAACGTACATGCCTGCATTGCGGTCATCACCAGATCGATAAGTTTATTATACCTATGCTGGTCGCGTCTTCTTCCGACAGCGGAAGTTCTTCCTCCAGCGACAGCGGGGGCAGCTGGGGTGGTGGTGATTCGGGTGGCGGTGGCGCCAGCAGCAGTTGGTAATTTTTTACGCTGCTTCTTAACCAAATACTCTTATTTTTAGCTAATGAAGTTACCGAAGTTTCCCCTTTACGGAAAAATTCTCATCGGCATGGCGCTCGGCATCATTTGGGGGTTCAGTGCGTCTGCCCTTGGCCTTGCCGAATTTACCTCAGCGTGGATCAAGCCGTGGGGAACCATTTTTATCAATTGCCTGAAACTCATTGCCATCCCGCTGATCATCTTCTCGCTCATTGACGGCATTTCCAACCTCTCCGATGTTTCCAAACTTTCGCGCATAGGCGGAAGAACCATCGGGCTTTACCTGGCCACAACTGTTCTGGCGGTAACCATCGGACTGGTGCTTGTAAATCTTATTGAGCCGGGTAAATTTTTAACACCCGAAAAACGGGAAGAACTCAGCCAGGCTTACGCTTCCGACATCGGGAATCGCATCTCATCTGCCCACGACCTGAAAAGTGATGGCCCGCTGCAGGTACTGGTTGATATTGTTCCCGATAACATTTTTGGTGCCGTCTCCAACAACACCAACATGCTTCAGGTTATTTTCTTCGCTATCCTTTTTGGCATCGCCATGATTCTGGCCAAGCCCGATAAGATTAAACCCGTCAAATCATTTTTTGATGGCACCAATGAAGTGATTCTCAAAATTGTTGACCTGATTATGCGCTTTGCTCCCGTTGGTGTATTTGCACTGCTGGCAAGCCTGAACATTGACGTGCCGCTTATGAAAGCATTGGGTGTGTACAGCCTCAATGTTATTCTGGGTCTTGCCGTGATGGTGTTCCTTACCTACCCGCTCATTTTAAAAACCTTTACCAAAATGCCTTACCTGAAATTTGTGAAAGGCATTCTTCCGGCCCAGATTCTTGCCTTCTCTACTAGTTCAAGCGCTGCCACTCTCCCGGTAACTATCGACTGTGCTGAAAAAAGACTGGGCATCTCCGAAGAAATATCAAGTTTTGTTCTGCCGCTTGGTGCAACTATTAATATGGATGGCACCAGCATTCACCAGGGTGTATCGGCAGTATTTATCGCGCAGGCCTTCGGGCTTGACCTAACCCTTGGCCAACAACTCACCATCCTGATGACGGCCGTCCTGTCATCCATCGGGGCAGCGGCCGTACCCGGTGCGGGCATCATTATGCTCATTATTGTGTTGGAAGCCGTAGGGCTTGACCCCACCGGTCTGGCCCTGATTCTGGCTGTGGACCGTCCGCTGGATATGCTCCGCACCGTGGTTAACATTACCGGTGATTCGACCGTAGCCACCGTTATTGCCGGAGCCGAAGGAGAACTGAAACTGGATAAACCGGCCATCAAATAAATCTGTTAACCGGTAGTTTGTTTCGCCAGCCAAACCCATAAATTGCGCGGATAGGGTTATTGCTTTATGAAAAAATTTCCGCTGCACATCCGCATTTTTACCGGCATGTTTCTGGGTATTGTGCTAGGCACCATTGCTATTTTTTTTAACCTGGGCACGTTTATTACCGACTGGGTAAAGCCCTTCGGAACCATCTTTATCAACCTGCTCAAACTTATTGCCATTCCGCTTATTCTCGTTTCGCTGATCAGCGGTATCTCCAACCTGAAGGACATTTCAAAACTTTCGCGCATCGGGGGCAAAACCATGGGGCTTTATCTCATCACTACCGTAATCGCCATCACCATCGGATTACTTACCGTAAATACCATTAAGCCGGGTAATTTCCTGTCGAAGGAAAAACAGGTGGAACTTTCCGGCAAATACGCGCAAGATGCTAACCTTAAAGTTTCGGATGCCCAGAAACTGAAAGAATCCGGACCCTTACAGGTGATTGTTGATATTGTACCCGATAACATTTTTGGCGCGGCTGCATCGAACCGCAACATGCTGCAGGTGATCTTCTTTGCCATCTTGTTCGGCATTGCGCTTATTATGGCTCCCGAACAAAAAGGATTACCTGTAAAGGGCTTCTTTGATGGCGTTAATGAAGTCATTCTGAAAATAGTTGACATGGTAATGCAATACGCACCGGTGGGCGTGCTGGCATTGCTTGCCTCGCTGATGGTTGATGTTGCCGGCAATAACCCCAAGCAGGCACTGGAGTTATTCAGTGCACTGGGGGTTTATGCATTTACTGTGTTGCTGAGTCTGGCGCTGATGGTGGTGGTGGTTTATCCGCTGGCGATGCGGTTATTTACCCATATTAAATACAAAACATTTCAGAAAGGAATTTTGCCCGCCCAGATTATGGCTTTCTCTACCAGTTCAAGTGCAGCAACGCTTCCGGTAACGATGGAGTGTGCCGAAAAAAATCTGGGCATCAAAGATGAGATTACCAGCTTTGTGTTACCCCTGGGTGCTACCATCAACATGGATGGCACCAGCATTCACCAGGCCGTGTCGGCCGTGTTTATTGCCCAGGCCTTTGGGCATGATTTAACCGTAGTTGATCAACTTATTATTGTACTTACCGCTACGCTGTCGTCTATCGGTGCAGCAGCAGTACCCAGTGCGGGGCTTATTACACTCGTTATTGTGCTGGGTGCCATTGGGGTATCGCCCGAAGGCCTGGCCCTGATTATTGCCATTGACCGGCCGCTGGACATGTGCCGCACCATTGTAAACATCACAGGCGATACGGTAGTAGCCAGTATGGTGGCAACTACAGAAGATGGTTTTCGAAAAGAGGGTATAGTGAACTAAATTTGCCGATACCTGTTTTAACAGCTAAAGCCACGTGCCATGACTACCCAAAAGCATATTCACATCTACCTGGAATCGAACCCAAACCCCAACTCGCTCAAGTTTGTGGTGAACGAAATGCTGGTTCCCGATGGCATGAGTTTCGATTTTCCCGATCGCGAAAGCGCGGCCCGGGCACCCCTCGCCCAGGAGCTCTTCGATTATGCTTTCGTAGACAGGGTATTTTACATGAGCAATTTTGTTACGGTCACTAAAAAGGACGGTGTAGAGTGGCTGGAGATTCAGGATAAGATTAAAAATCATATCAAACAGTTTCTGGAGTCGGGCCGGTTTATAATTGAAGTAAGCGAAGAAGCACCCCCGCAAGCTGAGGAGGAAACCGAGACGATTAAAAAAATAAAAACCATTCTCGAAGAATACATCCGGCCGGCTGTGGAGCAGGATGGCGGAGCCATTACTTACCATTCATTTACCGATGGCGTAGTAAAGGTGAAGTTGCAGGGCTCGTGCAGCGGCTGCCCTTCCTCCATGATTACGCTTAAGTCTGGCATTGAAAATCTGTTTACCCGCCTGATGCCCGCGGAAGTAAAGGCTGTTGAGGCGTTCTGAAACTGAAAGAAAGTGAAAATTCCTGCAGGACACCTGCACCTGGGGCCTCTACGGTTCAACTCATTATCTGCATACAGAAACACATTACCGTTCTTCTTTTAGATACTTATCTAAAAATTGCAGGATAGATTCTGCCGATTTGATTTGATTTTCCTTTTTTACCCAACCGTGTCCTTCATCCGGAAAAACTACGTACTCAACCGGAACATTATTTGCCTTTGCTGCCGCCACGATTTCATCTGATTCTACCTGTAGTACCCGCGGATCATTACTGCCCTGCAATACAATAAAAGGCTTGGTAATTTTGCCGGCATGAAACAAGGGAGACTTGTTATACAAAGCCACCGAATCTTTTTCCGGGTCTCCCATTTCTGTGTATAACGCTTCACGGAAGGACGCCCACCACGGTGGTATGCTTTTTAGCGTACGTAACCAGTTCGTAACACCGTACAAATTTACGCCCACATCAAATTCTTCCGGAGCAAACGCCAGTGCAGCCATTACCATATACCCACCATAACTACCACCGTAAATTCCAATTTTATCGCCATCCACAAAATCCAGACTTTGCAGGTACTGCTTGCCGGCAATGCAGTCTTTTAAATCCACATCACCATGCTTTTTGTCATCAGCCGCATAAAATGTTTTTCCATATCCTGAACTGCCGCGATTGTTTACACACAGTATGGCGTAACCATGGTTAACCAAGTACTGGTAGTTGCTGTTGTAGTTTAAACGGGTTTGCCCGCCAGGGCCCCCATGAACCTGCACCAGGGCCGGCACTTTCTGTCCGGGCTTCAGGCCTTTTGGTTTATACAACAAAGCGGGTATCTCCAGTCCATCGTACGATGTAAACCGAACTACAGTTGCCTCTACCAAATCATCCGGATTAATATCAGGAGTTAAAGTATTGGTGAGTTGCCTTACCTCATCGGTTTCCAGGTTATAGACAAATAAATTACTCGGTGATTTGGAAGTGCTTACGTAAAAAGTCATCCACTTCTCGCTGTCCGAAATGTTTACACCGGTGATATCTCCTTCCGGAACATTTTTCAACTGAACTAACTTTCCTCCGTCAGCTTCATGATACAGTTTTATTTCTGTACGGGCATCATTATTTATAGCTACTACCCGGTATTTGCCGTTACGCGACAAGTAGGTGTACATCACATCCCAATTTGCTTCTTCCAGTTTCTTTTTTTCGCCAGTAGAAAAGGTGTAGCTGGCTACATACATAAATTCGCTTCCTTCATTGGTAAGATAAACCAGGCTTGAACCATCAGACGAAAAGTACTGCGGTACATATTTTATGTCGCCTGTGTGCGGAGTAATGTGGCGGGTTTGCCGGGTTTGCGTATCAAAAACATAAATATCATCATTATTGGTGGTGATCGCTTTTTGCAAGGCAATGTAACGGTTATCGCGGGAAATAGCCGATGGATTAAGACCCTGATCGTTTTGGTACACCATCATCGATGGAAAGACCGTTGCCTCCTGAGGTATAGCCTCAACATTTATGGCGTACAAATCGAAAAACCGGGGGTCCCGGCTGTTCGCCATATAGTACATTAGTTTTTTATCGTAACTCCAGCCAAAAAAATCAGCTTTGGCCTTCGGATTGGAAATAATATCAACGATTGTTCCTTCCGGATGGCGCACAAAGAGGTGATCAATTTCATTTCCGCCCTGATCGCTGGTATAAACAACCCGGTCATCGTTCGGAAAGTACGAAGCCGCAAAAACCGATTCCGTTGTTGAATGGGTAAGTTGCTTTTTCTCACCGGTAAGCAGGTTTAGCTCGAAGGCGTTAAAAATTCCAGTTTCATTTGAACTCACCAGAAGTTTTGATTCATCGCCAGAAAAGCCTGCATTTAAAATGCTTTTCACATCCATAAACTGCTCAATGGTATATTGTTTGGGCGGAATTTCCGTTTCGGTAGTTCTGCAGGTATAAAGCACCAAACCAATCGCCAAAAGGGTAAGAAATCGTAATTTTTGCATAGCGATGACAATTAATTCCATTAAAGTACATGATTAAATCCGCAAAAGATATGGCGTATCCATAAGCGGCTTCGTAACTTTAAGAATGCGTTCTATTCTTTTAGCAATGGGATTGATTTTGTTTAGCGAAACTTTCTCGCAACCGGTAACGATAATCACCTATAACATCCGCTTCGACAATCCGGCCGATGGCGTAAATGCCTGGCCCAACCGCGTTCAAAAAGTTGCCGCACTTATACAGAAATACAATCCCGATATAATCTGCATGCAGGAGGCGTTTCACCACCAGTTGCAGGATCTGCTCAGTATGCTGCCGGAGTACTCGTTTGTTGGTGTAGGGCGTGATGACGGAAAGGAAAAAGGCGAGTACAGCGCTATTCTTTACCGCAACAGCCGGTTTGGCGTGCTGCATTCATCGACAGTCTGGCTTTCAGAATCTGGCGAGGTGGGTTCCATAGGGTGGGATGCCGCCATAACCCGCATAGCCACCTGGGCAAGGTTGTATGACAAGGAATTGAAAAAGGAATTGGTTGTTGCCAACACCCATTTCGACCACATTGGAAAGGCAGCACAGCGGGGAAGCGCTGATTTTCTAAACGGATATTTTACATACATGTTTAGTCAAAACAAAATGCCGTTTTTACTGCTGGGTGATTTCAACCTTGAACGGACAGATGTAACATACCATAGCTTGCTGAAGATTGCCGGGGAATTGCTGGATGCCAGGCCTGCCAATGACCAGACCGGTACCTTTTGCGGTTTTGAAGTTGGCGCCATGGAATGTAAAGCGATTGATTATATTTTTCATACCCGGGAATGGATTTTACGCCATTACCAGGTTATTCAGGATAACGATGGCAAATACTATCCCTCCGATCATTTACCGGTGATGGCTGAGTTTGAGTTGAGCAAGGATTAGCTTATGCAAATAATCCACACAGATGCTTTAATGCCGTACCGGCCCATGTGTTCTTCTATTGTTTGATATCAAATTCATCGGAATCAAGGTAAGCCGGAAATTTTTCACGATAGGATTGGAGCGCTTCAGCATCCAGCATAATCGTTTTGATTGCCTCCTGATCGGATTGAAAAAACAAGGTTTCTCCTTTGTGAGAATAAACAGCTGAATGCCCGTTGTAGGGAATGCCGTTACCGTCAGCGCCAACCCGGTTAACTCCGGCCGCATAGCACAGGTTCTCTATGGCACGTGCCCTGAGCAGCGCATCCCAAGCCTCTACTCTTGCCGATGGCCAGTTGGCCACATACACGAGGAGGTCATAATCCATACGTTGAGTTGCCTGATTATAGCAGTTGCGGCTCCATACCGGAAAGCGCAAATCGTAGCACACCAGCGGGCAAATGCGCCAGCCTTTCCACTCGCCCGTTAACCGGGTATTTCCCGCACCATAAGTTTTATGTTCACCGGCCATACGAAAAAGGTGGCGCTTGTCGTACGTTTTAAAATGCCCGTTGGGCTCCATCCACAGTAATCGATTGTAGAAAGTATTGTTCTCCTTCACAATAAAGCTGCCCAACATCAACGCATGGGTTTGTGCAGCCATTTGCTTCATCCATTTAAAGGTGGTCATGTTCATGGGCTCAGCCAATTTTGCCGCATTCATGGTGAAGCCGGTGGAGAACATTTCGGGTAGTATAATCACATCTGTACTTTGCCCGATTTTCCATATCTTTTCTTCAAACGAAGAAAGATTGGCGCCAACTTCTTCCCAGTAAAGAGCTGATTGAATGAGCGTAATGGTGAGGTTTTGCATGCTACAATTTTCGGAGAATATCCATTGCTTTATCTAACGTAGGCTCACTTTTTGCAAAACAGAAACGCAACAGCTTATTATCGGTTTTATCGTTGTAGAAAACGGAAACCGGGATTGAGGCTACCTTGTGATTTACCGTTAATTCTTTCGCCATCTGGCGGTCGGGTAAGGAAGAAAAGGAACGGTACGATAGGGTTTGAAAATACGAACCATGACAGGCGATGGGTTCAAAAGAGGAGCCCCTTATTCCTTCCAGAAAATAATCGCGCTTAGCCTGGTAAAATTTTCCAAGGTTTACATAGTGCATTGGGTCTTTCATGTATTCGGCCAGTGCCAGTTGCACCGGGGTGTTTACCGAGAAGGTAATGAACTGGTGGGCTTTTCGAATTTCGCGTGTCAGCGCTTCCGGTGCAACCGTATAGCCCACCTTCCAGCCGGTGGCATGAAAGGTTTTTCCGAACGAAAATACGGCTATACTCCGTGCTGTCAGCTTCGGAAAATGGAGCACACTCTCATGCCGCAGGTTATCAAAAATGATGCGCTCATATACCTCATCACTCAACACAATCAGGTCATTTTCTTCAGCAATCTGCTCAAGCATTTGTAAATCCTGAGCGGACAATACGGCACCGCTGGGATTATGCGGGGTGTTGATCATAATCAACCGCGTACGCGGAGTGATATTTGCTTTTACCTGATCCCAGTCAATCGAAAAATCCGGGTAGGTAAGATTGATGTGCACCGGCACCCCGCCATTCAGGCGGATGGCTGGGTTGTAGGAGTCGTAAGCCGGATCAAAAACAATCACTTCATCACCAGGATGAATGACCGCGGCTATCGAGGCATACAAGGCCTGGGTTCCTCCTGCGGTAACGGTAATATCTGTTTCAGCATTTACTGTACCGTTGTAGGTTTTTGAAATCACCTCAGCTATGACGCTGCGCAGCGCGGGCACTCCCGGCATGGGCGCATATTGGTTGTGCCCTTCCTTCATAAACCGGTTAATCAGGTCAATCAGCACCGGATCAACCTGGAAATCGGGGAAGCCCTGGGACAGGTTAATCGCCCCATGGTCGGCCGCCATCTTCGACATAACGGCAAAGATGGAGGTTCCGATGTCGGGGAGGCGGGAATGAAGTTTCACTTTATTTGAATTACTTCCTTAGTGGTGCCAGAATGCGGTACTCGGTATCTACCTCACCCCGGCTGATGTCATTCAGCTTTCCTTTCAGCAGGCGCTTCTTCAGGGGCGAGAGGTAGTCAATAAACAATTTGCCTTCAAGGTGATCGTACTCGTGCTGGATGATACGCGCTTTCATGCCATCATAATTTTCCTCCTTCAGGTTCCAGTACTCATCGTAATACCGGATACGCAGGGTGTCTTTTCGGGAAACTTTTTCACGGATATTCGGAATGCTCAAACAGCCCTCTTCAAATTCCCAGGGCTTACCCAGCTCTTCAATCATCACCGGATTTACAAAAGCCATTTTAAAATTTTCCATACCCGGTTCGGCCTCGTCATCATCTTTACCCAGCGTGGTGCCGTCAACCACAAAAAGTCGCACGCTCCTGCCAATCTGAGGGGCAGCCAGCCCTATGCCATTGGCGGCATGCATCGTTTCGAACATATCGTTAACCAGTTCGGTGATGTCGGCTCCTTTTTCTATGTCCCTGGCCCGTTGCCTCAGTACCGGGTCGCCATAAACTACAATCGGATGTACCATGTTGCTTTTAGCCGGATGCAAAGGTAGAAAATATTGCTTCCGAAATCGCAATGCCGGAGGGTCATGACATTCGCTTTTCCATAAACGATTGCAGAATCAGCACTGCGCTGATCTTATCTGCATTACCTTTTATCTGCCGGTCTTTTTTTTTCATTCCGCCCTCAATCATTGCCCGTTGGGCGATTGAACTGGTAAAGCGTTCATCCACTTCGTGTATCGGTGTAGATGGAAACTCCGTAAGAAGTTTTTTTATAAACTTTCGTACATCTGGCGCTGTGGCTGAATCCTGGTTACTCAGTGTTTTGGGCATGCCGATCACAAATGCCGCCACCGGTTCTTTGCAACAATAGTCTTTCAGGTAGTAAAGCAGCTTGGCCGTGGGCACTGTTTCCAACGCTGTGGCTATGATCTGCAGCGGATCGGTAACCGCCAAGCCGGTGCGCTTCAGTCCGTAATCAATGGCCAGAATCCTGCTCATCAGTTAAAGCGGCTGCGCTCAAAAACCTGTTGCTTTACTTTTGTTTCAAGCGCCATGGCTTTCGGAAAGAGAATTTCATTCTCAATGCGTGCATGGGTAATCAGGCTTTTTTCAAACGCCTTCAATTCATTGTAAATCACTTTTACATAAAGCGGAGCATGCGGTGGTAAAGTGTAGTCGTTAGTGATTTTGCGAATGCCTTCCATTTCATCATCATGCACGTCATGCTCAAGGGCAAACTTTTGCACGGAGTACTTCTCGATCAGGTAATAAAGCCGGGTGGGGTTATATGTTCCTTTCGAGGCGCGGTCCAACATCTTAATGTACCGGAAGAGAGTGTCCTCTTCTTCGTAGATATGGTGGATAAAATCTTCAACAAAAAGCGGAAATACCACCTTCAGGTCGCGCTCAACCGGGCGGTAATCATCATGCTGTGATTTAAACTCATTTACCAGGCGTGCGATGTACGGAAGCTTGTGCTTGATGAAAAGAAAATGAGCGTGTTTCAGGTACTCGATAATCAGATCAACCGGGTATGAAATCAGCGGCACATGCTCTTCCTTTAGCAAATGAGGGTTTTCGAGCTCGCGAACCACCTGCTCAAGGTTTAAGCCTTTTTCACGGCAAACGGTTTCAAGCGTTTGTTCCGGATAGTCATTAAACCGGATGCCAAAATAGTATAACACATAAGCGTGAACATAGTTCTCTTCTACCAGTTGGGTTATCTGTTTCGTTTGAAATGCCGGTATACTCATGCAACTTCAAATATAGATATTCACCGGTAAAACACATGCTTAAATAATCTGCAAGGTTCAGTTGATTTTTAGCATTTTTGCGGCATACAAATGATGAACTCTTTGGCTGGTCATCCGTTTACCGAAGTGATTGTATACCCTTATGAGCGAACATATTAACAACACACCCAATCAAATCAGGCTGCCTTTTGTATTGTTTCTGGGTCTTGCAGCCGGCATCTTTCTCGGGGCAAGTTTTGGCTACCGTAAGCCCTCAGGCGATGTGGGCAAGGATGTTCAGAAACTTCGTGAAGTGCTCACCTACATCCAGGATAAATATGTTGACGACATTAAGACCGACAGGCTTGTAGATGAATCAATAAAACACTTGCTAACCAAGCTCGACCCGCATTCGGCTTTTATTCCGGCTTCTGATCGGATTGCTGCCAATGAAGACCTGCGCGGGAACTTTGACGGCATCGGCATTGAGTTTAATATTTTCCAGGATACCATTGTTGTGGTGGCACCGCTTAGCGGGGGTCCATCGGAAGCCCTTGGCATCCGGTCGGGCGATAAGATCATTGAAGTAGATCAAAAAAATGTGGCCGGCATTGGCATTACCAATGCTGAGGTAATGAAGCTGCTGAAAGGGCCGCGCGGCACCGAAGTGAGCGTTAGCATTAAGCGAAGCGGGGTAAACGAACTCATCACTTTTTCAATCATCCGCGATAAGATTCCTCAAAACTCCGTTGATGTGGCCTACATGGTTGACCAGGAAACCGGTTACATTAAAGTAAGTCGTTTTGCGGCTACTACGTATGATGAGTTCGCCAAAGCCTTTAAGGAACTGCAGCAGGCCGGAATGAAGAAACTAGTTCTTGATCTGCAGGGAAACCCCGGAGGATACATGAATGTAGCCATTGAAATGGCTGACGAATTCCTGAAGGAAGGAAAAAAGATTGTGTACACCAATGGCAAAGACAAGCGGCTTAATACCAATGCAACCTCAACCAGGCGCGGCTTTTTCGAAGAAGGCGCTTTGATTGTATTAGTGAACGAGGGCAGCGCTTCGGCCTCTGAAATTCTGGCCGGTGCCCTGCAGGATAATGACCGTGCCCTGATTGTTGGCCGCAGAACATTCGGAAAAGGTCTTGTGCAACATCCGTTCGATCTGAGCGATGGCTCCGAACTCCGGCTTACCATTTCGCGCTATTATACCCCCAGCGGGCGCAGCATACAAAAACCGTACACCGATGAAGAAGAGTACGCCCTAGATATTATGGAGCGATACAAAAAGGGCGAGTTTTTCTCTGCCGACAGCATCAAATTAAACGACTCACTGAAGTACTCAACCGCCAATGGCCGCTCGGTTTACGGTGGCGGAGGAATCATGCCCGATTATTTCGTGCCGCTGGATACTACTCTGAACAGCCACTACCTGAATGCTCTCTACACTTCTACTTCCATCCAGGAATATACGTTTACTTATGCTGAAACTCACAAGGCCGAACTGGAGCAAAAAGGATTTGAAAAATTCTATACCCAGTTTGTGGTAACCGACCAAATGCTGAACGACCTGGTAAAGGTAGGACAACGAAACAAAATAAAACCCGATTGGAAGGAACTGAATGCTAAAAAGAAACTCTTTCAGATCCATATAAAGGCACAGATAGCCCGCAAAATCTGGAACAACAAAGGTCTTTACCCGATTCTGAACGATACCAACGAAATCTTTCTGCAGGCATTGAAACTATTTGACCGGATTCCGGAACTGGATCGCATAAAATTATAACATTGGATGAACTGCCGGAAGCCGGTGTGTCGTCATGTGTTTTTATTAACTTGACCTCGCTAAACCTTAGTTCTTATGTACTATCACAAGCTGGGAAAAATACCACCCAAACGCCACACCCAGTTCCGCCAGCCCGATGGAAGTTTATACAAGGAAGAACTGGTGAGTTCTGAGGGCTTTTCAGGAATTTATTCCAACCTCTACCACATTAACCCGCCCACCCGCATTAAACAACTGAAGGACCCGGTACCTTACGGGCCCAAAATCGTTGAAGAGTATGGCCTTCGCCAAACGCACCTCAATACATCAAAAGTAGGCAGCACCGGGGAGGACTACCTTAGCGCCCGAAAAGTATTGCTTAAAAACAACGACTGCTCCATTGCCATTTGTTCTCCCAAAAAGAGGAAGATGGACTACTTCTATAAAAATGCCGAGGGTGATGAAGTGATCTTTCTTCACGATGGTAACGGCACGCTCATTTCGCAGTTCGGAAAACTGGATATCAAACAAGGCGACTACGTGGTAATACCCCGAACCGTTATTTACAAACTGGAGTTTGAAGAAGGCCCCCTGCGGCTGCTGATCATAGAGGCGGCCTCACCTGTTGAAACCGTTAAACGCTATCGCAACGACCTGGGTCAGTTGCTGGAGCACTCGCCTTACTGCGAGCGCGACATACGCCCTCCTCACGAGCTGATTACCGACACCAGCAAGGGCGAGTTTCTGATGAAGATAAAGAAGCTGGGGTATTTGCACCACTATGTGTATGATTATAGTCCGCTTGACCTGGTAGGCTGGGATGGATTTTTGTGGCCTTATGCTTTTTCGATTCACGATTTTGAGCCCATCACCGGTCGCATCCACATGCCTCCGCCAATTCATCAAACCTTCCAGGCACACAATTTTGTAATTTGTTCATTCGTGCCCCGCCTGTTCGATTACCATCCGCTGGCTATCCCCGCACCGTACAACCACAGTAACATCGACAGCGATGAAGTGCTGTACTATGCTGAAGGAAATTTTATGAGCCGCAGGGGCATTGAGCGCGGATCGTTCACGCTGCACCCGGGCGGCTTACCCCACGGCCCGCATCCGGGAACGGTAGAAAAAAGCATTGGTGCCAAAGAAACGCACGAACTGGCCGTGATGATTGACACGTTCAAGCCGTTATACCTCACCACCGATGCGTTGGAGTACCTGGATAAAAATTACCCGATGAGTTGGACGGACGTGAACCCGAATGACGGATTTAACGAGGTGAATACACCATAACCGGCTTACCTGCTATTCGTGTAATTGATAAAAGGAAATCAGCAGATCATGACTTTCCGGACGATTTTCTTTTTAGGCATTATCATCGCAGCTCTTTTGATAGCCTATTTCAACCGGATTAACTCTGTACTCATATGCGGAAAAGTTTTTGATGTGCCCGATGATTGTACGGTGCCATCGCCTACCTACCTGAAGTGCGCGGATTACGATTTAAGCTGGTTACATGTAGATGATAACACGCATGACTATATTGCCCGTGATCTTCTCGTTAAACGCGAGAAAGAAAGAAATTACAAAAAATCGGAAATTCAATGCTTTATTATGAACCAGGAGTCGAAAGGGTTTAAACTACAAGCTGCATCATCTTCTGAAAAAAATTGCATATTCATTATCCACGGGAAAGTAAACCATCAGGCAGTAGTGATCACGCTTTCAATGCCTTTTGAGCCCCGTTCAACGAAAGAACTCCCTGTGTTTGTAAGAAAAATTATTCAGTTAAAGGATTAACCCTCACAACCGCTGCAACACCTGGCCGCGGTGGGCATCCAGTTTAAGTAAAATAAAAAGCAACGTAGTAAATCCCCACAACGCGGAGCCTCCATAACTAAAAAACGGTAACGGGATGCCAATTACCGGAAACAACCCGATGGTCATGCCGATATTGATGGCAAAATGGAAAAAGAAAATGCTGGCCACGCTGTAGCCATAAACACGGGCAAACCGGTTTTTCTGTCGCTCGGCCAGGTATACAATCCGCAACAACAGCAAAACAAACAAACCAACTACCACCAAACTTCCAAGCCAGCCGTGTTCTTCACCAATGGTGCAAAAAATAAAGTCGGTACTTTGCTCCGGCACAAAATCGAACTTGGTTTGCGTGCCTTCCAAAAAGCCTTTACCGGAGAATCCCCCGCTGCCGATGGCAATTTTTGACTGCGTTACATTCCATCCATACCCTAACGGATCGGCATCAGGGTTGATCAGCGCGCGGATGCGGTTTTGCTGGTGGGGTTTCAGCACATCGGTAATTACATAATCAACGCTTTGAATTACCCCGGCAACGGCAAGCGCACCAATGGTGAGCAGCGCAATGCGCTTGAGGCTCTTTTTGCCAGCCAGAATAGTGATGATCAGAATTACCCCAATTCCTCCATAAAGGTAGAGTTCATTTTCAACCAATAACGTGAGTACAAAAATGAAAGCTGAGGCCACGCCAACAATCATGAGAAAGGGCGACATGCCTTCACGGAAAAACACCAGCACAAAAGCCGTAAAGACCAAGGCTGTGCCGGTATCTTTCTGCGCCAGGATAACCAGCATCGGAATGCCGATCAGAATGAAAAGAATAACCTGATTGCGCAGGTTATCCATCCGGAAACCAACCGATCCGATAACCTTGGCCACCACAAGAGCCGTTGCAAACTTTGCAAATTCCGAAGGCTGTACACCAAACGACCCGATTCCGATCCACGCTTTGTTACCCCCTACTTCTTTGCCAACAATCAGCACCAACACCATAAGGAAAAGAACTACGCCATAGATTAAATAGGCAGCGGCCTCGTAAAAGCGCATATCCATAATCAGAATGGCCAAGATGATAACCACAGACGCAGCAATAAAAATTAACTGCCTGCCGCTGTTGAGTGAAAGGTCGAAGATGCTTTGATGTACGGTTTCATCATAAACGGCTGCATAAATGTTTAGCCAGCCCAGTATCACCATAACCAGGTAGATAACCACTGTGAGCCAGTCCATTTTTGCTGAAATATCCTCGTACCGTCTCATCTTATTCAGTAGAAGGCGTGGTGAGCAATACTTTGTCCAGAAACTCTCCCTTCAGCACATAGTCCTGCAGGCCAAGGCGTTTCACCTCCCCGGTGAGGTATCGTTCGATCATCAGGCTGGCGATGGATGCGGCTGCCCGGCCACCCCAACCCGCATTCTCTACATATACTGCTATAGCAATTTTCGGATCGTCCTTGGGAGCAAAAGCCATGAACACGGAATGATCGTACCCGTGCGGGTTTTGTGCGGTGCCGGTTTTTCCGCATAGTTCAATACCAGGAATTATGGCGCGTTGGGCCGTGCCGTAAATGGCATCGCTCATCGCATCCTGAACAAACGAAAAGTGTTTCGGGTCAATTCCTGTTTCGTGCCGCATTACTGCCGGCACCTGGTCACTGCCTCTGATTTCTTTCACCAGGTGTGGCGTAAAATAGTAGCCTTTGTTTGCCATAATGGCTGCCAGGTTTGCCATTTGCACCGGGGTTATCAGCATTTCACCTTGCCCAATTGCCAGGGAATAGATGGTTGAAAACTTCCAGCGGCCCTCACCATAAATGCGATTGTACAGGTTGCTGGAGGGCATTTGGCCTCCCTTTTCACTTGGCAAATCAACACCAAGCGGTTTGCCTAATCCAAACCGTAAAACATAGTCATGCCAATTCTCCAGACCGATGCGCGAATCAATAAATGTGTTAGGCGATTTATTCTGATTAATGATGCGCCTGAAGGCCTGATGAAAATACGGGTTGCATGAATACTGAACGGCCATGTGCAGATCGCACGGGTTGGGATGGTTATGACAGTTTACTATAGTGCGATCACACGGAAAACGGGTTTCCGCGTTCAGTACCCCCTCCTGCAAACCAATTAATGTTTGCACGATTTTAAATATGGAGCCAGGCGGATACATGGCCATGAGGGGCCGGGTAAAAAGAGGCTTGGTGCTGTCGCTGGATACCAGCATAAAATTAGAGCTGAACTTGCGCCCGGTAAGCAGGGTTGGATCGTAAGACGGGCCGGATACTATAGAAAGAATCTCACCGGTTGCAGGTTCAATGGCAACAAGGCTGCCTACTTTCCCTTTCAGCAGCCGTTCTCCATATTCCTGAAGGTCAAGATCAATGGTTGTCACCAAGTCGTGCCCGGGTGTTGAGAGTGTATCGAATTCTCCGTTTTTAAATGAGCCTTTTTCAATACCGCTCACGTTTCGCAACTTGTATCGCACCCCACGCTTGCCGCGAAGGATATGTTCATAGTGTGCTTCAATCCCGCTCTGCCCGATGTAATCGCCCTGCCGATAGGTCTTCGTGGAGTCCCGCTCCAATTGTGATTTGCTTACCTCACTAACATAGCCAAGCGCATTAGCCAGTGTATGGGTAGTATAAGCACGCGTTGTCCGGGGCTGAATATAAAAGCCTGCAAACTCATCAATGCGTTCCTGAATTTTTGCAAAGTCATAGTTGGAAAGCTGGCGTATAAACAGGGTGGGTTTTACGGGTGAGTATTCCTTTCGTGCCCGAAGTTCCTTGAATTTCAGCCGGAGTTCTTCGCGGCTCATATCAAATACCTCACAAAAAGCAGCAGAATCAAAATCCGAGAGTTCTTTGTTCACGATAAGCAAGTCGTACTCAGGCGAATTGTACACGAGCAGTTTACCGTTGCGGTCATAAATCAATCCGCGAAACGGATATTCTATCTCCTTCATAATCGAGTTGCTGTCTGCAAGTTGGGCGTAACGATCGTCCAGTATCTGAATAAAGAAGAGTTTGACCAGAAAGATTAATCCGGTTAACACAATCACAGCAAGAATAACTTCTTTCCTCCCTTCGTTCATCGTTTGCTGCCGGTAAATAACACATCAACCAGGCTAAGCACAACCAGTGTATACAGTGCACTGGCTCCGCTCTTGCCAAGTGTAAGCCAAAAATAATCAAACCCGCCCGCTTCCGTAAAGAAAAGAACACCATGGTGAACAATAACCAGCGGAGTAACGTAGATGAGAAACCATTGAAAGCCATAACTCGCACCTGCAGGCATCACCCCGGCATCGTATCCGCCTTGCGGAGTAAGCACCGAGAGCCAGTACGGACGCAGGTACATAATCAGCACACACGCCAGGGTATGCAATCCCAGGCTGTCGTAAAACAAATCAACAAGAAATCCCAGCACAAAACCAATGCCCATCGAAACCATATGGTTGGTCTCCACCGGCAACCGAAGCAGGTAGCCCAGGTACAGGAAGCAGAATGCAGTGTGAAAAAAAACTGCATTTTTAAAAATAAGAACCTGAACCAACAAGTACACCACAACTAAAATGCCCTGAAAAAGTCCAAACCGGTTCATTGAAAATTGGGTACATTAAGTTCAAGCGAGTCGAGTTCGTTTAGCAACTTGTTCCGGATAACCAAAACCCATGAAAGGCTGCGGAAGTCCTGAGCAAGTTTTACGGTTAACAGATAGAAGGGTGCTTCCTTGCTAAGTTGAATATCGGCTATTGTTCCGATAAATATGCCTTCCGGAAAAACCCCGCTGTATCCGGAAGTAATTACCGAGTCGCCAACCACAGGTTGAACGTGCCGGGGTATGTATTTCAGATGTATAAAGTCCGGATCGGAACCATCCCACTGCACAGTTCCGAAATGCCCCGTGCGGCTGAGCACCCCTGAGACCATAACATCCACATTCAACAGGGAGGTTACCACACTGTAATGCGGACTGGTAACTTTAACCTTACCCACCACCCCCGCCTGACTGATTACGGCCATACCCGGCTCTATTCCATCCTTGCTTCCCTTGTTAATGGTGATGAAATTGGTGAACCGCCCTACCGAATTATTAACCACTTTTGCGCTCACAAAATCAAACTGTTTTATAACCGTTGAATCCACCGGTAAGGTGGCGGTATGTACCAACTGTTGATTTCGCATCTCCAGTTGATAGCGAAGGCGGGCGTTCTCTTCAGCAAGAACCTGGTTGACCTGGCGCAGGTTAAAATAGTCAAACGCATTTTGTGAAAATCCATTAACGGCTGCCACTACCCGGTTGGCCGAATTAAAATAGCGGGTACCCTGAAATTGATTGTTTTCCAGGAACATCCAAACAGCTATAAATTCCAGTACAAGAAAAGTAAAGAAGGCGCGGTATTGGTAAATGAATAAAAAAATCCGCTCCATGGAATCACATCATGAGCACCGACCGATAATGGTGAAGATTTTTCAGAGCCGCCCCGGTGCCGCGCACCACGGCACGCAGCGGATCGTCTGCAACATGGATGGGCAGTTTTGTTTTAAGTGCCAGGCGTTTATCCAGGCCGCGAAGCAGGGCGCCACCACCGGTTAAATAAATTCCTCGTTCGTAAATATCAGCCGATAATTCCGGGGGTGAGGTTTCCAGCGCCTTAAGTACGGCCTCTTCCAGTTTCGAAACGGATTTATCAAGGGCAAAAGCAACTTCCGAATAGGAGATGCGAATGGTTTTGGGTATACCGGTCATCAGGTCACGGCCACGAATTTCATAGTCATCGGGGCCGTCATCCAGTTCGGTCAGTGCCGATCCTACTTCAATTTTTACTTTCTCGGCCGAGCGCTCGCCAATCAGCAGGTTGTGTTGCCTGCGCATATAGTCCAGAATGTCGCGGTTAAATGTATCACCGGCAACCCGGATGGACTGATCGGATACAATTCCCGACAGGGCAATAACGGCTACTTCAGTAGTGCCTCCGCCAATGTCAACAATCATATTTCCAACCGGCTGTTCAATGTCTATCCCAATGCCAATGGCTGCTGCAATCGGCTCATGAATCATATATACTTCTTTCGCACCGGCATGCTCTGCACTGTCGCGCACGGCACGCTTCTCTACTTCGGTAATTCCTGATGGAATACAGATTACCATACGGTATGATGGCGGAAAAAACCTGCGACCCGTGTCAATCATTTTAATAAGTCCGCGAATCATCATTTCGGCCGCCTGGAAGTCTGCAATCACGCCTTCTTTTAGTGGCCGGATGGTCTTGATGTTCTCGTGCGTTTTCTCATGCATTTGCATGGCTTCACGCCCTATGGCCAATACCTTATTATGATGCTTGTCAATGGCAATAATGGAGGGCTCGTCCACTACGATCTTGTCCTTATAAATAATCAATGTGTTGGCTGTGCCAAGGTCTATAGCAACATCGGAGGTGAAGAAATCGAAAAGCGCCATCAGGAAATGTTAATGAATGAAATCTTTATTTCGGGCTGAATTTACCAAAATATTGTGTTGCAGCCCCAAGCCTGTAACTTTTTGCGTGTTTTTGTTCTCAATGCTTAAAGTGGCGAGTGCCGGTAAATACCATGGCCATGTTGTGGGCATCGCAATAAGAAATGGAATCCTGGTCGCGTACTGAACCACCGGGCTGGATAACTGCCCGGATGCCTGCGTAGTGAGCAATTTCCACACAATCGGCAAATGGAAAGAAGGCATCGGATGCCATAACAGCCCCGGTAAGATCAAAACCAACCAGCCTGGCCTTTTCGATTGCTTGTTTTAATGCATCTACCCTGGAAGTTTGTCCTACTCCACTGGCCAGCAACTGACCTTTCACCGCCAGCACAATGGTGTTGGATTTAGTGTGCTTGGCAATTTTTGAAGCAAACAATAACGATTCAACTTCATCAGGGGATGGTGTGCGCTTTGTAACCACCTTTAGGTCAGCCGGTGAATCTGATTTCAAATCCACATCCTGTTCAATTACACCATTCAATAAACTTTTGAATTGTTTTGTTTCCCGGATTGGCTTCTTCTGGAGGAGAATCATCCTGTTTTTTTTCGTTTTAAGCAACTCAAGCGCATCGGCATCGTATGCAGGCGCTACCAGAATTTCAAAAAAGAGTTTGTTGATTTCACCGGCAGCATCTTTTTCAATTGGCCTGTTGGTAGCCAATACACCGCCAAAGGCAGAAGTGGTATCGGCTTGGTAGGCCTTCAGGTAAGCTTCTCTTACTGTTGGGGCAGTTGCCACACCACATGCATTGGTATGTTTAATAATGACAAACGATGGTTCTTCGGTAAACTCCTGCACCAGGTTGAGTGCCGCATCTACATCCACCAGGTTGTTGTAGGATAGTTCTTTTCCGTGGAGTTGTTCAAGAAGATTTTCCAGGGTGCCAAAAAATTTACCCTGCTGATGCGGGTTTTCCCCATAACGCAGCGTCCTGCCTGTTCGAATGCTTTTCTTGAAGGAATGGATACGTTGATCGGAGTTGAACCACGAAAAAATGGCGGCATCGTAATGCGAAGTAACATCAAAGGCCAGTGCCGCAAAATGTTTGCGATCGGCCAGGTCTGAAGAGCAATTCTTTTCGTTAAGCAGTTTCAGCAGATGGCTGTACTGATCGCGTGAAGCAACAATGAGCACATCGTTAAAATTTTTAGCAGCGGCACGAATCAGGGAAATGCCGCCAATATCAATTTTCTCAATGATCGCCTCATCGCTGCCACCACCGGCAACCGTTTCTTCAAACGGATACAAATCCACAATAACCAGATCGATGGGCTTAATGGCGAATTCATTTGCCTGATTCACATCATCGGCCTGATTGCGCCTGAAGAGAATACCACCAAACACTGCGGGATGCAATGTTTTAACCCGTCCGCCAAAAATCGGGGGAAATCCGGTCAACGTTTCCACCGGGGTAACCGTATAGCCAAGTTGTTCAATAAATTGCTGCGTTCCTCCCGTTGACACCAACTCCACTCCGGCTTTTCCCAGAGCATGTATAATTGGCTCAAGGTTGTCTTTGTAAAATACAGAGATCAGGGCACGGTTGATTTTTCGCTGCATAGCTCAGGTAATGAAGGCGCAAATGTATGCGTTCATGGGGCAATGTTCAAGCAACTTGCTTGCAGGGCATACCCGGACGGATAATCCTTATTTGCGGTTGGCCAGGTAAACACCACCGATGATGGCCGCCATGCCAATGTAATGCCCCGGATAAAGCCGCTCGCCATCCAACACGCCCCACATCACAGCCACAATGGGCATTACATAGGTAACTGAACTGGCAAATAAAGGTGTGCTTATTTTTACAAGCCGGTTAAACAAAAAGGTGGCGGTAGCTGTGCTCATAATACCCAGCAAAACCGTATATCCAAAAGCTGTCCACGCACCAGTGTGCGTAGCAAACTTTTCGGTGAACCCGGTAAAGCCAAAGAGGTAGCCGAGTGATAACGGACCCAACATGAGCAGGGCAACACTGGTAATGGTCATCGGGCTAAGGTCGGCAATTTTAAATTTGATGAAGTTAAGGTTGGAACCGTACAGGATACAGGCCCCCACAATTAATAATGCATAGAGGTTAATGCCCTCTACTCTTCCGCCAACCCGCGAAAGCATGAGCATAAATGTTCCGGCAAAACCGAGTACAATGCCAAAAACAGCAAGGGGACGAAACCGCTGCTGAAAAAACATTGCCCCGATGATCATGGTGAAAATAGGCGTGAGCGTATTCAAAATACCGGCTACTGAGCTGTCCATGCGGGTTTGGGCAACCGCAAACAAAAAGGCCGGTATAAAAATGCCCATCATTCCCGAAAGAAGAAGTTTACTGAAATGCTTCAGCCTCAGGTTTTTTAACCGGTTCAAAGCGGCCGGTAACAAAAAGAGGGCTGCAGCAGAAACCCGCAGTGCTCCTACTTCTTCCGGATCAAAAACTTTTAACCCCTGTTTTATCAGAATGAAGGAGGTGCCCCAAATGAGCGAAAGAACAATCAATAAAAACAGGGCCGTACCCCGTGTGCTATCACCCATGGTACATCAGGTTGATGCAGTAAAACAACGGGTGTATAAACCTTTGAGCAACCCGGATATTGCTGTGGCTACACATAGTTCAGTTGGGGTGAAAATACTTCGTTGATTTCATCCAGTATGGAAAACAGTTCGCTCGCGTCAACCGCATTTACCAGGCGTGTACGAAAGGGCTTAAACTCAGGCAAGCCTTTGAAGTAGCTGGTGTAATGCCTGCGCATTTCAAATATTCCGGTTCGTTCTCCTTTCCACCGGATAGAAAATTCAAGGTGCTGGCGCGCCACGCTCACCCGTTTGGCCACTTCGGGAGGCATTACCCTTTTTCCAAACCGGATATAGTGTTTGATCTCATTAAAGATCCATGGATATCCGATGGCTGCCCGCCCGATCATAAGGCCATCAACACCATAGCGGTTTTTATAGTCGAGGGCCTTATCCGGAGAGTCAATGTCGCCATTTCCAAACACAGGAATTGTGAGTCGCGGATTTTCCTTTAGCTTCCCGATCAGGGTCCAGTCGGCCTGGCCTTTGTACATCTGCACACGCGTACGGCCATGAACCGTTAATGCCTGCACGCCAACATCCTGAAGCCGCTCGGCAACCTCCACTATGTTCTTGGTGCTCTCATCCCACCCCAGCCGGGTTTTAACCGTTACCGGAAGATGGGTGGCTTTTACCACAGCCTCGGTCATCTGCACCATCTTGGGTATATCCTGCAGCAAGGCGGCACCGGCCCCGCGGCAGGCTACGTTCTTTACCGGACAACCGTAATTAATATCAATCAGGTCGGGCTGAACGGCTGTTGCGATTTTGGCAGATTGCACCATGTGGCCGATATCACTTCCGAAGAGCTGAATGCCAATGGGGCGCTCGTATTCAAAAATGTCAAGCTTCTGTTTACTCTTAACCGCATCACGGATAAGCCCTTCGGATGATACAAATTCGGTGTACATCAGGTCGGCCCCGTTGGCTTTACAAACGGCACGAAAAGGCGGATCGCTCACATCCTCCATCGGAGCCAGCAATAAGGGAAACTCACCCAATTCAATCGATCCTATACGTACCATTCGTCTGCCCGGAAAAGCCACAAAGGTAAAGGTTATTAACAGGATTTGCAGATTTTGCATTAGCATTGCAGGCATGAACAACTTGGATATTTCAACCCGCCACCCCTTCGTTTCACTTTTTTATATTCTTTCCGTGGTTGCCATCGGGTTTATATTTCTGGGACCATCGCTGGGGTTACTGATCGCTTCTCCGTTTTATGAAGGCGACTTGTTTACCGACATCACTTCCATACAAACCGGACAACCCGATCCGAAACTCTTTACAGCACTCATGATCGTTCAGGGAACGGCCGGATTATTCGGCCTGGTTATTTTACCCCTGCTTTATCTAAAAATTATTGAGCACAAAGATTTTGGTATCTTTTTCAGAAAAGAAAACAATCCGGGTTTGCTTTTCGTGTTGCTGATGGGCATCGGTATCTGCTTTACTATCACCATCTCGCCAATAATTGAGTGGAATATGAATCTTACGCTCCCGGATTTCCTGGGCAGTTTTGAACGATGGGCACGCCAACAGGAAAATTCATTAATGGAACTCACCCGCTTTCTCACTACGTTTTCGTCAGTTAATGATTTCTTTCTGGGGCTGGTGGTGGTAGCTGTAATTCCGGGCATCGGTGAGGAATTTGTATTTCGCGGCCTTCTTCAAAACGAAATAAACCGCGGAACAAAAAGTATTCATCTTGCCATCTGGGTTTCAGCGTTTTTATTCAGCGCCATTCACATGCAGTTTTTCGGCCTGGTGCCACGCATGCTGCTCGGGGCCTTGTTCGGATACCTGTATCACTGGTCAGGCAACCTGCTGGTGCCTATGGCGGCTCACTTTATTCACAACGGATTTACACTGTGTCTTATTTATGCATATCAAAAAGGCATCTCAACCATTGATCCTGAAAGCAATGACTCAGCCCCTTTCTTGGTTGTGCTTAGCAGCACCCTGGCTGTAGTTGGACTTTTGTATTATTTCAGAAAACTTTACCTAACGAAAAACCAAACAACTTGACGCAGCCGCTCTCCAAATACACCAACCTTACACAGCGGTTGATTACCGGGGTAATCGGTGCCGGGGTAATCATTACCTGTATAACCCTGAATGCATGGACCTACTTTGCCGTTTTCGGAGTGATTTGCTTTTTCTCTTTGATTGAGTTCTATAAACTGGCCGGCATTGATGGCATGATTCCGCAGAAATCAATTGGTGTTATCAGCGGCATGTCGGTTTACGTGCTCTCT
This sequence comes from Cyclobacteriaceae bacterium, assembly GCA_046294915.1. GTDB lineage: Bacteria > Bacteroidota > Bacteroidia > Cytophagales > Cyclobacteriaceae > UBA2336. The sequence continues at coordinate 108,229 of JBKBOE010000001.1, read as the reverse complement.
TTTCTCATTGAACAACAAACACTCTCTTACCGGTATTACTATCTTTTGTTTCCGTTTATTTCGATAACCTACCTGATTAAACTCTATAAGAAATCCGAAAAGAAACCCTTTACCAACATTGCGTTCACATTCCTCGGAATTTTTTATGTAGCAGTGCCCATTGCGCTGCTTAACCATGCAGCCTTTGAAGGAGGCCATTACAACTTTGAAGTTATCCTTGGCTGCCTGCTCATCTTATGGGCCAGCGACACGGGTGCCTTCTTTGCCGGAACCCGGTTCGGAAAACACAAGCTGTTTGAACGCATTTCCCCCAAGAAATCATGGGAAGGCTTCTGGGGTGGTGCTTTGCTGGCTTCCGTTATGACCTTTGTGTTAAGCCTCTATTTTACTTCATTGGGCATTGTGGATTGGCTCGTTGTCGGGCTCATTATCATTATTGGCGGAACATTTGGTGACCTGGTCGAATCGCTGTTAAAGCGCAGCATTGAAATTAAAGACTCCGGCACCAGCCTGCCCGGGCATGGCGGCTTTCTCGACCGGTTTGATGGCCTTCTGATTTCGGCTCCTTTTATTGCAGCTTACCTGGAGGTATTTTGACCGCTCCTGCTTAAAAACTGTCGTACGGAATTTGTTTATCTTTGCCCGCTGAATTTGAGGAGTATTCACACACTCATTTTTATTGATCAAAATTCTGAACCCCTATGGCATACGTTGAACCCGCTCCTTTAACCGATAAGGAGAACCCGTTTGAGGCGATGATGTCGAGATTCCATGTAGCCTCCCAAAAACTTGGTCTCGAAGAAGAAGTTTACAATGTGTTGAAATCACCCACCAAACAAGTAATTGTTTCACTGCCTGTTACCATGGATGATGGCAGCATTCGGGTGTTTGAAGGATACCGGGTTGTTCACTCCAACATTCTGGGGCCTTCAAAAGGAGGTATTCGATATGATCCGCATGTTAACCTGGATGAAGTGAAAGCTCTCGCAGCCTGGATGACCTGGAAGTGTGCCGTTGTAGATATTCCGTATGGTGGAGCAAAGGGCGGTATCACCTGCAACCCGCGCGAAATGTCAGCCGGTGAAATTGAACGCCTCACGCGTGCTTACACCAGTGCCATGATTGACATCTTTGGCCCTGATCGTGACATACCCGCACCCGACATGGGCACCGGCCCACGGGAAATGGCGTGGCTCATGGACGAATACTCCAAAACGCAGGGCATGACCGTGAATGCCGTAGTTACCGGCAAGCCACTCGTGTTGGGCGGGTCGCTTGGCCGCACCGAAGCTACCGGTCGTGGTGTTATGGTTAGCGCGCTTGCGGCCATGGAAAAGATGAAGATCAACCCCTACAAAGCTACCTGTGCCGTTCAGGGTTTTGGTAATGTAGGCTCGTGGGCCGCACGGTTGCTTGCCGAAAGGGGGCTGATCGTCCAGGCAATCAGCGATGTGTCTGCCGCTTACTACAATGAAAAAGGAATTGATGTGGAGGCTGCTGTTAAACATAGCCAGGCCAACAAAGGATCGTTAACGGGTTTTACCGGTGGAGAGAAAATTAACCGCGATGATATTCTAACCCTTCCGGTAGATGTGCTGGTACCGGCAGCCACCGAAGATGTGATCACCGCAGCAAACGCACCCCATATCAAAGCCAAACTCATTGTTGAAGGTGCAAACGGACCAACCTCCTCTAAAGCAGACAACATCATTTATGAAAAAGGCATTTCGGTTGTTCCCGACATTCTTGCCAATGCAGGCGGTGTAACCGTTTCATATTTTGAATGGGTGCAAAACCGGCTGGGTTACAAGTGGGAAGCAGAACGGGTTAACCGCAGAAGCGACCGCATTATGAAAGATGCCTTTCAAAATGTATATAAAACCGCCACTGACTACAAGGTTTCTATGCGCATTGCCGCCTACATGGTGGCTATTGATAAAGTAGCCAAAACCTACAAGTACCGCGGAGGGTTTTAATCCGGCAAATCAATGACTATCCACAGGGAAGGAAGAACCATTCTGTTTGTTCTACTTATTGTTTTGGTGTCCATCATCTGGGCGTTCGATTACTTTTTGCCCGAACTGCAAATCACGCGCAATATCGTTATTGGAGTAAGCCTTGTTCTTTACCTCCTCATCCTTCAGTTTTTCCGTTCTCCGTCTGTCACCATTGAAAAAAACCCCAGGCACATTCTGGCTCCTGCCGATGGAAAAGTGGTGGTAATTGAAGAAGCTGAGGAACCCGAATACCTGAAACGCAGATGTAAACAGGTGTCTATTTTTATGTCGCCCGTAAACGTACATGTTAACCGCATGCCAGCAGGCGGAACCATATCCTACTATCGCTATCATCCCGGTAAATACCTGGTTGCCTGGCACCCCAAGTCGAGCTCGGAGAACGAGCGAACAACTGTGGTTGTGAAAACAGACAGCGGAACTGAAATCCTGTTAAGGCAAATTGCCGGGGCCCTTGCGCGCAGGATAAAGTGCTATGTGAATGAAGGCCAGAAACTGGAACAGGGTGCTGAGTTCGGATTTATCAAGTTTGGCTCACGCGTTGACATATTTCTTCCTGAAGATGCGATTATCCAGGTACGCATTGGCGATAAAACCACGGGCGGTAAAACCGTAATTGCTCACCTGGCCTAAGCTTTACTTTACAAAGTGAATAGGTTGCAGGGATAATTCTTGCAACTAACCTTTGTTAGGCCATTAATAAATATGAGCCATTACTCCATTTAGTTCTTCCATCTGCTTACCTTTGAAGAATGGTCGATGCGGTTTTCCGCGTCCTCAGTTCCAAAACTTAAAGTCTTAACCTATGAGCCGCGCGGCTAGTTTAAAATTCCCTCACACAAAGCAAGATTTTTTTGTTACGTTAAATCAACGGGTAAATCAATATTTTAAAAGCAACAACATCAGTCGCAATGCCAATACCGAGATGGTAATAAAAACGGTGTTTATGTACCTGTTGTTCTTTGTTCCTTACGGCTTCATTATTTCCGGAATAGTTACCCATATGTGGATGATTATCTCTTTATACATGGTTATGGGCCTGGGAATGGCCGGTATTGGTTTATCGGTTATGCACGATGCCAATCATGGTGCATATTCAAAAAAACCATGGATCAATACTTTAATCGGTTATTCTTTAAATCTGATTGGCGGCCACGCGTTCAACTGGAAGATTCAGCACAATGTGCTGCACCATACCTACACGAACGTACACGATGCCGATGAAGACATAAGCCCCCGCGGGGTTATGCGCATGGCGCCTGAATCAAAATGGAGTCCTGCCCATCGTTATCAGCATATTTATGCCTGGTTTTTATATTGCCTACTTACATTAGTGTGGATTGTTGTAAAAGACTTTGCACGACTAATAAAATACCAACGTGAAGGATTGGTAAAAAAACAGAATGCATCCATCATAAAAGAGTGGATTATACTCATCGCCACAAAGGTTATTTACATTGGCTACATAATTGTTTTGCCCGCTGTACTTCTTTCGGTGGCCTGGTGGCAAGTGCTCATCGGGTTTGTTGCCATGCATGCCGTATCCGGATTTATTTTGTCAATTATTTTTCAACCTGCGCATGTAGTTGACGGCACAGAATACCCGGAACCTGATCAAAACGGAGTGCTGGAAACTACTTGGGCTGTGCACCAACTAAGAACCACCACCAATTTTGCCAACAACAATAAAATCCTTTCGTGGTATGTGGGCGGACTGAATTTTCAGATTGAACACCACCTGTTCCCTAATGTGTGTCATGTTCACTACCGGAAAATTGCACCCATTGTTGAGCAAACCGCGCAGGAGTTTAACCTGCCCTATAAAACCATTCCCACGTTTATGGGAGCTATGGCCGGGCATGCACGCCTGCTTAAGAAATTAGGCAAACGACCTGCTATGGTTGTTGCCTGAGTCCATCCGGCCATTACCATTCCCACACGGCTGATTTCCATACGGATACGCAGTGTAAATCGCTTTGCAAAGCGGGGTATAATTACTCCATTTTTTTAAATCTGCGGCCATGCCAAAGGGCCTGCATCCGGGCTGCATCGTGAATGCTGGCATTTAATTCATACCCTACCAGCAACACAATTGTAATAAGTTGTATCCAAATCATTAACGCAATGAGTACACCAATGGAGCCATACACTTTGTTGTATGTACCAAAATGCGTAATGTAGAATGAAAATCCATAGGAAATGATCAGGATGAAGAGCGTTGCCAGGAACGAGCCAATGGAAAAGAACCGCCAATTATAATGAATAGCCGGACCAAAATAATAAATGGTTGACACGGCCAGAAAAAAGACAACGAAAATCACCAGAAACCGAAGAACAAGTAATGTGTACACGTTCACGTCACTCATCCACTCAAATTCACTAAGGTTGCTCAATAAATAATCAAGAACCAACTGGCCTACTACCAGTAAAATGATTGCCAGAAACATAACTGCGGCCAGGTTAATGGTTAGCCCGGTGGCAATCAGCCGCATTTTAATCACTCCTCTTCTGTCGTCAGTTTTGTAGCAGGCATTAAACGCGCTCATCAGTGCCATCATGCCATTGGTGGCCAAGTATAGCGAAAACAAGAAGCCGAATGTAAGTAATCCGCCTCGCTGATTGCTCACAATATCAAAGACCGTTGAAGCAATCACCTCAAACATGCTGGGCGGCAGCAATTGCTCCAGAAAAGCCATGATGCTCTCAGTGTTCACTTCAGGAACAAACGAAGAAACATAGGGAATAAGGGTGAAGAGAAAAATTACTGCCGGGAAAATGGCCAGGATAAAATTAAACGCCACACCATTGGCACGCCCCACAATCTCATCCTGCATGAGGTTACGGGTAAACAGCTTAATAATCGTGTACAGCGAAACATTATCCCATCGCCTGAACCGGATTCGCCTCATCCGCTCAATAAGGAACTGTGCGGGTGTCCATTTAAAAATATATCGTCTGTACTTGTACTTCATGTAAAGAACGGATCAAGCACTTCCACCATTGCCTTGGGCGGTCGGGTAGGCCGGTTGGTTTTCAGGTCGACAAAGGCCAGTGTCGTTTCACCCTGATTTATCAGTTTGCCTTCTTCATTAAATATTTCATACTCAAATTTTATACGCACCGAAGGCCTCTCCCTGATGGTAGTAACGATGCGCAGCAGTTCATCATACTTTCCGGGAGCAATGAATACGGAACGATTCTCCAGCACCGGCATAATAATGCCCATGGATTCAATTTCACGGTAGGTGAGCCCCAGCCTGCGCAGTGCTTCAACACGGGCCACTTCATAATACATGGCATAGTACCCATAGTAAACGTATCCCATCTGGTCAGTTTCCCCGTATCGAACACGTACAGTGGTCTCGGCTTTGTACATCAGTTAACGGATTGTGTCCTTGCCTTACGCTGCTCACGCGAAAGCGCCTGCTGATAGCGCTGGGCATTGCGGTTGTGTTCAGTGAGGCTTGATGTAAAATTATGATACCCTGAAAAATCTTCGCGGGCACACATATACAAAAAGTTGCTGGCCTTGAAGTTAAGCACGGCATCGATCGAAGAAATTTCCGGCATATTAATTGGGCCGGGTGGCAATCCCCGGTATTTATAGGTGTTGTAGGGCGAATCAACTTCTTTATGCTCATTCAACACACGCTTCAGTGAAAAATCGCCAACGGCAAATACCAGGGTAGGGTCGGCCTGCAGCGGTATTCCTTTCCGCAACCGGTTAATATAAAGTCCTGCAATAACGGGTGCCTCATCGCGCTTAACCGTTTCGGCCTGAACGATGCTGGCCAGAACAGAAACCTGAATAGGTGAAAGCCCGATTGATTCCGCTTTTTTTCTTCGCTCTTCTGTCCAAAAGGCCTGATATTCATCGTACATGCGTTCTACCAATTGCTCTGGCGTAATGTTGTAATACACTTCATAAGTGTTCGGAATAAACATGGCGATGATGTTTTCTTTTGTAAATCCATGGGGGTTATTCATCGTAAAGCGCACCAGCTCCGCCTCAAATTCTTCGGGGCGCATGCCAATAGTGCGGGTAATTTTCTGCGCCAGCTCGGGCAGTAACCGTACATTATTAAATGTAATCGTTACCGGTTCCTGCTTGCCGAGTCGTAAAAACCTGATGGCTTCAAGGTTGTTCATGTTGCTGTGCAACACATACCGGCCCGGCTTGATCTTACGGTCGTATTCCATAAGTCGCGCCAGAAAGCTGAACGACATAAGGTCTTGCACATAGCCGCCATCATGTAACAGGGTTTGCAGCGTCTCAAAGGTTGCTTCGTTAGGGATGATCAGCAACTGGCTTTCTTTTCCTACCAGGATGTTGGGCGTATAACAAATCTGGTAAACGTAAAATGTAAATGTGATCAGTAAAACCGACAACACGAGAAAAGCAAACAACTTGCGAGCGTCCTTCATAGGCGGATCGAATCATCAAAAATACAAAAATCGCTAAACGTGATGGCAGCGGGTGAGAAGCTGTGTATATTGAAGCCATGCCTGCTGAACTGCTTACCATTCATCCGGTGAACCCGGAGGCACGGAAGATAAAACGCGTAGCCGATGTACTCCGCAATGGCGGCATCGTAATTTACCCGACTGACACCATTTATGGTATGGGTTGTGATCTGCTTAATCGCAGAGCGGTTGAGCGTCTCTGCCGGATACTGGATATAAAACCCCAAAAACTTAACCTGTCGTTCATCTGCAGCAGCCTGAGCGAAATTTCAAAGTATGTAAAGCGAATTGATACCCCCGTGTTTAAGGTTCTAAAAAAAGCGCTTCCCGGCCCCTATACATTCATTTTTGAATCAAACAGCAGCGTACCCAGGATTCTTGGTGTAAATAAAAAAACAGTAGGTATTCGCATACCGAATCACGCCATTCCGCTTGCCCTTGTAGCCGAACTTGGAAACCCACTGATTACTGCCTCTATAAAAGATGATGATCAGATCAAAGCCTATACTACCGATCCGCAGGAAATCCATGCCGATTTTAAAAACCTAGTGGATGTTGTGATTGACGGAGGTGCCGGAGGAAATATTCCCTCTACCGTAATCGACTGCAGCACCGATGAGATGGCGCTGGTTCGTCAGGGATTGGGGGAAAATTTAGTATAAGAGCAGCCCGATGCATAACACCCGTTGCCTCATTGAGCTTCATTACCTTCCATGCCTGGCATGGTTTACAGCAGTACATCCCTGCAATGAAATTATTCTCGAAAAGCACGAACACTATACAAAGCAGACCTACCGCAACCGCTGCCACATCCTGGGTGCAAACCGGGTTGAGAAACTGATTATACCCCTTACCTCAAAAAATAACCACTCTCTGATTACTGACTTGCGCATTGACTATTCGCAAAAATGGCTGAACAATCACTGGCGGTCTATTGAATCGGCTTACCGAAATGCACCTTATTATGAACACTATGCCGATGCATTTCATAATGTATTCTTCAGGAAATACCCACTGCTATATGATTTGAATTACCATCTCCTTGAGGTCTGTCTGAAACTCCTTAACCGGGGTGTAGTCATCAGAGAAAGTACGGTATTTGAAAAACTGCCGGCAAACGATGTTGTGGATTTGCGGAACCGGATAAGCCCCAAGCATACGGGATATGAAAAATACATGCAGCCCGTAATCTATACACAGGTATTCAGCAATTCTTTTGTGCCCAACCTGAGCATTATAGACCTGCTGTTCTGTACCGGACCAGATGCAGGTGCCGTTATTGAAGCTGCCTGCAAACGGCTGTGAACAAAAAGCAATTCAAATACGTTTTGAGAAGCATAAACACGAATTTCATTCCGGGCAAGTAAAATCGTGTAAAAAACGATTAAAAAAATCCAGTTTAAAAGGTTTACATTTACAGTAATTTCATTCACGTTTACCGTATGGAGGCAAAATTTTCGAACCGCGTTAAAGAAGTAATAAGCCTGAGCCGTGAAGAAGCCCTTCGTCTTGGGCACGATTATATTGGTACCGAGCATTTATTGTTGGGACTGATCCGTGAAGGAGAAGGCGTAGCCGTAGGTGTGCTGAAGAAATTGGGTGTACCGCTGAGCGACCTGCGGAATGAAATTGAAAAGGTTTCTAAAGGAACCGCCACCCATGAAATAAAAAACCTGGCGAACATTCCACTTACCAAAGCATCAGAAAAAGTCTTAAAAATCACCTACCTCGAAGCCAAAATTTTCAAAGCCCAACTTATTGGAACAGAACATTTGTTGCTTTCCATTTTACGCGATGCCGATAACCTGGCAACGCAAATCCTGAAAAAGTTTGATGTAAACTATGAAACCGTAAAAGAGATGCTCGAATACCAGCATGAAGGTCCGCAGGCCGCCTCCGATACGGACGATCCGGATGAGGATTCATCACGGATTTTTGGCGCAGGAGCCGGTTCACAGGGCAAGGAGAAAAAGGGTACCGAAAAATCGCGTACCCCGGTACTCGATAATTTCGGGAGAGATCTCACCCGCCTTGCCGAAGACGGAAAGCTTGATCCGATTGTTGGCCGTGAAAAAGAAATTGAACGCGTGGCCCAGATTCTGAGCCGCAGAAAAAAGAACAACCCCATCTTAATCGGTGAGCCGGGTGTGGGAAAGACCGCCATTGCCGAAGGCCTGGCCTTGCGCATTGTGCAGAAAAAAGTTTCGCGTGTATTATTCGGAAAACGTGTTGTAACTCTCGATCTCGCTTCGCTGGTTGCCGGCACCAAATACCGCGGACAGTTTGAAGAACGCATGAAAGCGGTGATGAACGAACTGGAAAAATCTCCGGATGTCATCCTGTTTATCGATGAATTACACACCATTGTGGGCGCTGGAGGCGCCTCCGGTTCGCTGGATGCCTCCAATATGTTCAAGCCTGCTCTGGCCCGGGGCGAAATTCAATGCATTGGCGCCACCACACTGGATGAGTACCGACAGTACATTGAAAAAGACGGTGCCCTGGCACGCAGGTTCCAAATGGTAATGGTGGACTCTACCACACCGGAAGAAACGTTGCAAATTCTGGAGAACATTAAAGACAAATACGAAGATCACCACCACGTTACCTATACGAAAGAAGCCATCGAAGCCTGTGTAAAACTTTCTGATCGCTACATCAGCGACCGCTTCCTTCCCGACAAAGCCATTGATGTAATGGACGAGGCCGGTGCCCGCGTTCACATTAACAACATACACGTGCCCGAAGATATTGTGAAGCTGGAAGAAGCCATTGAAGATGTTAAGAAAGAAAAGAACCGTGTAGTAAAGAGCCAGAAATATGAAGAAGCAGCACAACTGCGCGACAAGGAAAAGAAACTGTTGGAGCAACTCGATATAGCCAAGGCGCGTTGGGAAGAAAAAACGCGAACGGAAAAATACACGGTAAATGAAGACAACGTTGCCGATGTAATTGCCATGATGACGGGCATACCCACCAAGCGCATTGCGCAGAAAGAAAGCAACAAACTGTTGGGTATGAGTGAAGAACTGAGCGGCAAAGTTATCGGGCAGGAAGAAGCCATTAAGAAACTTACCAAGGCCATACAGCGCACACGGGTGGGTTTAAAAGATCCGCGAAAGCCGATCGGCTCATTCATCTTCCTCGGTCCTACCGGTGTAGGTAAAACTGAATTGGCTAAAGTACTGGCCACATACCTGTTCGATAAAGAAGATGCACTCATCCGCATTGACATGAGTGAATACATGGAGAAGTTTTCGGTATCCCGGCTGGTGGGGGCACCTCCGGGTTATGTAGGGTATGAAGAAGGCGGCCAGCTTACCGAAAAAGTAAGACGCAAGCCCTACTCGGTTGTGCTGCTGGATGAGATTGAAAAAGCGCACCCCGATGTTTTCAACATTCTGCTGCAGGTGCTGGATGACGGCATTCTTACCGATGGATTGGGAAGGCGCGTGGACTTCCGCAACACGATCATCATTATGACCTCCAACATTGGCGTTCGCGACCTGAAAGATTTTGGAACGGGTATAGGCTTTGCGCCTTCCTCCAAGCGCGAAAATGAAGAGGAACTGATGAAGTCAACCATTCAGAACGCACTCAAGCGGGCTTTTAGTCCTGAATTTCTGAACCGCCTTGATGATGTAATCGTGTTTAATTCGCTTCAGCGCGAGCACATTCATAAAATCATTGAGATTACCCTTAAAAAAGTGTTCGACCGCATCAATACGTTGGGCTACTCCGTTGAGTTAACCGACAAGGCAAAAGATTTTCTTTCGGAGAAAGGATACGATCAGCAATTTGGCGCTCGTCCGCTCAACCGGGCCATCACCAAATACCTGGAAGACCCCGTGGCCGAAGAAATACTGAAAGGCGAAATCGAAGAAGGCGGCACCATTGTTGCCGATTACGATGGCAAAGGCGACCAGCTTACGCTGAAGGTGAAAAAACCGAAAGCGGCATCGAAGAAAGATTAAGTTAAAAAGCGGGGCGACCCGCTTTTTTTGTGACGAATATTTGGAGTTACTAACATGGCCTTTCCTCAGCATTTCTCTGAACTCATTGAGGAACTCAAGGAAAAAATCATTTCCCTGAAAAACACTTCACATCAACCCCAAACGGAGTTAAACACTTTACTCAACCTGGTACAGCAAAATATAAGCATTGACCGCGATTGGGATGATTTTAAGCGCACCTTTGAAAAGGTACACCACAACTTTTTTGGTAATCTGTTGAACCGCTATCCCGACCTCACCCCGGCTACCACAGTTTACTGATGCAACAGTGAACCGAAGAGGCCGAAGCCGTGAAAAAGGAGTTTGAAAAAGCCTGGAAACGTGCTGACTCAACCTTAAAAAAAATATGCACGTGTTGATGAAGCAAACCGACCAGACCTGGTGATTCGCGTAGACGAAACCACCCCGAACAACCTGGTTTACCTTGCCGGGATCTTATGCAAGTAGTTTCAGTGAATGTTCGTAAAACGTTAACCTACCGGCAACTCAACACGGGAAATATACAGGCTGTATTTCCCCTGTTGTGTCCCGTACGCGAATGTTACGCTGCACGACCCGACAAATTATTCCGTTGAATTTTTGCGGGTAACACCTGGCGAATCGGTTGTGAAAATCAACATTGCACTGGAGGCCATCAGTCATGATTCCACCGAAACCATCATTACATATGAATACACCAGCTTATTCAGACAGAACTCGAACACGAGTTCAAAAGATCGATGATGTGGTGGGAGAAAGCAATCAATCACTATTTGAAAACGGGTGAGAAACTTATAAAAAGTAGTTTGTAGCACAGGGTTAGGTGAGTTAAAAACTTTGTGCAGTAGAGTCTCGATAGCCTCTTCGTGTAAGTCGAGCTACTAATACCCCCCAAAATACTTTCTCAAAAACCACTCGGCACCAATCAGCAACAGCAGTAACCCAAAAATCCATTTAATACCGATTACCGCCTCGTAGCGCTCACTGCTGCGAAGTATCCCCTTTGCTTCGAGTTGCCCCAGGTGTTGTTGTAAAGCATTTAACCCGGTTACCGGATAAAAACGGCCCCCCGTATTCGCAGCCAGTTTACGCAGCAAGTCAAAATCGGCTGCAAGATTAGCTAATTCCAGTTGCTGACCGGTTACCAGAAACTGACCCCTTACTTCTTCGGGCACATCATTAATACGGGTTGTGCCTCGAAAACGGTAAACCCCTTCTTTCAGTCCGCTGAGAATATAGCGTGTGTTACCGGGGCTGGTCAGGTAGCTGTAGGGTGTACGTCTTCCCTGTTCATCCGTTACTTCGAGGTCAATGGTGTTTCCGTAAACCGGCTCATAAATGTCATTAAACACCTGGCTCTCGAAAACTACAGCCTCGGTTTCAGAAAATTCCTGCTTTACCGGGAAGAGCCGGAATCTGCGCTTATCATCAGTTGTAGAGAGAAACTGAAGAAGCTTGCCAAAGAATTCATCAAATACCGTGGTGCTTTCTGTCTTTGAATATTCGTGCAGGCGCCAGCGCCACAAGCCTTCACCTGCCATCACCCCCACTTTATGCTGATCGGTGCTTTCCACTACCATCAAAGGCTTATCGGTAACGAGGCTGCCCACTTTTTGCATCAGCACAGGTGTTGCCTGCGGTGTCATCTGAATTTTTCCGAAGTGAACACTGACCGGGGGAAATTCCTGAAAGACAGAACCGGCCTCATCCGGTAAGGTGAACAACGAAAAAGCCGGATGAATGACCGGGGTCACCTCATCATACTGGCGGGGTAGCTGTTCATATTTAACCGGTAGCGGGTAAGCAGCCAGCTGATTCATATCGGTTTGTTGCCCAAGGACAATGAAAAGAGCTGTTTTACTGCCCCACGAACGTCTGAACAAATCGCTGTGGCGTCCACGAACATCGGGTACCTGGTGGAAGATGATCAGGTCAACAGCATCGGGTTTCAATAAATCCGGTTGCACTTCATGCACAGGCGGCACATGCAGCAGCAACTCATAATTGGAATTTTTCTCCAGTACTGTCCGGAGGGCTTTTACATCCGGGTGTGGCGCTGCGCCCACGAGGAGAATTTTTTTTCGCCCCTTCACCACATCAATAAAAACGGATGCCTGGTTATTTTTCGGATTACTTTCAACAGCCTTTCGATCGATAAGAACATCCCACCGCTGAAGGCCCTCTTCGGAAGCAACGGGCTGAAACTCAATTTGAATGAAGCCGTCATCAGGAACTACCCGGGTTTGCCGTTCCACAAGTGCGCCTTTGTGCATCAGGGATACGGTAACCGGCTCATTCCGGAATCCCGTGGCCGAAACTTCCACACGCAGCGGAAACTTATTGCCCTGATAGGCAACTTTGTTATACAGCATATCCTTCACGGCAAGGTCAGCACGAACAGCCGTATCGCCCAGGCCAACGGTATATACCGGAAACGGGTAATCGCCATAAAGCGGAGAAAGACCTGCGTTGTAAATCCCATCTGAAATCAAAACCACACCTGCAACTCTGCGCCCTTCAAACCGTGTTGATACTTTGCGTAACGCTTCATGCACATTGGTGGCAGGCGCATCAAATGAATTGAATGAAAATGGATTGCCTTGCAGATCCATAAGAACCGGCTCAACATTTCGCGCTTTCAGGGTTGCTTGCAGATCAGAAACCCGGTTAGCCAGGTTGCGTAGAGAGATGGAATCCATTACCTCGACTACAGACCTGGAATTATCCTGCACAATAACAAACACTTGCTTTTCTGTATGGGTATCGGTTTGCTTTATGATTGGCCCTAACAACAGAAAGCAAATAAATACTACCAGTAATACCCGGCCTGCAAACAATATCTGGTTTAACTGAACTCCCCATGGATTTTTTGTCCGGTAATAAAGCAAGAAGGCATACCCCAATCCAACCAGCAGGCAAAGCAGCACAAAGCCAGGGGAGGTATCCAGTAAAATTTGTTTCATGGCAGTTGGCAAGATACTACACGCGGAGTCTTAGTAACCATATTTTTCTTTCCACAGGCTACGAAGGTATTTACGTAACTCCTCTTCGCGGGCATTGTTGCCCGGCTCATAAAATTTAGTTCCGGAAATTACTTCCGGTAAAAATTCCATGTTCACAAAATTACCCTCATAGCTATGCGCATACTGATAGCCCTTGCCATATCCCAACTCCTTCATCAGTTTGGTGGGAGCATTTCTTACGGCTAACGGCACCGGCAAATCACCGGTTTCATTTACTACACGAATAGCCTCTTCAATGGCCGTGTAGCTGGCATTGCTTTTTGGTGAACTAGCCAGGTAAACCGCACATTGGGCAAGAATAATCCGGGCTTCGGGGTAGCCAATAAGGGTTACGGCCTGAAAAGTGCTGGTGGCCATAACCAAAGCAGTGGGGTTGGCGTTTCCAATATCTTCCGAGGCCAGTATAACCATTCTCCGTGCGATAAACTTTACATCTTCCCCGCCCTCTACCATGCGGGCCAGGTAATAAAGGGCCGCGTTCGGATCGCTGCCGCGGATGGATTTTATAAATGCAGAAATGATGTCATAATGTTGTTCACCACTCTTATCGTAAATGGCAATCTTCTTCTGGGCAACTGTAGTGGCCAGTTCATCGGTGATGACCACTCTTCCGGAAGGCTCCGAATCAACCACCAACTCCAGCAGGTTCAGCACTTTGCGGGCATCGCCCCCGGAAAGTTGAAAGAGTGCGTTGTGCTCCTTCAATTGAACATCGCGTTGCTTTAACTGTTCATCATGGGTTATTGCATGATGCACCAACCTGAGCAAATCCTTTTCATCCAATGCTTTGAGTGTGTACACCTGGCATCGTGAAAGCAAGGCAGAGTTTACTTCAAAGGAAGGATTCTCAGTTGTGGCACCGATTAGGGTGATGGTTCCCTTTTCAACAGCACCGAGCAGTGCATCTTGCTGCGATTTGTTAAACCGGTGAATTTCATCGATGAACAAAATCGACTTACCTGATAACCTTGCCTTTTCAATCACCTCACGCACATCCTTTACCCCAGCGCTTACCGCACTTAGCGTGTAAAAAGGTTTTTTCACTTCATGCGCAACAATGTTGGCAATGGTGGTTTTGCCCACACCGGGCGGGCCCCATAAAATCATGGACGGGATAGTACCTGACTGAATGGCCTTCCGGATAATTCCATTAGCTCCTGTAAGATGCTCCTGTCCTACCAGTTCTTCCAACGTGGACGGGCGCATTCGTTCAGCTAAAGGTGGCCTGGCCTGAAAAATCATCACAGCAATATTAACGTTACCACAGCATTCATAACGAATGCAAACAGGATGCAGAAGAAAAATATACTGGTAACCAGAAAGAATTTAGGCAGTTTGGGTTTCCGGCAGCCTCAGCTCCCTGTTCACCTTCAAGTATACTTTCCGATACCGGCAGAGATTTGCCTAACTCATCCATTTTCAAAATCCAATTTTGAAAGTTACAAAATCAAACCCGTGTTTAGCGGGTTATAAAACCTTATTTGGTTTTTCGGGGCTACCGTTCTACTTTTGTGCTCCAAATCGCGGGGTGGAGCAGTTGGTAGCTCGTTGGGCTCATAACCCAAAGGTCGTAAGTTCGAGTCTTACCCCCGCTACGAAATAAGGCGACCTCAAAAGGGTCGCTTTTATTATTTATCAATCATCGGAATCGAATCCAGGAAAATGTCATCCAAACCATTCAAATCAGGCTTTGTGAGCATTGTGGGCAAACCCAACGTGGGAAAATCCACCCTGATGAACCGGTTGGTTGGCGAGCAGCTTTCCATTACCACACCCAAGGCCCAAACTACCCGCCACCGGATTATGGGCATTTTGAATGGCGAAAACTACCAGATTGTTTATTCAGACACTCCGGGTATTCTGGAACCAAAGTATGCCCTGCACGAAGCGATGATGCATTTTGTGAAGGTATCGCTCGAAGATGCCGACCTGATTTTGCTGGTGGTGGAACTGGGCGAAAAGTACGACCCCGAAACATTTAAACAATTCAGAAAAATAACTACACCCATTGTTTTAGTCATTAACAAGATTGATCTGGTGAAGGGATCACAGGTTGAAGACAAAGTAAGCCACTGGAAAGAACACTTGCCTGAACTTAAGGCGATTATGCCGGTTTCAGCAACCACCGGTCAAAACATGCCGCAACTTTTCCAAACCATCCTTGAAGCTATTCCCGAGCACCCCGCATACTTTCCGCCAGATGAACTTTCAGATAAGTCAGAGCGGTTTTTTGCCGGAGAGATTATCCGTGAAAAAATTTTCCGGAATTTTGAACAGGAAGTTCCATACAGTACAGAAGTTGCCGTTACAGAATTCAAAGAAGAGGATGCTATTATCCGGATGCGGGCCGAGATTTATGTAGAGCGCGATTCGCAAAAAGGCATTTTGATAGGCAAGGGCGGCAGCATGTTAAAAAAACTTGGCACCGAAGCGCGTGAAGAAATGGAACGTTTCTTTGCTAAAAAAGTGTTTCTTGAAACCTATGTAAAAGTGGCCGATAACTGGCGTAAGGACAGGCAGCGGCTAAGGCGATTCGGGTATTTGGAATAACATGGCAAACATTGTAGCAATAGTAGGAAGACCAAACGTGGGCAAGTCAACGTTGTTTAACCGGCTGGTTGAAAAACGACAAGCCATTATGGATGATATTCCGGGAGTTACCCGCGATCGCCATTACGGGTATGCCGAATGGACGGGAAAGTTTTTTACCGTAATCGATACGGGTGGGTACGTAACCGGCTCGGAGGATAAGTTTGAATCGGAAATACGCAAACAGGTAGCAATGGCCCTGGAAGAGGCCACCGCGGTAATTTTTGTAGTCGATTGTAAGGACGGGCTTACCGGGTTTGATAAAGATTTTGCCAACGTTATCCGCACCTCGAAAAAGCCGGTGTTTGTTGCAGCTAACAAAGCCGACACACCCGAGAAGTCAACTTATGCCGTTGAGTTTTATGCGTTGGGTTTGGGCGAGGTGTACCCGATTTCCGCTGAAAACGGCAGTGGAACGGGGGAGCTACTCGATGATCTTGTAAAAATTTTTCCATCGGAAGGCGTAGAAGACCCCAACGCGGGCATCCCTAAAATTTCCATTCTCGGCAGACCCAATGTAGGTAAATCTTCCTTGCTGAATGCCCTTCTGGGCACCGAACGCAGCATCGTTACCGATGAGGCCGGTACCACCCGCGATGCCATCCACTCACACTATAAAATGTATGGCAAAAACTTCATCCTTATTGACACGGCCGGCATCCGCAAAAAATCGAAAGTAAGGGATGATGTGGAGTTTTACTCGGTATTGCGCTCGTTACGGGCACTGGAAGAAAGCGATGTGTGCATTGTGGTGCTGGATGCCGAACGCAAAATGGAATCGCAGGATGTGAACATCATCAGCCTGGCCCACCGCCAGGGTAAGGGCATTGTGATTATGGTGAACAAGTGGGATTTGATTGAAAAGGATTCCAAAACCGCGGATACCTATAAGAAAGAAATCCTTGAAAAACTGGCGCCCATTGATTACATCCCGGTTATTTTTGCTTCGGCCACCAACAAGCAGCGCATCTTCCAGGTCATCGAAAAAACCGTTAAGGTATTTGAGAACAAAACCATCAAAATCCCTACATCACGCCTCAATGAGGTTATTCTGCCGGAAATTGAGCGGTACCCCCCTCCGGCCATCAAGGGCAAGTTCATCCAGATTAAGTACATCACCCAGGTAAACGCCCGTTTCCCATCGTTTGCGTTCTTTTGCAACCTGCCCCAGTATATCCAACCGGCTTACGAACGTTATCTCGAAAATAAACTGCGTGAACATTTCGACTTTGAGGGAGTGCCCGTACGGCTGATATTCAAGAAAAAATAAAAATTCTTACCCCCTCCCTTTAGCATGTTTAATTCGTAGTATATTTGCGCCATATTTAAAACACCTGTAAACTATGAAAAAGTTATTTGCCCTGTTAATGGTTTGTGGCTTTGCTTTTGCATTTGCAGCCTGTGGCGGTAAGAAAGCTGAAGAAGCTACTACTGAACCAGCTACGGAAGAAACTGCACCTGCTGAAGAAGCCCCTGCTGACACTACAGCAACTGACAGCACTGCTGCCCAGTAATTAATCCGAAGACGATTGTTCTCGGAGAGGCTTTAGAAAAAAATCTAAAGCCTTTTTTGTTTTTTTAGGGCATGGCTGCTTTTACTTTACGCAACGTCCTTGTTACCCACCTGCCCGATAAGGCTGTAGATTATTGCTTTGAATGCTGGAAGCAAAAACCGTTTGCGTTAAAACTTACCAAATCACGACATACCAAAGCAGGCGATTTTTCAGCCAGAAAATGTGGTTACACCATTACCCTTAACCACGACCTGAACCGGTACCAGTTTCTCATTACTTACATCCATGAAGTAGCCCATCTGCGGGTTCATTTAAAATATGGCCGAAAGGTTATGCCCCATGGTACGGAGTGGAAAACCGAATTCAGGCAACTTATGCAGCCCCTCTTAACCACCGAAATTTTTCCGCCCAACTTGCTGAATTGCCTGATCGCGCACGTACAAAAACCTAAAGCCTCTACCTTTACCGATACGGCCCTAACAACCGAACTTCGGCTGTTTGATTCAACCACCCTGAATGCTGTTGCTTTAAATGAACTTGCCGAAGGAAGCCTGTTTAAACTTCGGGGTAGATTTTTTAAGAAGGAGAAGTTGCGCAGAACACGGTTTTATTGCCATGAAATGAAAACCAACCGCAAATACCTTGTACCTCGCATGGCCCTGGTTGAATGGATTGCACCCGGGTAATCAAAACCGGTAACGGACAAACGCTTCCATGGCTTCGTAATCAGCCAAACCGAGTTTGTTATAGGCAGCGGCCGTAGCATGGTTCCGGTCTTCAGCCCGTACCCAAAACTCGCGCTGATCCGTACCCGGAAACAAGGCGCTGTCCTTTTGCGACTGATGCTTAAAAATGGCTTTGCGCTTGCGCAGCAATTCATCCGGACTAAGTGGTACAGCCATTTCAATCTGGTCAATATCCCACTCCTGCCAGGCACCGCGGTAAAGCCACACATAGCATTGCTTCATCCACGATTTCTTTCTGAGCCGCTCAATAGCTTTAAAAATAGCGGCCAGACAAACCCGGTGTGTGCCGTGCGGATCGGAAAGATCGCCAGCAGCATAAACCTGATGCGGCTTTATGGCTTCAAGCAATTCCATAATAATTCGGATGTCCTCTTCGCCCAGGGGTTTCTTCTTCACTTTACCGGTTTCATAAAACGGCATATCCAAAAAGTGAATGTTGCTTTCGGGAATACCCACATACCGGCACGCTGCTTTGGCCTCCCCCCTTCTGATTAATCCTTTTATCTGCATCACCTCCGGGCTATCCACCTGGGCGGGCTTCTTTTTCTTTAATGTTGTTGTTATCTGCTTCAGCAGCTTTTCACTGGCCGATTTGTTAAGTTTGAATGATTCACTGAAATCGTTCACAAAATCCGCAAAGCGGATCACATCATCATCGAACACGGCAATGTTGCCCGAAGTCTGGTAGGCTACGTGTACCTCATGCCCCTGGTCAACCAGCCGGATGAAGGTTCCTCCCATGGAAATCACATCGTCATCCGGATGCGGGGAGAAAATAACCACGCGTTTAGGGAAGGGCTTTGCCCGTTCAGGTCGGTGCGTATCATCAGCATGAGGTTTACCGCCCGGCCAGCCGGTGATGGTGTGCTGCAATTCATTGAATATTTTGATGTTTACCTGGTAGGCCGAACCGTACTCGGTAATAATATCGCCCATGCCATGCTCAGTATAATCGTTGTTAGTGAGCTTAAGCACGGGCTTGTTTACCGTTTGACTTAACCAGACAACTGCCTTCCGTACAAGTTTATCATTCCATTTTTCCACTTCATCCAGCAGCCAAGGTGTTTTGATTCTGGTGAGTTCAGAAGATGAGGCTTCATCCAGTACAACCAACGCATTCGGATGATTTTGTAAAAACGATGACGGATTCTGATCGGTAACCGGCCCCTCTACAGCCTTCTGGATGATGGATGCTTTTCCCTCGCCCCAGGCCATCAATACAATACGCCTGGCTTTGAGGATGGTGCCAACACCCATGGTAATGGCTTTGCGCGGAACGTTCTCTTCACCAAAAAAATCGCTGGCGGCATCCATGCGGGTAACATGGTCGAGGGTGATGAGCCGGGTAAACGATTTTTCGGTGGAACCGGGCTCATTAAAACCAATATGGCCGGTGCGGCCTATGCCCAGAATCTGAATATCGATGCCGCCTAAATCCTGGATTTTCTTTTCATAGTTTTTACAGAATGCCGACACCTTATCTTTTGCTATCGTGCCATCCGGTATGTGAATATTTTTTGCAGGAATGTCAATATGATCGAACAGGTGCTCGCGCATAAACCGCACGTAGCTCTGAAGCGAATCGGGGTGCATGGGGTAGTACTCATCCAGGTTAAAGGTGTACACATTTTTAAAACTAAGCCCTTTCCTTTTGTGCAGCGTTACCAGTTCATCGTACACCCGGGTGGGTGTTGAGCCGGTGGCCAAACCGAGCACACATGGTTTTTTTTCGCGCTGGCGCGATTTAATCAGGGCAGCAATTTCGTTGGCCACGAATACCGATGCCTCTTCGGATGATGAAAAGATATTTACGGGAATCTTTTCGGGGTTTTGTGAAATCATACCTAACGTTTTTCAGCCTCAATGGCTTTGCGTACCGAACCAAATTTATGTAATAAAGCCAAGGCTTTTTGCGGGTCAATCCCCAGTTCCTCCATAATCATACGCGTACCGCGGCTGATCAGCTTGTTGTTGGTAAGTTGCATGTCTACCATTTTGTTGCCCTTTACGCGTCCAAGTTTAACCATGGTGGTGGTGGAAATCATGTTGAGTACCAGCTTTTGCGCAGTGCCCGCTTTCATGCGGGTGCTGCCGGTAACAAACTCGGGGCCCACAATCACCTCAATCGGGTAATCGGCAAACTGCACCATTTCGCTGCC
>JBKBOE010000001.1:0-87717 GCA_046294915.1 Cyclobacteriaceae bacterium | reverse complement strand
CGGTAGCAATTTTGTTTTTGCGCGCATCGCGTAACCCGCCCACCACATAGGGCGTACGGCCCGATGCCGCAATGCCGATGAGCACATCTTTCCTGCAGATTTTGAACTTCTTTAAATCTTTCCAGGCCTGTTGCGAATCATCTTCAGCATGCTCTACCGCTTTGCGGATGGCCTTATCGCCACCGGCAATCAAGCCGATTACCCGACCCTGCGGCATGCCATAGGTAGGCGGTATTTCGCTGGCATCTACAATGCCGAGCCGGCCGCTGGTACCCGCCCCAATGTAAAAAAGTCTTCCGCCCGTTTTCATCTTCCGCACAATGAGGGCAACCAGTTTTTCAATTTTCGGAATTACCCTTTCAACAGCCAGTGGCACCGTCTTATCTTCCTTATTAATGTTCTTCAACAATTCACGAATGCTCATACGCTCGAGCCGGTCGTAGTACGAGGGTGATTCGGTAATGCTTGAACTTTTACGGGGCATTAGCTGGCAGCTTTGGTTTGATGGTACAACGTTAATCCGGCAATCGGACTTTCCAGAATGTTTTTTACAGTTATTCCTTTATCACTTGCCACCTGGCGCAGCACATCGCTGAAATAAAAAGCTACCGACCCTACAAAATGAACTTTCAATTCCGGGGCACGGTCGTACTTTAAAATGTTTTTTTCAAAAAATTCACTAAACCCTTTATACACCAGCTTGTAGCAATAGGGTTCCTTCAGGTGCTGAAAAATAAAGTGTGAAAAACTGCCCAGAAACCGGCTGGGCATATCCTGGCTATACACCCGGTTCAGAATTTCATCGCGGTCCATAGGAAACCGTTTTTTAAACTGGTCCCAGAGTTTGGGGGGCAAATCTTTTCGCAGGTAATCACCTAAAATGCATTTGCCCATCCAGGCGCCCGACCCTTCATCGCCCAACACATAGCCCAGCGAGGTAACGTTCGCTACAATTTTTTTTCCATCGTAGTAACAGGAGTTGGCGCCCGTACCGAGGATGCATGCAATTCCTTCTTCTCTTCCACACAAGGCGCGTGCGGCAGCTTCCAGATCGTGCCAAATTTCTATATAGGCATTGGCAAAGTACCGTTGAAGCACATCGCGAATCAGTTGCCGGTTCCGGTCGGATGAACATCCTGTGCCATAATAATAAATTTCGCTAATCGGCTGTTTGATTTGCGGCAGCACCACTTCGCGTATTTCAGTTTCGAATTGCCCGATGGGCTGATAATACGGGTTATACCCTATAGATTGCGCCTGTTCAATGGCACCGTTGTTGCCAATGATGCGCCAATCGGTTTTAGAAGCTCCACTGTCGGCTATCAGGATCATGTTTTTTACAGTCAGTCGTTCTCCGGCTTAAAGTCGCAGAACGACTCCAATCTGCCAATTACCTTGAACTTATCAAACACCTTATCAGTATGCGGGGCATCTGGTAACTCGGCTGTCAGGTCTTGCCCGGCCCAATGCTCATAATGTGTTCCGGTTTTCCATAAGCGCGAGTGGGTAACTTCATAGATCATTCCCTTGTAAGCAACCCACACCTCGGGTTTATCCCGGCCATTGCGCAGCGCCAGTTGTGCCCTGGTGTACACCGGATATTTTTCCATCACTTCGAAGTAATGTGACTGTAGTCTTTTACGATGGTGTACAGAAATTTCACAGGGGGCATATCGGTTTGGATGCCCAGCAACGATTTAATTTTTTCAGTTACCCGTTGCATCGGGCGGTCGTTACCGGTAGTCCGGTTTACCTCCAGCGCCTGCCGGATGAGTTCGATATCCCGATCGTTCAATTGAACCGCCTGGTGAAACACCGGTACATACGTTTCATCTGGCGGTGTGAATACTTCGCTGGCTGTGACTTCGCGTTGCTTAACCAGTTTAACTACGGCTGTGCCTGCGGCCAGGTCGCCCAACCGCTGACCTTTGCCGCTGATGGCAATAGTGAGCATAGCGATTGCCCCCGACATGAGGTCTATTTCAATCAGGCGCAGCAGCCATCGGATGATATAGTTACCGATGGTAGGCGGAGTGCCATCCAAACGCACTACTTTAATGCCCATTTGCTTCTTGCCCGGACTCTGACCATTCATAAAAATTTCAAACAATACATGGTAGAGAAAAGGAGGGATAATAAACAGCGTTATAAAAAGTGCTAAGGAAGAAGAAATACCCAGATAACTAATCGCGAACGCCATCAAAATAAAATAGGCAATAATAATAGCCAGGTCAATCAGATAGGCAAAAATCCGGTCGCCCAGGCTGGCAGCCGGATACTGAATCACCACATTCTGGGTCGTTCGTATGGTAACGGTTTGCATCCCTTCAAAAAATCAGTAATCTTTCAAAATCAAACTTCAACGCCATGCAAATTACAAAACATTTCAGGCTGGCAGCACTTCTTCTGCTGGCCGCTTGCGCAACCCGCGAAAAAACAGATTACACCAAACTTCCGGATGAACAACTGGCAAAAGTTGCCGATTCGCTGGCTCATGCCTATATCATTACCGATGGGCACGTTGACCTGCCCTATCGATTAAAAGTTTCGAAGTTTCGCCTCGAACGCGAATACCTGGGCATACCCATAAGCACTACCGAAGGCGATTTTGACTACGAGCGCGCCAAAAAAGGCGGGCTCGATGCGCCCTTCATGTCTATTTATATACCCTCAAGCTACCAACTCCAGCCTGATATGGGAAAGGCGTTGGCCGATTCGCTCATTGATATGGTGCGAGGTATTGCAGCTGCCCACCCCGATAAATTTGGCCTGGCCAACACACCGGCCGAAGCCGATGCGAATTTCAATGCTGGAAAAATTTCACTGCCTATGGGCATGGAAAATGGTGCACCCATCGGCAACGACATTGCCAACGTAAAATATTTCTTCGACCGCGGCATCCGCTACATAACCCTCACGCACGGCAAAGACAACCAGATTTGCGATTCCTCCTACGATACGCTCAATACCTGGAAGGGCCTCAGCCCGTTTGGCGAGCAGGTGGTAAAAGAAATGAACCGCGTGGGCATTATGGTGGATATTTCGCATGTATCCGACAGCACGTTTTACGATGTTTTGAAAATTACCAAAGCACCGGTAATCGCCTCGCACTCATCGCTACGCTATTTCACCCCCGGATGGCAGCGCAATATGGCCGATGATATGGTGAAGGCGCTGAAGCAAAATGGAGGAGTTATCCAGATTAACTTCGGATCCACATTCCTCGATTCGGCAGTTTCAAAACAGAATGACGATAACCGGAAGAAACTGATGGCTTTGCTGAAAGAAAAAAACCTGTCGTGGCGCGATGAAGCCGCTAAACCGGTGATTGAAGAGTTCCGCAAAGAAAACCCTTCGCTTTATGCCGATGTAAAAACCGTTGCCAACCACATTGACCGTGTTGTACAACTGGCCGGCATTGACCACGTGGGCATCGGTTCGGATTACGATGGCGTGGGCGACAGCCTGCCCACAGGCTTAAAAGATGTATCGCAATACCCCAACCTCATTGCCGAACTGCTGCGCAGAGGCTACTCACCCGATGACATTGCGAAAATCTGTTATCAGAACGTGTGGCGGGTATGGAATAAAGTAATGGAGGTCGCTGAAAAGTAACTGTCTTTTCCGCTACCGGCAAGATGGGACACCCCTGACGTATGCGCGAAGCCGCTTTTGTACATCGAAACCAGCAACGGTGGCAGGCCATTGAGCAAGATCTTCAAAGCCAGCGGCCTCACCCCGACCGGCTGGCGGAGATTTTTATCCAGCTTACCGATGACCTGTCGTTTGCGCGTACGCAGTATCCCAACAGCCGGGTAACCCAATACCTCAATTCGCTTGCCTCGAAAATCCACCTGGAGATTTACAAAAACAAAAAAGAAGAACGCAACCGGTTCATCACCTTTTGGAAGTACGAAGTGCCTTTACTGATGTACCACTCGCGCAGGCAAATGCTTTACGCTCTTATCATTTTTGTTCTTGCCGGGGTCATCGGAGCTGTATCGGCCATTCATGACGAAACCTTTGTACGGCTTATTCTGGGCGATGGGTATGTGAATATGACGATCGAAAACATTAAAAGCGGAAATCCGATGGCCGTATATGGCAACATGCAACAAGCCGATATGTTTTTTACCATCACCTTTAACAACATCCGCGTTTCGATGGTGACTTTTGTTGCCGGCTTGTTCTTTTCATTCGGCACGGGGCTCATCCTGTTTCAGAACGGCATTATGGTGGGTGCCTTTCTTGCCTTTTTTTACAAAGAAGACCTGCTGGCCCATTCCCTTTCGGTAATTATGCTGCACGGCACCATTGAGTTATCTTCGATAGTCATTGCCGGTGCCGCGGGCTTTGTTATGGGCAACAGCTTTTTGTTTCCCGGAACGTACCCGCGCCTGTACGCCTTTAAAGAAGGAGTTAAACGGGGATTAAAAATCGTTATGGGTCTTATCCCGTTATTTATTATTGCCGGCTTTATCGAATCCTTTATTACACGCTACACCTTTATGCCGGTGCCTCTAAAGATCCTGATTATCGGGTTGTCGGCTTGGCTGATTCTGTATTACTTTGTTCTTTACCCAACCAAACTGGCCCGTCATGCAAACCTTCGTCCCGATTGAATTCCAGCAAACCCGTGACTTCAGCAAAAAACTCAACGCCACGTTTGAGTTCATCAAACAGAATTTTAAGCCCCTCACCAAATGCCTGCTGTTTATTGCCGGCCCACCCATGCTTATCGGCAGTATTCTTGCCGGCAACTTATACTCCGGGTATTTCAAATTTGTTTTAGGCTTCAGCCAAAATAAAGGTAATCCGGAGGTAATGGTTGATTACCTGACCTCACCCATTCTCTGGATACAAATAGCGGGCGCCATCCTGCTGATGCTGGCAAGCTTTGTGGTGATCGTTTCGGTGGTGAACAATTATATGCTGGAATATAATACCACTAAAAGCAATAAAATTGAAGTAGATGTTATCTGGGACAGGGTACGCAATACGCTGCCCATGTATTTTGGCACTACCCTGTTATATTGGTTGTTGTTGCTCGCAGGATACCTATTGATTCTTCTCGCAACCACCGGAGCCGGAGTTCTTTCAGTTTACCTGGGTATATTGGTTGGCATTGCCACCGTATGTGGTTTTATTTACCTGGTGGTGGCCCTGTCGCTGTTGTTCATTGTACGGGCATGGGAAAAAACCGGTTTCTTCCAGGCGGTTTCCCGTTGCTTCAAACTTGTTCGCGATAAGTGGTGGAGTACGTTCGGTTTACTGCTGGTGGCCTCCATTATTCAAAGCACTATTGCTTCGGCCTTTTTAATTCCCTGGTATATAAACTTTTTAATCAGCATGATGCACAGCCTCGAAGGTGGGCCGGTGGCCGAGCCGTCATTCATCAGCGAACTGATTAATACGGTTTTTATGACCTTGTATTTCATCACCAGTTTTGTCCTGTATTCGATTCCTCTGCTCGCCCTGGCTTTCCAGTATTTTAACCTGGTTGAATTGAAGGAAGCCCGGGGTCTTCTTACGCAAATTGATACCATCGGTCAAACGCCTGTTTCACAACCAAAGGATGAACAGTATTAGGATTTTATTTTTTCTGCTTTGCACCTCGGCTGCTGCAAACACGTTGCAAAGAACAACCTTGCCACCTTCCGATACCAGCGCCATAGAATGGCGGAGTTTCGATAAAAGCACGCTGGAGAAACTCAAGAATAATCCGGAACTCAGTTACACCCAGGCTCCCGCTGTAATGAGCCTGTGGGAGCGGTTTAAAATCTGGCTGAAGCAAATTCTTAACGCGTTGCTGCGTGCAGCAGCAACAACTAACTGGGTGGCGGTACTCATCGTTACACTGGCGCTCATCGCCATTATTTATGTAGCTATGCGGCTGCTTAAGGTTGACCCGTTTACCCTGTTTTACAAAACAAAGGCTCCGCTCAAAGCCGGAGTTATTGACGAGGATATTCACAGCCTTGATTTTGAAAACCTTATCCACCAGGCGCTTCAACACGAACAATACCGGCAGGCCATCCGGCTGGTGTTTCTGCAGGCTTTAAAACTACTTTCCGATCATCATTACATACACTGGCAACCCGGCAAAACCAACCACGATTACCTGCAAGAACTAACCGATGTGCGGCTGCGTACCGGCTTCAATGAACTGAACTTTTACTTTGAATATGCCTGGTACGGAAATTTTACCATCACTTCGCAGTTATTCAATAAAGTTTCATCGGCTTATGCGAACTGGAAAACCAACCTGTAGTGCGTAAGGACTGGAAATATATTGCTTACCTGGCAGCCGCAGTTGCCGTTTACCTGGTTATTAAAATGGTTTCGCCACGCGAACTGGACTGGACCATAACCTACTACCCTAAAGACAAAAACCCCCATGGTACCTACGCACTGAATGAACTGATGGGCGGCCTCTTTCCCGGAAAGAAAATCCATCGGGGCAACTTTACCGTTTATGAGTGGTACGACTCGGTAAGTACCCCTGTAAACTTCATCAGTTTCTCAACAACATTCCAACCGGGTAAAGAAGATGTTGAGGCGTTGTTGAAAAACGTTGAAAAAGGCGGTACGGCCTTCATTGCCGCACAATATTTTTACGGCACGTTTGCCGATACACTGAACCTGAGCACATCGGATTATTTTTTCGATACATCCATTACCGATGCATTTAACCGCAACGACTCTTCCTCACTGGAATTTACCTATCCCAACCTGCCGGACATGGAGAAAAACGTATTCCCACGGAAGAATATTCATAACTATTTCTCTTCTTTCGACTCAACCCGCACACAGGTTATAGTTAAAAACGATCTCAACCTGCCGGTAACCCTTAAAATATCCTGGGGTAAGGGTAGCCTGTTCATAAACTCTACCCCGCTGGTATTCACCAACGTGTATCTGTTGCAAGGCGCCAATCACCGGTTTATTGAACAGAGCCTCTCCCATTTGCCCGTAGCCGATACATACTGGACTGAGTTTTACCACCTGGGCCGGCTCGAAGCTGGCACCCCGCTCCGTTTTATTTTAACCACCGAGCCGCTGGCCTGGGCTTACTATATTTCCATAGCGGCCCTCCTCTTGTTCATCGTGTTCGAGGTAAAACGCACACAGCGCGTTATTCCAGTAATAAAGCCGCTGGGCAATTCAACACTTGAATTTGTGCGCACCATCGGCAACCTGTATTATCAGTCAGCCGACCATAAAATTATTGCCGACAAGCGGATTGCTTTTTTTCTCGATCAGTTGCGCAGCAAGCACAACTTCCAGGTACATCCTTACACCGATGCGGTGTTGCCTGCCATTGCCCAGAAAACAGGTAACCCTCCGGATGTGGTGGCTTCGCTGTTCCGGTTAATTCAAAGCATTCAAAACAGAACCTCCATCACGGCCGATGAATTGACCTCATTAAGCAAAAAAATAGATAGTTTTAGATTATAGGATTCCCTTCAAAGAAGAAAACGCTTGATTGCAAAACACCATGGAAGAAAAACTTTTTGAAAACCGGATTGACCTTAGCGCACTGAATGCCAGCGTACAGCAAATCCGCCATGAAATCGGTAAAATTATTGTTGGCCAGCAACACCTGGTCGATCTGCTGATTACAGCCGTACTGGCTGATGGCCACGTGTTGATTGAAGGCGTGCCGGGTGTGGCCAAAACGCTTACCGCAAAACTACTGGCCCGCGTTATTGATGTGAAGTTTACCCGCATTCAGTTTACTCCCGACCTGATGCCCTCCGATGTACTGGGCACTTCGGTATTCAATGTGAAGAAATCAGAATTTGAATTTAAAGCCGGGCCGATTTTCTCAAACATCGTTTTGATTGATGAAATCAACCGCGCCCCTGCCAAAACGCAGGCCGCACTATTTGAAGTGATGGAAGAGCGCCAGGTAACAATTGACGGAACTACATATGCTCTGGAGCATCCTTATATGGTGGTTGCCACACAAAACCCCATCGAACATGAAGGAACCTATCGGCTGCCCGAGGCGCAACTGGATCGCTTTCTGTTTAAAATTGTAGTGGCGTACCCCGGGCTCGAACAGGAAGTAGCCATCATCAGCGGCCACCACCAACGCCAGGGCCATGCCCCCGCTGAAGAAGTGAAACCGGTGCTCAGCGCACAGCACATAAAAAATTACCGGCAAGCCGTGCAGCAGGTGCATGTTGAAAGCAACCTGATAAACTACATCGCCCGAATCGTACACGAAACCCGCAATAATCCTGCGCTGTTTCTGGGTGGCTCGCCCCGCGCTTCGGTTGCTTTACTGAATTGCGCCAAAGCATTTGCAGCTATTCATGGCCGCGACTTTATTACACCCGAAGATGTGAAGTTTGTTGCCGCTCCGGTACTGCGCCATCGCATCATGCTTACCCCTGATAAAGAAATGGAAGGAGTAACCCCCGATGATGTGGTTAAACAAATTGTTGATAAGGTAGAGGTGCCACGGTAGCATTACGATGAAACACCTCAGGGACATTTATCTCAACAACCGGCTGTTCATAGGAACAGGAATTGTAGTACTGGCCTTCATTGTCAGCTTTGTTTTGTCATTGCCCGTTATCCTTCCCAAAATTTTACTGCTGCTTCTTGTTGCCCTGTTGATTGCCGATGTTCTGCTGCTGTTTGGCACTAAAAAAGGACTGCACGGCTACCGCTTTACCCCCGATAAGCTTTCCAATGGCGATGAGAATGAAATCAGGATTTACCTTGAAAATTTTTACCCCTTCACCATTTCGCTTGAAATCATTGATGAGATCCCGCACCAGTTTCAGAAACGCGAT
The DNA here is from genome assembly GCA_046294915.1 of Cyclobacteriaceae bacterium. Lineage (GTDB taxonomy): Bacteria > Bacteroidota > Bacteroidia > Cytophagales > Cyclobacteriaceae > UBA2336. The sequence goes on along the minus strand of JBKBOE010000001.1, from coordinate 78,910 downwards.
GTTTCCTTTCAACTCACGCTCGATTCCCGTTCAACTAAAACCATCACCTACTTTTTGCGGCCGGTAAAGCGTGGAGAATATTCGTTCGGATCGGTGAATGGCTTTGTAAGTTCACCGATGAAGCTTGCCAAACGCAGGTTCCGGTTTTCGGCCGATGCCCTCGTGCCGGTATACCCCTCCTACATCCAGATGCGCAAATACGAACTGATGGCCATTTCAAACCGGCTCACCGATGTTGGGGTAAAAAAGATCAGGCGCATCGGCCATAACATGGAGTTTGAACTCATAAAAGAATATGTGGCAGGCGATGATGTGCGCACCATCAACTGGAAAGCTACCGCACGCAAAACCCACCTGATGGTAAATCACTATCAGGATGAACGCTCGCAACAGGTGTACTCCCTCATTGATAAAGGCCGTGTCATGCAGATGCCGTTTAACGGGATGAGTTTGCTGGACTATGCCATTAATGCCTGTCTGGTTATCTCCAACATCGCCATCCGTAAATCGGACAAAGCCGGGCTGATAACCTTTCAAAACAACATCAACACCACGTTGCCCGCCAGCCGCAGCAACCGGCAGATGGCGCAAATACAAGAAGTGCTGTATAACCAGAAAACGGGTTATCGTGAATCTGACTTTTCAGTGGTGTACAGCCACATCCGCAGAAAAATTACGCAGCGCAGTTTACTGCTGCTGTTCACAAACTTCGAGTCGCTTTACGGCATGCAACGGCAGTTGCCATTCTTAAAAAGCCTGAGCAAGCAGCACGTGCTGGTGGTGATCTTTTTTGAGAATACGGAACTGACTTCCCTCACGGCAACTCCTGCCTTTCAGTTAAAAGACATTTATTACAAGGCCGTTGCCGAAAAATTTGCGTACGATAAAAAACTGATTGTTAAAGAACTGCAGCAAGCCGGTATTCAAACCATCTTAACCGCACCCGAACGGCTTACCGTGAACACCATCAACAAATACCTTGAATTGAAAGCAAGGGGCATAATTTAGCCTGTTGATTTTCAGGATACCCTTTCTTTTTTTAATTTCACCTTCCCGGTATGTTTTATTCGCAAATAAATCCGGTTTTGATAAGGTATTTTATAATGTACAACGCGTATGGGTAAAGTTTACAGTTGGCTTTTGAGTATTGCTGTGTTAATCGCAGCGTTTGATGGGTTGAAGGCTCAGCAGTTTATGGGCGTTAAAATGAATACCCACACCGTTTGTTACGGGCACACCGCCAATCATGATTTTTATGTACCTCCACCAGAAGAGTATATACGCTGGAAAAACGGAGCACGCACCAAAACCGCCAACATTCAGGTAAACTACAACGGCTTCACCGCTCAGGCTCAGGCCGCTTTCCAATATGCCGTGGATATATGGGCATCTCTCATTACCTCATCGCAAACCATAACTATTGATGCTTATTGGCAACCTCTGGGTGCGGGTATTCTGGGCGGGGCTATCTATACATCGGCTTTTGCCAACTTCGATGGCGCCCAAAAACTGAATGTTTTTTACCCGGTGGCATTAGCCGAAAAAATGTCGGGCAAAAATCTCAACGGAAGTAACTCGGAGATTTTCACACAATTCAGCAGCAGTGCCAACTGGCACCTGGATCCCAACACGGCTCCTCCGGCAAATACATTTGACCTTGCAACCGTAGTGCTGCACGAGATCGGCCACGGCCTTGGGTTTTCCGGTTCGTTCAAAATCCTCACTTCAAACGGTCAGGGTGAAGTGGGTGTACAAACCACCGGTGTTCCTATTATATATGATGTTCCCATTGAGAACAACTCAAACATTAACCTTATTGAGGGTTTCACCTCACCCTCCAACGCGCTGGCAGGACAACTCACAGGGCAAAATCTTTTTTTTGACACCCCTAATTCTGCCAATGCACGGCTTTATGCACCTGGCACGTTTTCAGCCGGATCCAGCATCAGCCACCTGGATGAAAACACATTTAACGGAACCAGTGATGCTTTGATGACTCCTCAAGTTGCCCCACAGGAGCGGGTACTTGCTCCCGGTGTCGCCCTCAATATGCTGAAAGACATGGGCTGGGAAAATGTATTCATCAGTCACCAGGCACTGCCCAACACCGAAAATGTTACAGGGCCATATGTGGTTACCGCTGTGGTTACCAGCGACAACGGCTTTAATGCAAGCACACTTATACTTAATTACACCACCAACGGGTCAACCTTCACCCAGGTAGCTATGACACCCACCGGAGCACCCAATGAATATGCAGCTACTATCCTCTCAACAGGAACACCCACAACTTACGGCTATTTTATTTCAGTTAATGACAACAACAACCGGCAATTTGTAAAGCCCGGCAAGTTTGTGCGAAAACAAAATACCCAACTGCAGGGCCTGTTCACTTTTGAAACCGGTCCTGACACCAAGGCCCCCATTATCTCACACAGTCAAAAACCGTTCTTACTTGAAACCGACACCCAACTGGATATTGAAGCACGCGTAACGGATAACATTGGCATTGCCTCGGTAGTGTTGCAGTATTCTATTAATGATGTACTCCAGCCCGGTCAATCATTTACGTTGCAAAATCCGGGTGAAGACTCCATCTACCTCACCACAGTAAATCTTGGTACCGGTTTGATGAATGGCGATGTATTGAAATACCGCATTATTGCTACCGATAATTCCTCCGGCAGCAACCAGGCCATTTCGCCTGTAACTGATTACTACGTGCTAAATGTTGTAGGGCTTGCCCCCACACAAAACTCCTATGCTAATGATTTCAATACACCAAGCGATGACTTCTTTGGCGTTGGGTTTAGCATTACCACCCCCTCCGGCTTCAGTAATCCTGCTATTCATTCCACGCACCCCTATCCTGAAGGAAACGGATTCCCGGGTGGCGAATACAGCTACCTCTATCAGCTCAAAGTTCCCATCCGGGTTAAAGCGCAGGAGGCCACTCTAAAATTTGATGAGATTGTTTTAGTAGAGCCCGGTGAACCCGGTGCGGTATTTGGCGAGGCGCAGTTCTGGGATTACGTGGTAGTCGAGGGCAGTAAAGACGGTGGATTTACCTGGCTGCCCGTGGCTAACGGGTACGACTCGCGCGACTTTACTCCTTGGCTAACCCGGTACAACAGTGCTATTTCAGGAAATAATTCTACAGCCGTGGGCGACCCTACACTTTTCCGAACACGCCTGCTCGATTTGCAAAACCAGTTCGATACCGATGAGGAAGTGGTTATCCGCTTTCGCCTGTTCAGCGATCAGCTTGCTGCAGGCTGGGGCTGGTGCATTGATAATTTAAAAATACAGATTGACGAAACTCCTCCGGTTGTTCTACACAACCACACCGACTACCTGAAAGATGATGACGATGTATTGGTAATCACCTCTTCAGCCACCGATGCCAGCGGAATTCAAACTTTGAAAGCAGAATACAAAGTAAATGGCGGAGCCGTTACGGAAATTGAATTTGATGTTGATCCCCCGGCAAGTTCCTATACGTTTTCGTTAACCGGGCTGGCAGTACTTTCACCAGGCGATTTTGTGGAGTATCGGTTATTGGCAACTGACAGCGCAGGTAACTCTGCCACCTTGCCTCCTAACGGTTTTTTTAAAGTACCTGTTGTGAATTTCAGTGCCCCCGTAAATACCTACGCCAACAATTTTAACAGCGCCACCACCGATTTTGTCGGAAACTTTTTTTCAGTTACCCAACCAGCCGGTTTCTCAAACAGCGCACTTCACAGTGAACATCCTTATCCCAACGGCTTTGGGCTTGACCAAACCTCCAGTTATACAACAACCCTGCTGAAACCCGTTACCATTTCAGCAACAAACAGCCTGATGCGCTTTGATGAAATTGCCGTTGTTGAACCAAGTGCACTTGGTACTTCTTTCGGCAGCCCCAACTTCAAAGATTACGCCATCGTTGAGGGTTCCAAAGATGGCGGGCAAACCTGGCTGCGTTTTTTGGATGGCTATAATGCCCGCGAAAGTTCGCAGTGGCTGGGGGCATTCAATACCGGAACAACTCCAACTGCTGCACTTTATAAAACGCGGCTGCTCGACCTGAAAGGAAATGGCAGTTTTAACACGGGCGATAATGTAATCATACGCTTCCGGTTATTTGCAACTGCCTCGGTAAACGCCTGGGGCTGGGCTATCGACAATGTATACATTCAGGACCCCATCACCGGCATTGAAAACGAACTGGCATCCGCCATCCAGGTGTACCCTAACCCGGTAACCGACTGGCTTCGGGTTGAAGCAACCGGTATAGAAGGAACGGTTTCTCTGGCTCTCTTTAACCTTCAAGGTCAAAACCTGCATCTTTCCGAGATTCAGCCCGATCAGGGCAACATACGTTACCAGGTAAACATGTCCACGATGCCCTCGGGCTTGTATTTGCTGAGAATGGAAACCATCAAAGGAACGGTGATCAGGAAAGTGGCAAAAATAAATCGGTAAACACAGCAACCAGCCTGAACCAAATAGCCTGGCGGTTGACGGGCTATTTTTATTGGGATACTTTTAATCCCGTCATTCCTGGTTATTTTTGCCCGATTTATCCAACCACTACGCCAACATGCCCCGAGACAGAAGCATCCGTTCCGTACTGATTATCGGCAGCGGGCCCATAATTATCGGCCAGGCCTGCGAATTTGACTATGCCGGCTCCCAGGCAGCCCGTTCCCTGCGTGAAGAAGGAATTGAAGTGGTGCTCATTAACTCCAATCCGGCAACCATCATGACCGATAAGGTTACGGCTGACCATGTGTACCTGAAGCCGCTGACTAAGAAGTCCATCAAAGAAATTCTTGAAAAGCACCACATCGATGCCGTGCTGCCCACAATGGGCGGCCAAACAGCACTAAACCTGTGTATTGAATGCGACAAGGCCGGCCTGTGGCAACACTATGGAGTGCGCATTATTGGTGTGGATATCAAAGCCATCGAAACTACCGAAGACCGCGAAAAATTCAGGCTAAAAATGCTTGAACTGGGCGTTGGTGTATGTAAAGGCTCAACGGCCACCTCGTTCCTGCAGGGAAAAGAAATAGCCCAGCAAATCGGATTTCCGCTGGTTATCCGCCCATCGTTTACCCTTGGCGGAACCGGGGGCGGATTTGTGAATACCCCCGAAGAGTTTGATGAGGCACTCAACCGCGGCCTGCACACCTCGCCCATACACGAAGTGCTGGTAGAACAAAGCATCGTGGGCTGGAAAGAATATGAACTGGAACTGTTGCGCGATGGTGCCGGCAATGTCATCATCATCTGCTCCATTGAAAACTTCGACCCGATGGGCATCCATACGGGCGACTCCATAACCGTTGCCCCCGCCATGACCTTACCCGATACCGTTTACCAGCACATGCGCGATTTGGCCATTAAAATGATGAACGGCATCGGCAAGTTTGCCGGTGGGTGTAACGTGCAGTTTGCCGTTAACCCGGATACCGATGAAATTATCGGTATCGAAATTAACCCGCGTGTTTCGCGTTCATCAGCGCTGGCTTCCAAAGCCACCGGTTACCCCATTGCCAAAGTGGCCGCCAAACTGGCCATAGGCTACAACCTCGATGAATTAAAAAATGCCATTACCAAAACCACCACGGCCTACTTTGAGCCCGCCCTGGATTATGTGATCGTTAAAATTCCGCGCTGGAATTTCGATAAGTTCCATGGTGCCGACCGGAAGCTTGGCCTGCAGATGAAATCCGTTGGCGAAGCCATGGGCATCGGGCGCAATTTCCAGGAAGCCCTTCAAAAAGCCGCACAGTCACTGGAGATCAGGCGCAACGGCCTGGGGGCCGATGGGAAAGAACTCCGCAACCAGGATGAACTGCTGCACAGCCTGGCTAATCCTACCTGGAACCGTGTCTTCCATATTCACGATGCCATCAAAATCGGTATTCCGCTCAAAACCATTTTTAACATCACTAAAATCGATAAGTGGTTTCTGAAACAAATTGAAGAGCTGGTACAAATTGAAAATGAAGTTGAGCAATACGACCTGAACACCATACCGGTTCACCTGCTTCGCAAAGCCAAAGAAAAAGGTTTTGCCGACCGGCAGATTGCCCACCTGTTGCACTGCCTGGAAAGCGAAGTATATAAAAAACGTACCGAACTGGGCATCAAGCGGGTGTACAAACTGGTCGATACCTGTGCTGCAGAATTCGAAGCACAAACCCCTTATTACTACTCCACCTTTGATTCGGAGAACGAGTCTGTTTCTTCAAACCGAAAAAAAATAATTGTACTCGGCTCGGGCCCCAACCGCATCGGGCAGGGTATTGAGTTCGATTACTCGTGCGTGCATGGCGTGTTGGCGGCACGTGAGTGTGGTTACGAAACCATTATGGTTAACTGCAACCCCGAAACCGTATCGACTGATTTTGACATTTCGGATAAACTCTACTTTGAACCGGTTTTCTGGGAACACCTGTACGATATTATTCAACACGAAAAACCCGAAGGGGTAATCGTACAACTGGGCGGCCAAACGGCCCTGAAGATTGCCGAGAAGTTAAACAAGTACGGCATTAAAATTATAGGCACCTCCTTCGACTCGCTCGACCTTGCCGAAGACAGAGGGCGGTTCTCCACGTTGCTGAAAGACCTGGGCATACCCTATCCTGAATTTGGAGTTGCAACCGATCCGGACAAAGCCCTGGAAGTATCCAAACAAATCGGCTTCCCGTTGCTGGTTCGCCCCTCCTATGTGCTGGGCGGCCAGAGCATGAAAATTGTGATCAACGAAAAAGAACTGGAGTCGCACATCATCGACATCTGGAAACACCTGCCCGACAACAAAGTATTGCTCGATCATTTCCTGGATGGCGCCATTGAGGCCGAAGCAGATGCCTTGTGTGATGGCAAGGATGTGTACATCATCGGTATTATGCAGCATATTGAACCGGCCGGCATTCACTCAGGCGATTCGTTTGCCGTGCTGCCTCCTTACAACCTGGGCGATTTTGTGGTTAAACAAATGGAATTGTACACCACTAAAATTGCGCAGGCACTCGAAGTAAAAGGACTTATCAACATCCAGTTTGCCATTAAAAATGATAAGGTATATGTAATTGAGGCAAACCCGAGAGCCTCGCGCACGGTGCCGTTCATCTGTAAAGCATACGATGAACCCTATGTGAACTACGCCACCAAAATTATGCTGGGCGTAAATAAAATAAAAGATTTCACCTTCCGTCCTGTAAAGAAAGGGTATGCCATTAAAGAGCCCGTGTTTTCGTTTTCCAAATTTCCGGATGTTAACAAGGAACTTGGACCCGAAATGAAATCCACTGGTGAATCCATTTATTTTATTGACGACCTGATGGACGATTATTTTATGAAAGTGTACAGCGAACGAAATTTATACCTGAGTCGTTAACAACAAACCATGCTCCGGCTATTGCTTATTCTTACCCTGCTCTTCTATGTGCTCTATAAACTTGGCCTGTTTCGGGTATTTGTGCATCAGGTAAAAAGTGGCTATACCGATAGCCACAGCAGACCGGGCGAATTGAATATTGACCAGCCTCCGCCAAAACAAAAGAAAAAGCCCAATCTGAAGGGGGGCGAGTACATTGATTATGAAGAAGTGAAATAACTCATTCTTTTATAAGGTTTATATCAGATTTTCTATATTTAATTGTTAAACTTAAACTACTTGATTAATATGAAAAAATTAATTGTGTTGTTTGGAGTAATGGTGATTTCTATTTGTTCCTATTCCCAAAGAGCTGCAGAACAAGCGGCACAACAAGCTGCGCCCCCAAAATCAACTAAGGATTGTACCCCTATTTGTTATCCACCCTCCGTCCCTGAACGGAATATCGATGCAAGTTCAGTTGCTCCTCCGCCAAAGCTTGTTGCAGGCGCGGCTACACAACGTAACACCTTTACCATTTACCAGAAAGTTTTATTATTTATCTCAACTAAAGGTTTTAATTTTTAACACGGATCTTTAGAGGGGGCACTAACACCCCATTCTATGATCTACAAATGAAACTACATTTCACCAAATACCAGGCTACCGGAAACGACTTCATCCTGATTGATAATCGAAGGAATGAATACAGTCTTTCTACAGAACAAATCAAACGCCTGTGCGATCGGAGATTCGGCATCGGGGCTGACGGCATCATGCTTATTGAAACCCATCCGGCACTGGATTTTAATCTCGTTTATTACAACAGCGATGGCTCACAAAGTTTATGCGGCAATGGTTCACGCGCTGCCCTTCACTTTGCTTCGCAGCTGGGTTTGGTTAACGGCATGGCACGCTTTAATGCCTTCGATGGTGAGCACACAGGTGAATTTGGAACGCAGGGTATCATCCGTATAAAACTGAATAACGTATCCGAAATAACTCCAGTCAACTCCGATCTCTTCATTAACACGGGCTCTCCTCACCTGGTACGCTTTGTTGAGGCGGTGGAATCATTTCCTGTTTTTGATGAAGGAAAGAAAATCCGCTACAACGAGCCCTTTGCTGCCCGAGGCGGCACCAATGTTAACTTTGTTGAACTGCTTCCTGATAACACCCTGTATGTTCGCACTTACGAACGCGGAGTTGAAAATGAAACCCTTTCCTGCGGTACCGGTGTAACGGCCGCAGCCCTGGCTGCAGCGCAAAAAGGGTATCTGTCGCCCATAAAGGTTAAAACACGGGGAGGTAATCTTCAGGTTGAATTCAGGCAACAAGCCAACAAGCCGTACTTTACCGAAATCTACCTCAGCGGACCTGCCAAAAAAGTGTTTGAGGGAATGATTGAATTATAAACCCTGCCAAATCCACCCAATCAACCTGCCAAAATGGGTGAAGCACACTGAAATCAGGCTTTTGGAGTCATTATTGAGAACATCCATTTCCAAAAACAAATTAACTTTGACCCTCTTTGCCCCTATGCTTACTATGGGCCGATGAGCTAACGACTATTGATTTTTTTATGCTACAATTCATTGCCAAAATTTTCGGCACGAAATCAGAGAAAGACATAAAACGGATAATGCCCCTGGTAGAGCAAACCAAGCAGGAGGAGGCCTTGCTGGCGGCACTATCGAACGACCAACTCAGGGCCAAAACCGCTGAAATTCAGAACTTCATCAACCAGGAACTAAAGGAAATTGATGAACAACTCACGGCCCTTCACAAACGCCTGACCGACAATCCCGAACTCGATATCAGCGAAAAGGAAACCCTCTTTGGCGAAATCGATGAGCTTGAGGCCACCCGGAACAAAGAGTTGGAGAAAGTTTTAATGAAGGTACTGCCCCGTGCCTTTGCTGTAATTCGTGAAACTGCCCGAAGATTTAAAGAAAACAGCCGGCTTGAAGTTACCGCCACAGAGTTCGATCGCGAATTGGCCGCCAAACACCCCCACGTACAGATTGAGGGCGAAAAAGCCATCTGGCATAACCAGTGGATGGCAGCAGGCAACCTGATAACCTGGGACATGGTGCACTACGATGTGCAGATCATAGGAGGTATTGTGCTGCACGAAGGCAAAATTGCCGAGATGGCCACAGGCGAAGGCAAAACACTGGTAGCTACCTTTCCGGCTTTTTTGAATGCGCTGGCCAAACGGGGTGTGCACATTGTTACAGTAAACAACTACCTGTCCGTTCGCGACAGCGAGTGGATGGGGCCGCTGTTCCAGTTTCATGGGTTGCGCGTGGATTGTATTGATAAACACGAACCTAACTCACTTGCCAGGCGAAATGCCTACCAGGCCGATATTACCTACGGAACCAACAATGAATTCGGCTTTGATTACCTGCGCGATAACATGGCCCGCGACCCGCAGGAACTCGTACAACGCGGACATCACTATGCGATGGTGGACGAGGTGGACAGCGTACTCATAGACGAAGCCCGTACCCCACTCATTATTTCAGGCCCTGTTCCCCGTGGCGACCAGCATGAATTCTATGATTTAAAACCGCGCATATTCAAACTGGTAGAAGCCCAGAAAAAAATTGTTGCCGACTACCTGGTTACAGCTAAAAAGCTAATTGCCGAAGGAAACGAAAAAGAAGGCGGCACAGCCCTCTTCCGTGCATTCCGCGGCCTTCCCAAAAATAAACCCTTAATCAAATTCCTGAGTGAAACCGGCATTAAGGCCATCCTGCAGAAAACCGAAAACTTTTACCTGCAAGACAACAAACGCAATTTGCCCGAAGCCGATAAACCCCTGTACTTTATCATCGATGAAAAAGATAACAGCGTTGAACTTACCGAGAAAGGCATTGACCTGATTACCAATGAAGGCGAGGACCCCCGATTTTTTATCCTCCCCGAAATTGGTACCGAATTAAACAAAATTGAAAAAGATCCGTCACTCAGCGAAGCCGATCGCTTTCAAAAGAAAGAAGAACTCATCCGCGAATACCAGGTAAAATCGCAGCGCATTCACAGTGTTAACCAACTGCTGAAAGCCTATACGCTGTTCGAAAAAGATACCGAATACATTATTGTTGACGGTAAAGTAAAAATCGTTGATGAACAAACCGGTCGTGTGCTGGAAGGCCGCAGGTACTCCGATGGCCTCCATCAGGCTATTGAAGCCAAAGAAAATGTAAAGGTGGAAGATGCCACCCAAACCTACGCCACCATTACCCTGCAGAATTATTTCCGCATGTACCACAAACTGGCCGGTATGACCGGAACAGCCGTAACCGAGGCAGGGGAATTCTGGGATATCTACAAGCTGGATGTGGTAACTATTCCTACCAATAAACCCGTAACGCGCAAGGATTATGATGACCTGGTTTACAAAACCATGCGCGAAAAATTCAATGCCGTAGCCGATGAAATTGTAAAACTTACCCAACAAGGCAGGCCAGTGCTGGTCGGTACAACCTCGGTTGAAATCTCCGAACTGGTAAGCCGCATGCTGCAACTTCGGAAAATCAAGCACCAGGTGCTCAATGCCAAACAACACCAGCGCGAAGCCGAAATTGTAGCCGAGGCAGGAAAGCCCGGCACCGTAACTATTGCCACCAACATGGCTGGCCGCGGAACAGACATTAAACTCACACCCGAATCGCGTGCCGCAGGCGGTTTAGCCATTATCGGTACAGAACGCCACGAATCCAGGCGGGTCGATCGCCAGTTGCGCGGACGCTCCGGCCGCCAGGGCGACCCCGGTACATCGCAGTTCTACGTTTCGTTGGAAGATAACCTGATGCGCCTGTTCATGCCCGAGCGCATTGCCCGCATCATGGATAAACTAGGACTAAAGGAGGGCGAAGTAATTCAGCATTCCATGGTAACCAGTTCCATAGAACGGGCCCAGAAAAAAGTGGAAGAAAACAACTTCGGAATCCGTAAACGCTTGCTGGAGTACGACAACGTAATGAACTCGCAGCGCGAAGTAATTTACAAACGCAGAAAAAATGCCCTGTTTGGCGAACGCCTGGAACTCGACATCCTTACCATGCTCAACGACACCTGCGAAGACATCGTGGGTAATGCCAAGGCTGCAAACGACTACGAAAGCCTTCGCCTGAATGTACTTAGTACGCTGGCCCTGGATTATGAACTTAGCAAGGAAGAATTTGAGAAACAGGATGAAACCAAACTGGCCAACGACCTTTACCACAAAGCGCTGGAGCATTACCATAAAAAGAACAAGGTGGTAGCCGATAAGGCTTTGCCGGTAATTAAAGAAATTTACAAAACACGGGGAGCAACCATCGAAAATATCCTCGTTCCGTTTACCGATGGCGCCAAAAACATCAGCATTGTAGCCAACCTGAAAAAATGCGTGGATACCGCAAATGCCGAATTGGTAAAAGCCATGGAAAAAATGGTAGCCCTGGCCATTATTGATCAGTTGTGGAAAGAGCACCTGCGCGACATGGACGACCTGAAACAATCCGTACAAACGGCCGTGTACGAACAAAAAGATCCGCTGTTGATCTATAAGTTTGAAGGCTTCGAACTTTTTAAACGTTTGGTGGGGAAAGTAAACGAAGAAACCATTTCATTCCTGATGAAGGCCGACATCCCGGTACAGGAACCCGACCAGGTACAGGAAGCTCGTTCGGCCCGCAGGCAACGCTTCAGCGAACAAAAGGAAGAATCGCGTTCGCTGCTTAGCGGTGGCGGACATGCCCAGGCGCAAACAAATAGGCCGCCCCAGGAAAAAATAATGCCGGCTAAATCGCAAAAAATTGCAAACCGGAATGACCGTGTTTCCGTGCAGTATCCGGATGGTAAGATATTGCGCGATGTGAAGTATAAAAAAGTTGAAGATGACATTCTTAACAACCGGTGCATTATTATTGAATGAAGACCTGGCTACCATATCTTCTGTTACCGGCTTTGCTTTTTTTCAATGGATGCAGGCCTCCGCAAACCACAAACACAAAACAGGGAAAGTACAGTGAAGACCTGACTGCATACCGGCCTGCAATTAACGAACCCCAGACCGGCAATAGTGCTGCAACAGAAGAACCAAAGCGCGACCCAAAAGCTTACGTTGAACCACGGTATTCACTTAATAAACAGGTAGATTCTGTTCTTGACAGTATTGATCGCCTAAACCTCACCCGCCAATTCATCGATGGGTTCACCATACAGATATATTCGGGTCTGAAGCGGGACGATGCCCTTACGGTAAAGAAAAACATGCTTAGTTACCTCCCACACCTGGAGACTGACGTACAGTATGTTCAACCAAATTTTCGGGTGAAAACCGGCAGGTATTATACCCGGTTGGATGCACAGGCCGATTACATGGCCATTAAGCGGTATTTTCCGGGAGCCATTGTGGTTCCTGATAAGATTCCGATAAATTGACCGTGCCGCTGTTAAGGGCCGCATTCCTTCGAATGATTTGTATTTTTGAGGATGGAAATCATTGAACGGATAAAAAGCCTTGCCAAGGACTTCGCCACCGAAGTAGTAACCATTCGAAGACACCTGCACGCCCATCCGGAGTTATCCTATCAGGAATTTGAAACCGCAGCCTACGTTAGTGCGCAGCTAAATGCATTAGGCTTGAACCCCTATAGCCTTGCCTCTACAGGAATTGTTGCCGAAATCACAGGAAAAAACCCGAACCGAAAAACCGTTGCCCTTCGGGCTGATATGGACGCTTTACCCATTCAGGAGGCAAACGAAGTTCCATACAAATCCAAAAAGAAGGGTGTGATGCATGCCTGCGGTCATGACGTTCACACCGCTTCCTTGCTAGGCACGGCTAAAATTCTGAGTGCAGTTAAAAACCAGTTTGAAGGAACTGTGCGCCTGATTTTTCAGCCGGGTGAAGAAAAAAATCCGGGTGGTGCTTCTCTTATGATTCAGGAAGGTGTGCTGAAAAACCCTGCACCGGTTTCCATTATTGGTCAGCATGTTTTTCCGTTGCTCCCTGCAGGTAAAATTGGTTTTCGTGAAGGCCGGTATATGGCCAGTTCAGATGAAATCTACCTTAACGTAATCGGTAAAGGAGGACATGGAGCCGCTCCGGAACTCGCCATCGATCCTGTAGTTATATCATCACACCTTATTATAGCGCTGCAGCAGATTATCAGCCGCAATGCATCACCAAAGCAACCGAGCGTGCTCACCTTTGGTAAAATCATGGCTAACGGGGCAACGAATATTATTCCAAACGAAGTGAGCATAGCAGGAACTTTCAGAACACTCGATGAAAGATGGCGGGAAGAAGCACTGAATAAAATCAAAACCATGGCAACAAAATTAGCCGAAAGCATGGGGGCAAAGTGCGAGGTTACCATTTCGCGCGGCTATCCCTGTCTTGAAAATAATGCTGAGTTAACCTCAAGGATCCGTAAAGCAGCAGAAGAATATGTTGGTAAAGAAAATATCGTTGACCTGGACATTACCATGGGTTCGGAGGATTTTGCATACTATTCGCATAGCATTCCGGCTTCGTTTTACAGGTTAGGAACCCGCAACGAAGCAAAAGGAATAACCTCGTATGTACACACACCAACCTTTGATATTGACGAGGACGCACTCACCATCGGACCCGGGTTAATGGCCTGGCTTGCAATAACTGAATTGGGAATTTGATTTTTTGATTTTAGCTTTCCTAAAAACATTCATACCCGGTTGGAAGGCCCTTTACCACAGCAACCCGTAACTCCCGGTTCCCAGCGTATCCGCCAGGCGCGGACCATCATGTTCATTTTGGGCGCCTTGTTGCTTTTTGTATTCGCATTGGATCTGATGGTGTCATCGCTTCAGCACCTTGGTGAGTCAGCAGCCCAAACAATACTTACGGCAACCTCCAATCCCTTCATTGCTCTATTCATCGGCTTGCTGATTACAGCCATGATTCAAAGCAGTTCAACCACAACGGCATTGGTGGTAGCCTTCGTGGCTTCCGACTCGATATCGCTGGGCAGCGCCATACCCATCATTATGGGTGCCAACATTGGCACCACCATTACCAGCACCATTGTTTCATTAGGGTTCATTAACAAACGGAAGGAGTTCAGACGGGCAGTAGCAGCAGGTACCTACCACGATTTTTTCAATATTCTCACAGTGGTCGTTCTTTTTCCACTTGAGTATTACTTTCGCTTCCTGTCGGATTTATCTCTGCGAATCACAGAACGTTTCTTCAACACAATTCCTATTCCAACAGAAACGCTTCCTTCGGGATGGGCAGGTTTTAACCCGCTTGTTGAATTTATGATCCGTATCATCCCCAGCGGGTTTGTCCTGGCCATGCTTTCGTTTGGATTGTTGTTTTTCTCCATTGTGCTCTTCAGGAGACTCATCTCCCAGTTGCTCATAGCCGGTTCACCGGAGCGGTTCAGTCGGTTTTTTTTCAAGAGCGCATGGAAATCATTCTTCTGGGGGCTGGTTACCACAGCGGCTATTCGTTCCAGCACCATCACCACATCAGTGGTTGTACCCATCGTAGCTCAAAAAATAATTACCCTGCGCAAGGCAGCACCGTTTATTCTTGGTGCTAACATTGGCACTACAATCACCGCCTTCATTGCGGCAACACTCCATGTAAATTCCGCCAGTGCCATCAGCATTGCGCTCGTTCATTTCATCTTCAACTTTCTTGGTGTATTGATTTTCTTTCCTCTTCGGTTTCTCCGTCAAATTCCCTTAAGCCTTGCAACGCACCTTGGGCGGCTTACCTTGCGCTTCAGGCTGGTGGGCTTTGTGTATGTTCTTACGGTATTTTTCTTCATTCCTTTTACGCTGATCTATCTGAACAGGGGCTCAAAAGAAACCATTGAGATGAATTTTAAACGAACCGATTACACTACATCGGCTCAATCGGCAGTAGCCATCACCTTAAAACTTCCATCCGGCAGTAGCGAATGGCTGATGTATCGGTCGGTTGATGAAGCTCCGGCTGAAATTTTTGTAGTCTACAAGCGCAACAACCTGCTCATGATCAATAAAGAAATGGTGCTTTTCAATAAACCCGGTTATTGCTGGGATGGTGAGAATAAACAAGGTAAATACAAATGCTGTATCGAAACCGTTTTACCAACACTTTCTATTGCTCCAGGTTTAACGTTCGATTCGGTTTACGTTTTTAACCGGCATTATGATCAGTTCAGCGACTCGGTTGTGCAGCGGCTGTACGTAAGTAAGGAGTACCCTGTTATCCTCCGGTCTGTCAGTCAAACCGGTAATCGCATTACCGAAACTGAGGAAATCATATCCATTTCACGGAAATAGGAATTTCGGCCGATCAATTTTATCTATATTGCATGAACAATTCCGTATGCTAAAGGACAGCATTTTGAAATTCTTAAAGCTTGATGGCCTGGTAAACAGCCTGAACGATTATGTTGAAACCCGCCTTGAACTACTGAAGTACGAGTTGAAATCAGACGTTGCACGCGCAATTGCCAAGGCCTCAATTTTTCTGGTGTTAATGCTGCTGGCTGGACTTGTTATTGTATTTCTAAGTGTAGCGGGTGCACTGCTCCTTAGCCCGTATGTGGGCAATGCTATGGGCTTTGTTATAATCAGTGGATTTTATCTGCTCCTGATTATTATTCTGGCCGTGTTACGCGACCGGCTAAGCAACATTATTGAAGAGGACATTAAGAAACATTTCAAAAAAGATTAGCAAAATGAGTACGCAACAAACAGACGACCCGGTAAAAAGCCAGCTGTTGCGAAAGGCTTCGATGCAACGCGAAGAAGTTGAGGGTGAATTGAAAGAACTGTCAGACCGCACAGAAAAAATACTTACCAATGCCTTGATCATTGGCGGGGCCCTGGCCCTTACATATATTCTTTTTCGTCAGTTCAGCGGATCAAAATCAAAGAAAACAAAAACAAAAAAGGCAGCTTCGAAGCCGATAAACGAATCAGATACGGATCTTGAACCCGAAGATGATTCACCTGTTACAAATGTGTTGTCGCATATCAGTACAGCCTTGCTTAGCCAGGCCACTGTTTTTCTATTGAACATGGCTAAAGAAAAACTTTCAGAGTACCTACAGACACAAGCCAAAAAAAGTGAGCATGAGCATTCTTGATTCGCTGCAGCAAAAGCAAAAGCTGGATAAAAAATCCATTGCGGTACTGGTAGATCCCGACAAGATTACTGACCGGGTTCAGTTGCAACACCTTATTGATCTGGCCAGTGAAAATTGTGTGGATTATTTTCTGGTAGGTGGCAGCCTGGTTACAACCACCAACTTGGCTGAGGTTGTAAGTCAGATCAAACAACACGTGAATCTGCCCGTTATCTTATTTCCAGGGAATGCCATGCAGGTGGAGCCTTCTGCTGACGGTATTTTGTTTTTATCGCTCATCTCCGGCCGGAATCCGGAGTTACTCATTGGTCAGCACGTGGTTGCTGCTCCGGTAATAAAAAACACCAGGCTCGAAGTTTTGCCCACCGGCTATATGCTCATTAACTCAGGGCGTACTACCTCAGTGGCCTATATCAGCAATACCATACCACTCCCCGATGACAAATATTCGCTGGCAGCCTGCACCGCTCTGGCTGGCGAAATGCTTGGCCTGAAACTCATCTACCTGGATGCCGGCAGCGGTGCCGAAAAAGAAATCAGCGCCAAAATGATAAGCGCTGTGCGCAAGGCTGTTTCTGTTCCGCTGATCATAGGGGGAGGTATCAACACGCCCGAAAAAGCACAGGCCGCCTTGCAGGCAGGAGCCGACATGATTGTTATTGGTAACGCACTTGAAAAAGAACCCACTTTGCTCATTGATATTGCCAACAAGGTTTACGAGTGGAACGAACGCATTGGAGTTCGTTAGGTTTTTAATGCTTCCCCTCAAATTGCTCATGCAAAGGGGCTATTTTTTCCAGATCTTCAAGAATCTGTTTGTCAATCGGAGTGTCTTTAATCAGGTTATAGTTATCCCAAAAAGCTTTGTTGTAAGGGTTATCCTGGTATTGAAGGCCGTAATTACGCATACGCTCGGTAGTTTTAATGCGTTCACTCACACCGGGTTTAACATCATTAATCAGCAATTGCTGCATTAACTCTGTTTCAAATTTCATTTCATTGCTTTTCCGGTTGTGCCAGCTCACCTTGGAAGTCATGCTGAGATAGCTTAAATACATTTTGCCGTTTACCTCCCTGAAGTCGATTGTTTTTCGTAAACCGGCAAATCGACCAACAAGATTTTTCTTCTTTCCAATCAGTTCATTTGATGAGTCTGTTTCGTACTCCAGGTGCACAACGGCATAGGTTTGCTTGTCAACAAAAATCTTCAGCAAATATTGTTGTGTATGGGCAATCACAAATATCTCACGTCCGTTGTAATAGGAATCGGGTTCACGCTTCATACCGGAGAACATTTCTTCCCGTGCTTCAATCTGCCGGTATCGGATATTATTGTGAAGTAAAAGATCTTCCAGGAGGTTATCCTGATCAAAAAATGTGGTAAACCGACTCTCATAGCCGATGCTTTTGCGTACCTCCACCAGTTTAACCCGTTCGCGCAATTTGTACTTATTGCGGGGCTCGGCATAATCCTCATCATAAATTTCAACTGCAGCTTCCAATAAGGAGATGTATGTACCTGCCACCTTTTTTACATCGCGATAAAAGCCCTCCATTAAAAAGGGCTGCATCGGGTAATTGGCTTCAATGCGGCTCAGTGCAACCCGCAGGATGTCTCCGCCCGATAAAGAGTCGCGAACAACCACTTCATTAAGCACCGTGGTTGAGTGAGTTAACTCAGCCATCAGCGGCTTACCCATAACTGACCATACCGGTGCTTCAAAATTAATGTACCCCAGCATGCTGATTACGAGGATCTCATTTTGGTACCCGACCGGTATATGAAAGTCGAATTCGCCTTGCAGGTTGCTGATCGTTCCAATGGCCTTTCCCTGAATTCCGACCGATGCAAACGGAAGTGCCTCCCCGGTATCACGGTCAGTGATTTTGCCCGAAATAGTTATTTTCTGCGCGCCAGCCTCCGCACTCAAAAGTGCAAGTAACCAGATGATACCGTAAATCCTCATTTTAGAAAATAAAGTTGCGCAATCGTGCCCGTCTTTCAAATTACAGGTAAGGTTATCCGCATTTTTTGGATGTTTACCGATGAAACAGAAGCCTTAAACGCATTTACCTTCTTTACTGTAACTTTATCAGTCAATTTATTAGCCCTTTGATCAGTCTTGAGAAAATACCACGTATCTGGAAACGAGCCTACCTGCTGCTTTGCCTGTGGTACTTTATCAATTTTTCAGTCAGTGCCATCATTGAATACAAGCTCGAAACGCCCTTCATGTATGTTTTCTGGAACGCTCTGTATCTTTTTGAGGCCTTGTGCATTTTTATTGCGCTCATCCTGTTGTATTCCCACTTCCTCTTCCGGTATAAAATTGTTATTCAGGTTGCCGGGCATATTGCCGGGGCGATGCTCTTCTTTCTGATCATGGGGTCATTCAGTTACTACCTTGAAGATTACGTGGAAGGCTATGTATATTTTGACAACTGGAAAGACCACATGGTGGGGTTGCTGCGCTGGGAAGGGTTGCATTTCCAGAATCAATATGTGATTACCGCTGCCGTGTATTACATCATCCGCTACTTTGAGCGGATGCAGAAACGCGAACAGGAAAAAGGTGAACTGGCCATTAAAAACCGGGAGATGCAACTGTCGCTGCTTAAATCCCAAATCAACCCGCATTTTTTATTTAACACGCTTAATTCTATTAACATGCTGGTGGGCTCCAGCAAAGAACACGCGCGCAAAGTAATCACGCAACTCTCTGACATCTTTCGCTATGCACTTGATTCCCATGGCGATCAGTTGGTAAAACTGATTCATGAACTTGATTTTATCGATAACTACATAAAAATACAGCAGGTTCGCTTTGGCGAGCGGCTAAAGTTTATTAAGCAGGTTGATTTTACTTGTCTGGGCATAAAAGTGCCACCCATGATTTTACAGCCGCTGGTCGAAAATGCGGTGAAATACGGCATTGCACCAAAAGATACAGGCGGCACAATTACGTTAACTGTCAAACGCCTCAATCAAAGTATTTTTTTCGAAGTAAAAGATGATGGCATGGGCTCGAACGCAAAAAAAGTAATGGACTCCACCTCCTCCGGAGTGGGTATAAAAAATACCGATAAACGCCTTCGAAGCACGTATGGCGCTGGTGCCGGTTTGCATATCCGCTCCAATGAATCGGGCTACTCGGTGAGTTTCTTTATACCCTTAAAGGAAGATGAGCACACCGTGGTTAATGAACCGGAATTAAAGAGTGAAGCCGTTTGAAAGAGATAAACCCATAAACTATGACTATAAATTGTTTGCTGGTAGATGATGAGCAGTTGGCACGCGATCTTTTGAAAGAGTATATCGGACATTTACCTGAACTACGGGTAATCGGAGAGGCCACCAAAGGTAAAGAAGCGGTTGACCTTATTGATGATCTTAAGCCAGACCTGATCTTTCTTGATGTACAAATGCCCGGCATGAATGGCTTTGATGTTCTGGATGACATAACGCATGATCCGTTTGTAATTTTCACCACGGCTTACGACCAGTACGCCATCAAGGCATTTGAAAAAAACGCAGTGGACTACCTGTTAAAACCCATTGATCTGGAGCGCTTCAAGCTGGCCGTAAAGCGAGCCATTGAACGAATGAAACTGGAACAAAACAACGTGGGCGAACTGCTGCGCAGCCTGAAAACGGAAAACAAATCTTCTTACGACAATCATATTTTTGTTCAGAAATCAGAAAAACTTATTAACCTGCCGGTAGAAGAAATTATGTTTCTGGAAGCCTCGGGCGACTATACAATCCTTACCACCAAAAACGATCAGTTCGTAAGTTCATCCGGCATCGGAAAACTGGAGGAAATACTAAACCCCGAAACATTCATCCGCGTTCACCGAAGCACCATCATCAACATTAACTTCCTGAAGGAGATAGAAAAACATTTTAATGGCGGCATGATGGTAAAAATGCAAACCGGAAAAAGTTTCCCGGTAAGTCGCACGTATGCCAAACTGATTCGCAGAAAAGTGGTTTAAGGCTTCTTCGGTATTTCGAATTTTAACCGTACACGGGCCTTGTCGCGAATGGGTGCTCCATTTCTTTTAGTAGGTTCCCACCGCGGACCCTCTTTAATCAGTCGTATTAACTCCTCATCACACCCTGCGCCAATCCCGCGAATAACAGTGAAAGCTGTAAGGGCACCATTGGTTTCCACAAAGAACTCAACCGTTACCCTTCCCTCTACTTTCTTATCCAGGGCTTCCTGCGGATAACGCAAACTGCTCTCCAGGTACTTTTTAAATTCCCGGTTACCGGTAACGGGATGCGCCAGTTCAACAGTAGGCGTATAAGGCTCAGCATTCCTAATAGCATAGCCGGTAACAACCACTTCACTAAGTTGGGCGGCATCCAATGCCATCTGCACATCCACCTGGCTCCGGTCTCCGGCAGAAACCTCTTGTGATTGAAGGCCAATGAACGAATACACCAACGAAGGGTTTGGCTGCGTTGACTCAATCTGATAATTGCCGCCTGCATCGGTTACGGTACCTGTACTTGTACCCTTAATGATAACATTCACCCCGGGCAAAGGACTGCCATCTTCAGCTGATGTTACTTTCCCATGAATTACCCGTTGATTTTGATTTACACTGGAGCGGGAAATACCGGCTGCTTTTTTCCGGTCATCATTGGCAAGCGCTTCTTCTTCAGGTCTATCAACTGTTGCAAGCTTAGCTGCATCTTTTTCAGTGGCGGACATATCTTCGGTCTGTTGCTTGGCTTTTGCTGCTTCAGCAAGAACCGGTGCGGCCTGTAGGTCAGCAACCGATTCATCATCTGTTTTACTATCGGGTTTCTTTTCGGCTAAGCTTCCCGAGGGTTTTTGCTCAGTATCGGCATGGGATGTGGATGCCTGCCTGCTCACTTCATCCTTATCCACCCGGCCACCTGCTTCCTCTGCAGGGTCCAACTCGGCAGGCAATCCTTGCTTATGGTCTTCATCGGGAGCAGACCCTGTGCTTGTTTCATTCAAGGCCAGCGGAGTATCTTCCGATTGTTTGGTGAACTGCCAGATCACAAATGAGGCAACCACAAGCAAAATCAATCCCGCAGCTATCCGCATGGCCCAACCCGCTACAGTTACCCGATGAACAGTAGGCTTTTCGGCTACAGAAGACGGTTGCCCTGCAACTCTGGAGGCTGACGCTTCATTGGCGGCAACTCTAGACCTTGGTTGCTCTTCTATCCTTTGGTTGATTGCAGTTATTTCACTTGTAAAATCATGTACACCAACCGTGGCAGCTCCCTCCAACGCATCGGCCAGAAACGGATCGGAAAGAGCCTTCTTTTCCAAAGCATGCATTTCTGCCGGAGTCATCTCTCCCCTGAGGTAACGCGTAATATCGTTGGTGTAATCAGTCATTTCGTTCCATACAAATTTTCAGGTTCCGCTTGCCGTTCTGGATATAACTTTTTACCTGGTTCAACGCATACCCGGTTTCCGTGCTTATTTCAGCATAACATCGTTTCATTAAAAAGAACAGGCGAATGCACTGTTGTTGTTCCGCTGCCAGCTTTTCTATGCACTTCTCCAATTTAACAAGATTTTCTTCCAGGTCGCTTCCGGATTCCAGATGCGGAAAATCACCGGATTCCATAACAAAAGGCGATAATTCCTCAACATGCTTTCCTTTTTGCGCTCGGAGTTGCATCAGGCAGTAATTGCGGGAGGTGGCATATAGCCAGCTTTTAAAATAAGTTACCTCGTGATTCAACAGATTTACCGTTAGCTTTTCATAAATCTGCATCACCGCATCGCGCGCATCTTCTTTGTTTTTAAGGTATTTCAGGCAAACACCATACACCAGCCCCGAATAGCGCTTGTACAATTCGCCCAATACAGCCATATCGCCCTTCAGGCGGTACATCGCAACCAAATCCTGGTCGGTTAACTCAGGCAACGGGCGGGTAAAAAGCATTTTTTAAGATAAGAATTTTTTCCGGCTGCATATGGAATCCGTTGAATAGCGGCATCTCAGACGTGTAACCAAAACCAATTTCGTATGAAAACAAAATTAATCGTTCTGGCGGCCCTGGTATTCAGTGCGCTGGGATTTCGGGTGCACGATCACCGAACCATTACCGGTAAAGTAATCTCGGCTGATGATGGCAGCCCCCTGCCTGGTGTAAATATTCTATTAAAAGGAACAAACATCGGAACAGTAACAAATGCTGAAGGCAAATACTCAATTTCTGTTCCGCAATCTGGGGGTACCCTTGTTTTTTCGTTTATCGGGTTAGCAACACGCGAGGTAAAAATCGGAACATCCAACGTTATCAATGTCTCCATGTTGATGGATGCTACCCAACTTAGCGAAGCTGTGGTAGCAGGCTACAGCACGAAGAGCCGGCTGAAGAAAGACTACACCATGGGCACTCCTGCCGAATATGAGCAAGCGTATTTCAACGACCACCAACGGCCCCAATGGAATACGGAAGAATACGATGCCATTCATGAAAATATTTTTCATGATGCGTTGCGCAATCCGCTTTCTACCTTTTCCATTGATGTCGATGCAGCCTCGTATGCCAACACCCGCAGGTTTATTAACAACGGCCAGCGCCCGCCCAAAGATGCCGTGCGTATTGAAGAACTGGTGAATTACTTTGACTATGATTATGAACAACCCAAAGGAGAACACCCCTTTAACATCATCACCGAAATTTCGGATGCACCGTGGAACCGAAACCACAAGTTGGTGCATATCGGGTTGCAGGGCAAACGTATACCCACCGAAAATCTGCCCCCGTCAAACCTGGTATTTCTTATTGATGTTTCCGGTTCGATGGATGAGCCGAACAAACTGCCGTTACTCAAATCATCGTTCAAGATGCTCATCAATGAATTGCGCGATCAGGATCATGTGGCTATTGTAGTATATGCCGGTGCAGCCGGGCTGGTGCTGGAGCCAACCTCCGGTGCTGATAAGAAACGAATTATCGATGCGCTCGAAAGGCTTGAAGCTGGCGGCTCTACCGCAGGCGGTGCCGGCTTACGATTGGCTTATGCCACCGCCAGAAAGTACTTTAAAAAAGACGGAAACAACCGGGTTATCCTGGCCACCGATGGCGACTTTAACGTAGGCGAATCAAGCAATGCGGCCATGGAGCGGTTAATTGAGGAGGAGAAGAAAAGCGGTGTATTCCTTACCGTGCTGGGTTTTGGCATGGGCAACTACAAAGATTCAAAAATGGAAACCCTCGCCAATAAGGGCAATGGCAACTACGCATACATCGATACAATTACCGAAGCTAAAAAGGTGTTGGTAAATGAATTTGGCGGCACGCTGTTCACTATTGCCAAAGATGTTAAACTCCAAATTGAGTTTAACCCCGCAAAAGTTCAGGCTTACCGGCTGATTGGTTATGAAAACCGCTTGCTGAAGAACGAAGACTTCAACAACGATAAGAAAGATGCGGGCGATTTGGGCTCAGGCCATACAGTTACGGCACTTTACGAAGTTATACCGGTTGGTGTAGAAAGCGAGTTCTTTAAAATCGATGCGCTGAAGTATCAAAGCGCCAGGCTTGATCATTCGGCCCAAAAGTCAAAGGAACTGATGACGGTGAAATTCCGGTATAAAAAGCCGGATGAAGAGGTGAGCAAATTAATTGTGCATCCATTGGTTGATTCTTCAGTAGCCCTTGAAAAGTCCACCGACAACTTCAGGTGGTCGGCAGCTGTAGCGGGCTTTGGTATGCTGCTGCGCGATTCAGAATACATCAAAAACTTTACGTACGATGATGTGATTCAACTGGCGCAAAGCGCCAGGGGTACAGACAAAGAAGGTTACCGGATAGAATTCATTCGCATGGTAAAATCCTTAAACGGAGTGATTGCACGACATTAATTGTCCTGCACCGAGAATCAAAGTCGCTGCCCGTGGGCAGCGACTTTTTATTTATAATTTATCTAAAGAAGTTACTACTTTTGAAATTCATGGAAGAAAATAACAACCAGCAGTACACCGAATCGGAGAAGCATAGTATCTTCCACAGCGAGTTTATGCCCCATATTAACTCCATGCACAACTTTGCCTACCGGCTTACGCTGGATGTTGATGATGCCAGTGACCTGGTTCAGGATACCTATTTAAAGGCCTTTCGCTTCATTGATTCTTTTCAGCGCGGAACTAATGCCAAGGCATGGCTGTTTCGGATTTTAAAAAACAGTTTCATTAACGACTACCGCAAGAAGAGCAAGGAGCCTTCGAAGGTAGATTACCAGGATGTTGAAACATACTATAATTCAGATGAGGTAAACCGGCAGATTACACCGGATTTGCGTGTGGAAGCGCTGCAGGATATGATTGGTGATGAGATCTCTAACGCGCTCAATTCACTGGATGTGGATTTCAGAACGGTGATTATCCTGTGCGATCTGGAAGGATTCAAATACGATGAAATGGCCAAGATCCTTGATATTCCAATCGGAACCGTGCGCAGCCGCCTTCACCGGGCACGCAACCTGCTCAAAGAAAAGCTAACCGATTACGCCAGCAAAATGGGTTACAAAAACACTTAAGCGTATGCCAAAACCTACCTGCCGAGAAATGCTTCAGAAAATCCTCGATGGCGATGCCACCCCGGAACAGCAACAACAGTTTAAAGCACACATGGAAGAGTGCATGCCCTGCTACAAGGGCTACGAACTGGAAATGGCCATTAAAGCCTTGCTCAAAACAAAATGTAACGGCAATGGCGCCCCACCCGACCTGGTTGAAAAAATAAAAAATCAAATCAGCCCCATTACCCCGCATTGATGCCCGGCAAAGCACTTATCTTCTCGGCACCTTCCGGCTCCGGAAAGACCACTATTGTAAAACACCTTCTGCAAAACAATCCTGACCTGGGGTTTTCCATTTCGGCCTCCACCCGCGACAGGCGCGGGCGCTCTGAACAACATGGCAAAGACTATTACTTTCTTACTCCCGAAGAATTCAAAAAGAAAATTGATAACGATGAATTTATTGAGTGGGAAGAAGTGTATGAAGGCAATTATTACGGCACGCTGAAATCAGAAATTGAGCGCCTCTGGAACGAGGGCAAGACGGTTATTTTTGATGTTGATGTGAAAGGCGGATTAAACCTGAAAAAATATTTTGGCGATAATGCCTTAGCCGTGTTTGTAAAAGTTCCATCGCTTGCTGTCCTCGAAGAGCGACTGAAAAACCGGGGCACCGAATCGCACGGCAGCCTGTCGCAACGCCTGTTTAAGGCCCGGTTTGAAATGACGTTTCAGGATAAGTTTGATGTTGTGTTGGAGAATGAAAACCTGGATAAATCGTTGGCCGAAGCACAACGGCTATATGATGAATTCAAGAAAAGATAACCCATGAAAATCGGCCTTTTCTTCGGCTCCTTCAACCCCATTCATACCGGCCACATGATCATTGCCAACATCATGGCCGAAACCACCGACCTGAAGAAAGTCTGGTTCATCGTAACCCCACAAAATCCGTTAAAACCAAGTAAGGGTTTGTTGCATGATTTCGACCGGTACGATATGGTGCGGGCCGCTACCTACGATAATTACAAACTGGAGGTTTCAGATGTAGAATTTCATCTGCCTAAACCAAATTACACCATCCATACGCTGGTACACCTCACCGAAAAACATCCCGATAAACAGTTCAGGGTAATCATTGGTGAAGACAACCTGGAAACCTTCACCCGCTGGAAAAACTATGAACGAATTATTGAAGATTATGGACTCTATGTTTATCCCCGCCCCAACGTAACAAATTCAGAACTTAAACGTCACCCCAACGTTAAACTGGTTGACGCGCCCATGATCGACATTTCCGCTACTTTTATCCGCCACTGCATCCGAAAAGGCCAATCCATCCGTTATCTTGTTCCCGACCCGGTTGAAGAAATAATCCGGACGAAAAACTTTTACCGGTAAGCAACGGGGCAAGGCGAAATACCTTCTACAGTATGCGAAACCTCCACTCCACGCCAGCAATTCCCATGAGGTTTTCTTTCCCGGTACTTCTTTACCTGGCAATTCAAACCTCTGCATTAGCTGGTGGAATTCGCGGAACGATCAAAGCAGATGACGGAACCATCCTTTCATACGCCACCATATACGTAAAGCAACTGGGCACCGGCACCACCACAAACGTTAACGGCTATTACGAGTTAACCATGCCGGCAGGAACATACAATGTGGTGTATCAATACCTGGGCTATGAAACCCAGGAGCGCAACGTAACCGTTAGCGAAAGGTTCGAAGAAATACACATCGTGATGAAACAGCAGATTATTGTGCTGCAGCAGGTAACCATTTCTTCGGGCAATGAAGATCCCGCCTACACCATTATGCGCAAAGCCATTGCCAAAGCAAAGTACCATACCCAGCAAATTGACAGTTTCTCTGCGCGCGTGTACATCAAAGGAGCCGGTAAGCTTAAGGATTATCCGTGGCTGGCCAAAAAGGCGTTAGAAAAAGAAGGCATTAAGAAAGACCGGGTGTTTGTCTCCGAATCGGTAAGTGAAATACAATACAGGCGGCCTAACACGTTTTCTGAAAAAGTAATTTCCATACGCAGCGATGGCAAAGACAACAACACCTCTCCCAATGCCTTTATCTTCGGAAGTTTTTATCAGCCCATCATAGCCGAAACCGTATCACCACTCTCACCCGCTGCCTTTGGCTATTACAAATTCGAATATCAGGGCACCTTCAAAGACCGGAGCTATGATATAAGCCGGATCAAGGTTACCCCTCGGGTAAGGGGTGATAATGTGGTGGAAGGAACCATTTTTATTGTAGAAGACTGGTGGAGTATCCACAGCCTTGATATCATCACTACGAAGCTCGGGGTTAAAATCGGGGTTAAACAAGTGTATGCTCCTGTTGATGAGAAAGCTTGGCTCCCTGTTTCTCAGCAATTTGTTGTAGATGGGCGTTTCTTTGGGTTTGAATTCGAGTATACCTACCTGGCTACCGTCAGCGATTATAAAATACTCCTTAACCCTGAACTCGTTGTTGAAACCATGGAGGTAATTGATGACAAACTCCACAAGGAACAGGCAAAAGCAATCGAAAAGCAGTACGGCCAGAAAAATCAGCAACTGCAGGAACGCCTGGCTTCCGGTAAGGAAATTACCCGCAAAGAGTTGAAGACCATCCTGAAAGAATACGAGAAGGAAGAGAAAAAAGAACAGAAAGAGCCCGAAGTACTGTACAATACCACATTTAAGGTCGACAGCGGGGCTTATAAAAAAGATTCCAGCTATTGGTCGCTTATCCGCCCGGTACCACTAACCCTGGAAGAAGTGAAAGGATACAAAATTACCGACAGCATTGCGATTGAAGAAAAAAAACGGGAAGAGGGTGACACCATCAGGCGGGCCAAGAAAAACAAGAAAGGATTTCAGCCCTGGGATTTACTGGTAGGTGACTATTACAAAATTTCAAAGCACTCCAATCTTCAAATCGAGTTTCCACAGGTTTGGTTTAATACCGTGGAAGGATTCAACCTCATTTATCGGTTGAACTATGGTATCCTGGTGCAGGATACCAATCGTACACGCATCAACATCAAGCCAACGTTCCGGTATGCCTTTGCCCGGGAAACTGCCAGTGGCACCCTGCGGTTTCAAATGCGCAACCGTAATTACCGGTTTGAACTGGAAGGCGGCCGCTATATCAGGCAGTTTAATTCTGATGAGCCCATTCTGCCGGTTGTCAACACATTCACCACCCTGTTTCTGGAACAGAACTGGATGAAAATTTATGAGCGTGATTTTATTTCCTTATTCTATCGAAAACGCTTTTCGCCAAAATACACAGTTGAGACGGGCTGGTCGTGGGCACAACGCAGAGAACTTTTTAATAACACCAATTACAAATGGATTGATCGGAATAAGATAGAAGGATACACCCCCAACGCACCGGTTAACCTCGAGCTGCCCAATACGAGCTTTACTGAACATTATGCCTTCATCGGATCGGTCGGTATTTCAGCAAGGCCGTGGCTGAAGTACCGCATACGAAATGGAAGAAAATCAGAAATTGACGATTCTTCGCCATCATTCAATCTCTATTATGAAAAGGGAATTTCCGGACTGAAAAGCGAACTCGATTTCGATCGAATTGAAATTGGCGGCCGGCATGCATTCGGCATTGGCGTTCGCGGCATTATGCACCTGGCCTTGCGGGGAGGAATATTTCTGAATGCCGACAGCCTGGCCTTTATGGATTACAAACACTTTCTGGGTAACCGTACTCCGTTTGCCACTACCGACCCTATTGGCAGTTTCCGCTTGCTCGATTACTATTTACACAGCACAGCCAACAAATATTTCAATGCCAACATGCACTACCAATTCAGGCGCTTCCTGGTTTCATCCATTTACGAGGTGCGCATGCTGGGCATCCGCGAAAACATTTTTGTGAATTACCTGGCAACTCCCACTTCAAAAAATTATGCTGAATTGGGTTACAGCATCAACGGCATCCTGCGGATTTTCCGGCTTGAAGCTGCGGTTGCGTTCCGGGATGGAAAATACCAGTCGTATGGCTTCCGCTTTGGCATTTCCACCAACATTGCTGTTCGGTTTTCCGACAACTAGGGGCAATGTTTGGCAGATGGCCTGATCGTGCTAACTTCATGGCGTGGTCATTTCTCCGGAAGAATTTCTTTCACTGCGAAAATCGTTGCCTGTAGTTGATGTTCGGTCCGAAGGCGAATTTCAACGCGGGCATATACCGGGTGCCGTTAACATTCCGTTGCTTAATAACACCGAACGGGCAGCCGTTGGCACGGATTATAAAAACAAGGGCCGGGAGGAAGCTGTTAAAACCGGCTTTCGGATGGTGGGGCCCCGATTGATTGATATCATCAACCAGGCACAACAAACCGCAACGCAGCACGAAATGATTGTTCACTGCTGGCGCGGAGGCATGCGTTCATCCTTTTTCAGCCAGTTTGCGGAAATGGCCGGTATTAAAACACGCCAACTGAAAGGTGGGTATAAAGCCTACCGCAACCTGGTACATCAGTCCTTTCAACAACCCCTTCAACTTAGGGTTATTGGCGGCTATACCGGCAGTGGTAAAACCGAAATTCTTCAGGCCCTGGCCGCAGCCGGTGAACAGGTGATTGACCTGGAGCGCCTGGCACACCACAAAGGTTCGGTTTTTGGCGGCTTAATGATGCCCCCGCAACCTACTACCGAGCAGTTTGAAAATACCTTATTCGAAGTGATTAACACACTCGATGTAACGAAGCGAATCTGGATTGAAGATGAATCCATTGCCATTGGTAAGATTTTTATTCCTCAGAGGCTATGGAAAACCTTAACGGAAAGTCCGGTTATAGAAATCCGGGTAGAAAAAGAAATTCGTGTAAACCGCCTGGTAAACGAATATGGCCATTTAAACCCGCAGGAATTTCTTACCGCCATGAACAGCATCATTAATAAACTGGGCGGGCAACATTTTAAAGCAGCAAAAGAAAAACTACTTGCGGCTGATTGGCCCCCGGTTATTGATATCCTGCTGACGTACTACGACAAAGCTTACCAAAACGGACTGGCCCGTAAAAAACAACGCATCACCAAACAAATCGATTGGGATGGAAAACAAATAAGTAAAATTGTTAACGATATCCTTCAATGACCACTATCAAACTCACGCAATTTTCGCACGGTGCCGGATGCGGGTGCAAAATTGCTCCGGCTGCTCTTGAAAAAATTCTGCACTCCGATTTACCTCCCGCTGTTTTTCCGCACTTGCTGGTGGGCACTGAAACCAAAGACGATGCAGCAGTATATGAACTTACCGATGGAACCTGCATCATCAGCACCACCGATTTCTTCATGCCCATTGTTGATGATCCCTCCATGTTTGGTGCCATTGCTTCAGCCAACGCGTTGAGCGATGTCTATGCCATGGGCGGAACACCCTTGATGGCACTGGCAATTCTAGGATGGCCGGTTGAGAAAATTCCGGTCGAGGTAGCACAAACCGTATTACAGGGCAGCCGCAGCATCTGCCAACAGGCTGGCATTCCACTGGCCGGTGGGCACAGCATTGACAGCCCGGAACCGATTTTTGGACTGGCTGTAACCGGAACAGTCAAAAAGAAAAACCTGAAACGGAACAATACCGGCCGGCCGGGCGACCTTCTTTACCTCACTAAGCCGCTCGGAACCGGAATTATAACCACCGCACAAAAACGCGGACTGGCTTTACCGGAGGATATTAACGAAGCTATACGCCTGATGACCCAACTCAACACCATAGGTGAAATATTCGGCATACACGATGCGGTTACTGCCATGACTGATGTAACCGGTTTTGGGTTATTAGGTCACCTGCTGGAAGTGTGCGAAGGCAGCAGAGTGTCAGCCGAGATTGATTATACCAGAATTCCACTCATTAAAAACCTGGCTCACTATACAACTAAGATGATTTACCCCGACAATACCATGCGGAACTGGCAGAGTTATCAGCAGAAAGTGAGCGGTATTGGAAGTGAATCGCTCCTAACGTTGTGCGACCCGCAAACCAGTGGAGGACTGCTGGTGTGCGTTCAGCCCGAAAAGGCAAGTGAATTCGAAAAAGAGTTTGCCCGTGAAACAGGGCTGAAGGTAATCGGAAAACTAATCGATAAGCAACCTGGCTCAATTACGATTCAGCATGGATGAAATCACCGAATTGCTCTGGCAGGCTTCAGAAGAAAAGCGCACCTGCCGCATACAAATGGTACATGAACCCCTGCCCCGCATTGTACATCCGTATGGCATTTGCCGCACCAGCCGAAACCAGGTTGTGCTGGTCTGCTGGCAGGAACGGGGCTTTACCAAAGCAGGTGCTACCGCAGGTTACCGCAATTTACAACTCAATGAAATAGCCGAAGCCGAACTGCTGGATAACCCCTTCTTCAAACGCGATGACTTCAACCCGCAGGACGGGCAGTACAAGGAATGGGTTTACCATATTTAGCCCTCTGCATCAGTAAAACCCCGGGTACCCTCCAGTTCAAGAATAAGCCCTGAACCGTACATCATTGCCGGTGTAGCATACCCGGGTTTAACATTACCCTCAAGGATTTTTCGGGCAATGTGAACACTTGCTTTGGCCGTTAGCGCATACCCGTTGAGTGTTTCAAGCCGCGCCTGCACTTCGTTATTCCGATCGTCCCATACCCTGCCCCACAGGTAACTTCGTGCTGATGCCAGTTTTTCGGCAGAAGGCCCGGCCTGTTGCTTTTCTACCCGGCTGCGTAAAAAATTTTTTATCCAACGGGTGCGCAACAAGGGGTTTATCAGGTTGCTCGCTTTTAAAAAACGGACCGTCCTTTCGTTTACACCGGCATACACTTCAATGGATGGAATACCTGTGCTGCGATAAGCGGTGGCAATATCGCCCCACGGAATGCACACGGCTTTCGATCTGAAATGCCCAAAATCAATATTTAAAATTCTCGCAGCCGTTTTGATGTGTGTTAACACCCCGTCTTTGCGGATGGTGCCCCCATACCCAAGTCCTTCAATCATGGTTTTGGAAGTGCCTCTGGAAAACCCGCCCGATGAAGCAAAGGCAAGCTGAAGATGAGTGGCCGTAGGAAGTTGCTCTTTTAGGTGAAGTGCCAGACAATCGGAAGGAACCACATCAAAGCCGGTACCGGGCATAATCATAATGCCTGCTTGCTTACCGGCTTCATCAAACGAGGCCAGCATTTCAAATACCTGAAACTCTCCGGTTATATCGGTGTAATGTGTATGGGTGTTCAAACAGGCGGCAATCATCTGCCGGGCGGTGAACTGAAAGGGGCCTGCGCAGTGGATAACGAGTGTTCCCTTTTCGAGCAAGGCAGTTAGTGCCTGCATGTTTGCCAAATCAACCATTTCAAACGGGTACCCCGATTCCAAACTTTGCTGTGCCAGTTTCCGGCTGTCACGGCCGGCCAGTAATACCTTTAATCCTAACCTGTGGCATTCTTTTACAATCAGGCTGCCGGTGTAGCCGTACGATCCGTAAACAATAATTGTATCAGTTTTCATGAGGCACAGGTATTTTATACGTTGCTAGTTCAGGCAGAATTTTTTGGTATTGGTCATAATTGCCCAGCACATAAAATGTTTTGGGTGTCATACCGGTAATAAACCCGATGAAACCTCCTGCGAAAGCGCCAAGAAAACCGCTTCCGGCTGCACGCCCAACCTGGTTAACATCAGTGCCTCCGGGGGTATCATACTCCTCCCAGCCGATAACAAACCCCGTTAAAAAACCAATGCCTGCACCAATGGCTGCGTTGCGTTTTACCTTATTCACTTTCCGGATTTCAAAACGATGCATTGCCTGTGGCGCAAACCGGCTGGTTTCGTCCATGTTATTCAGGCTGGCAACGGTTAACCCCGCTGTGTCGGCATTGATCAGAATGCCGGTGTATTGCTCACCATTTCGGAGAAACACCTTGATAAGGGATGATCCTTTTGGGTAATGAACTGCGTGTTGCGCTTCGGCCAGGGTGAACAGGAAGAAAAAAAATACAGGCAATAACCGCCTCATGGCTGAGGGGCACCACGTTCAACCCGGGTTACAAAAACTTTCGTTTCGCCACGCCAGGGAAATTTCATGTAGCGCTTTACAAAGTGAAGGTTTACGCGTTCACCGCTTAACGCTACAGCCTGCAGTTCCTTCAGCACTTCGGTTTCACTGGCTTCTACTGAAAAATCGTACGTCTCGGCTAACGGGCTGGCTCCTTTCAGCGAACCAAAAGCCTCGCGGCTAAGTTGCCCCTCATGTGTCTTAAAGATCACACCTTTTTCAGTAATGCGCAGAACTTTGCCGGCCATCACCCCGCGTTCAAACACACCGAAGTACATAAACAGCATCACCGCTACGCCAATACCCAGCACAATAAGGAGCAACCGCTTGAGAAACTTCATGGTTGCTGTTTTTGCACGCGTCACAAAGCCCTGGTCTTCCATGTGTACGTTAAACGGTTAGGATTTCACTTTCTTTTTTCTTCATCAGCGCATCAATCTTGGCAATAAACTCATCGGTAAATTTCTGAACAGTTGCTTCTGCATCTTTAATGTCATCCTCTGAAGCACCTTTGATTTTCTTCAGGTGCTCGTTGGTTTCTTTGCGGATGTTGCGAATACTGATGCGGCCCTGTTCACATTCATGACCAACCTGTTTCACCAGTTGCTTGCGTCTCTCTTCGGTTAGCATGGGGATATTAACGATAACCTGCTGTCCGTCATTCTGCGGATTAAGCCCCAGGTTGGCATCGCGTATGGCTTTTTCAACTTCAGGGATCAGGCCTTTTTCCCATGGCTTTATAAAAATGGTGCGGGCATCGGGGGTGGTCATGGATGAAACCTGGTTAAGCGGGGTCATAGCGCCATAGTACGAAACCTGAACGCCATCAAGCATTGCCGGATTGGCTTTGCCTGCACGGATTTTGGTTAGTTCGTGCCCAACATGGTTCAGCGTTTTCATCATGTGTTCCTTGGCATCTTCAAGATATAGTTCGATCTCTTCCATAAACTCAGATTTTTTTGGTCTCCGGAAAACGATACTCAAATTACATATTTGAAATCGTATCCAAAAAAGAAATTAACTGATCAGCGTACCGGCTTCTTCGCCCATGGCCACCTTCAACAGGTTGCCTTTTTTGTTCATATCAAAAACGATGATCGGCAATTTGTTTTCCATGCAAAGGGTAAAGGCGGTCATATCCATGATGTTCAGGTTTTTTTCGTAGGCCTCCTGAAAGGACAATTTGCTGAACCGCGCTGCATCGCTGAATTTCTCGGGGTCTTTGTTATACACGCCATCCACCCTAGTTCCCTTCAACACCACATCGGCCTGAATTTCTATAGCCCGTAAACTTGCGGTGGAGTCGGTTGTGAAATAAGGGTTGCCAATGCCCGCACCAAAAATAACAATCCGTCCCTTTTCGAGGTGACGGATCGCCCTGCGTCTGATAAACGGCTCGCAAACCTGTTCCATTTTAATGCCCGACATCAGGCGTGTGTACAAGCCGTGCCGTTCCAGTGCGCTTTGCAGCGCCATGGCGTTGATTACTGTGGCCAGCATTCCCATGTAGTCGCCCTGCACCCGGTCAATACCCAGGGTGTCGGCCTCGCCTCCCCGAAAAATATTCCCCCCACCGATTACGATGGCCAGTTCAACGCCCTTCTCTTTCACACGCTTAACTTCTTCTGAATACTGCTCAAGCATGGCCGGATCAATGTGGGTTTCTTTTGATGAGCCTTGCAAGGCTTCTCCGCTTAGCTTGAGCAGAATGCGCTTGTACTTCATAAAGACGACTAAAATTCCGGCAATATATTCAGAAATGCGGCATGCATCAAAGGCCAGTCAACCGGGTTTCAGAACTCAATCAGTACCTGGCCCTTTTCCACACTTTCACCTCTCTTTACCTTTACGGACTTAACGGTAGCCTGCCCCGATGCCTTCAGAATGTTCTCCATTTTCATCGCTTCCAGAATGAGCAGCGGATCGCCCATATTTACCTGATCTCCGGCTGCCACTTTCAACTCAACAATCTTTCCCGGCATGGGTGCTTTAACCGAGTTAACAGTGCCGCCCGAGGTGCTGTTCATGCCAAGTTTTTCCAGCAGTTGATCAAACCTGTCTTTAATAATAACCTCGTACTTCTTACCATTGATTTTAATGGTAACTGCTTTGGCTGACGTATCGGCTTTTACCACTTCGGCCCGGTAACTGCGCTGGTTGTGCACAATGTGAAAATATCCCTCACTTATCTGCACAATATCCCAATCCAGTTTCTGGTCATTAATGAGTAACCCCTCATCGGAAGTTGCTACCGTAAATCTGCTATTGTTTACCCGGGCAATGAACATAGCCAAAAATAGAGCTTAGAAAGCATAAATCAGAATGCACTTTCTTATTACCTTTGCCTGCAAGGGGTGCCTTAAAACAACGGGCTGAGATTATACCCACAGAACCTGATGCCGGTAATGCGGCCGAAGGGAGGCAAAAGTCCTGATGCAGGACGGTTTAATGTAAGCAGTTCATTCCCCTGTGCGCTGCAGGCTTAAACCACAAAAACGATGTTAAAAAAAATTGCTATTGCATGCATCCTGCTTACAGGCGGGAGTGTACATGCCCAACACCTACTTCACGGAAGAGTTGAAGATGCCAAAACCAAAATCGCTCTGGCCGGAGCAACCGTTACCCGGCTTGATAACAGGCTGACCACCGTTACTGACCGCGATGGCTATTTCAGCATAGTTCAATCAGAAGTAGCCACTACCCTTGAAGTTCGCTTTGTGGGTTATAAAACCAGGCAAATTACTGTAGCACCCGGTACGGAAGAACTTTTTATTGAATTGGAAGAAGCCACCCGGTTTACTGATGAGGTAATCATTCAGGCTACGCGTGCCAGCGAAAAGACGCCCACCACATTTATCACCGTTTCTAAGGAGGAGTTACAACGTCAGAATTTCGGGCAGGATTTACCCCTGCTGCTTACCTGGACACCCTCGCTGGTTACTACATCTGATGCCGGAAACGGTATTGGTTACACCGGTATGCGCATCCGCGGCACCGATGCCACCCGCATTAATGTTACCATAAACGGCATACCCTATAACGACAGCGAATCGCAGGGCACCTTCTGGGTGGATATACCCGATATTGCCTCCTCTACCCAGAGTATCCAGGTTCAGCGGGGGGTTGGCACATCTACCAACGGAGGCAGTGCCTTTGGAGCCACCGTAAACTTGCAAACCCATTCACTGGCTACGGAACCTTATGCCGAAGCTATTGTTTCAGCCGGATCATTCAACACCCAACGCTACACCTTTCAGTCTGGAACCGGGTTACTGAGCGATCGGTGGGCTTTCGATGTCCGCGCTTCAAAAATTACTTCGGATGGTTACGTTGATCGCGCGACATCCAACCTGGGTTCATACTACTTAAGCGGAAGCTATCAGGGAAAGAACACCATTGTAAAGGCGCTTACATTTGGCGGTCATGAAATTACCTACCAGTCGTGGTACGGATTGGATGAATCAACACTGAAGCAAAACAGGCGTTTTAATTATGCCGGTGCTATTTATGATGAGAATTTCAATGTTGTACGGTATTATGAAAACCAAGTGGATGATTACACGCAGAATCACTACCAGCTTCATTTTGCGCAGAAACTGAATCCGTACTGGAATGCCAACCTCTCCCTGCACTACACGAAAGGTTTCGGCTTTTATGAAGAGTATCACCAGGGCGATTCACTGAAATACCTGGGCCTTCCGGATTATCAGGTTGGCGATACCACTATCCACGCCATGGATGTGGTGGTGCAGAAGTGGCTTGATAACCATTTTTATGGAACTACCTTTTCGTTTACCTACGACAAAAGCCGCACCAGCTTTATTATCGGAGGCGCCTTTAATCAATATGGACATGCACGCCATTTCGGCAAACTAATCTGGGCACAGTTTGCCGATGCTGTACCTTCAACTAACCACCGGTATTACAACGGCTCTTCCCTGAAAAATGATTTCAACAGCTATGTTAAGCTTAACTACGATTTAACAAACCGGCTAAATGGCTTTTTGGACATTCAGTTCAGGCATGTCTTCTATAAAACATCGGGCATACGCGATGATCAAAGTGCCTATCAGGTAAATGAAACCTTTAATTTCTTTAATCCGAAATTTGGTCTCAGCTACACGCTGGCCAATGAAAGTATGCTGTATGCTTCGTATGCCATAGCCCACCGCGAGCCGAACCGAACGGATTACCTGGACAGCGACACCAAACCAAAACCCGAGCGCCTGGGTAACCTGGAAGCCGGCTGGCGAAAACGGTCTCCAGCGTATACGCTTGAAATGAACTACTACCTGATGAACTACAAAAATCAACTGGTACTTACCGGTGAGCTTGACAATGCAGGCTATCCCATACGCGCCAATGTGGGCCGCAGTTACCGAACGGGCGTTGAAGTTTCAATGCTATTCAAATTGAACAAAACCATTACCGGCAACATCAATGCAACGCTCAGCCAAAACATTAATCGCAACTACACTTTCACCAACAGTAACAACGATCTGGTTACCCGCAATACGCCAATCATCCTGTCGCCTCAGGTAATTTCCGGCAGTCAGTTTTCATGGAAACTCAACAAGGTTTTTACAACATCGGTGTTGAGCAAGTATGTCGGGCGTCAGTATCTTGACAACACGGGTAACGAAACCTTGCAACTTGACCCCTATTTTATTCATGATCTGCGGCTGGAGGCAGATATTCCGCTAAAGGCGGCCAGGGTAATGCAGGTAAATCTGCTGATCAACAATTTTTTTAATACGGCATACAGTGCCAATGGGTATTCGTACTACGGAACGCCTTATTACTACCCGCAGGCAGGCCGACACGCCCTGGTTATGCTTCGGATGAAATTTTAATCATTTCAAAAACCGAATGCATTACCGCGCTAAAGAAATAGCCGTGGTGTGCGTACCTTTACAGGGCCGTCCATGACTTCCCAAAAAACCATTGTGGAATCGTTTCTGCGCCTTACACGGGCATGGAACCTCGCCATACTTGCTCTGGCACAATACTTCACTGCGTATTTTCTCATTGGCAGCCACACGCTTACTGACTGGCGGCTGCTGTTGCTGGTTCTGTCCACCACACTTATTGCCGCGGCAGGCTACGTCATCAATGATTACTATGACATGAAAATAGATATCATCAACCGGCCCGGCCGGGTGGTGGTGGGCAAACTCATACATCGCAGATTTGCCATCATTCTGCACGCGGTTTTATCCATAGCCGGCATTGCCTTAGGCTTTCTGCTATCGTGGTGGATAGTTGCGATCAATATCTTCTCGGTGGGGTTACTGTGGTTCTATTCCAATCTGCTTAAGCGGTTGCCTTTTGTGGGTAACCTGGCCGTTTCATTCCTTACAGGAATTTCCATTGCTGTAATCAACGTGCTGTACAGATTGCCAAACCAGCTGGTTATCATTTATGCCACCTTCGCATTTTTTATGACGCTCATACGCGAAATCATAAAAGACATGGAAGATCTGAAAGGTGATAACACTTACGGATGCAAAACATTGCCCATTGTGTGGGGCATTCGCAAAACTAAAACCTTTCTGTATGCGCTAACCGGAGTGTTTGCCCTGAGTGTACTGTTCATCAATTACGCGTACGTTCAGCTTCGAATGATTTATTTCATCATGTTTTTATTTGTTCCGCTGGCCTGGCTGATCTCGCGTTTGGCACGGGCCGATACCGTGCGTGACTTCGGATGGCTGAGTAGCTTTTGTAAAGTGATCTTGCTTTTAGGCATATTAAGTATGGCCATTGTTTAATGTGCGCTTGTGTTTATGTTGAGTTAATCATTGTAAAGTGACTTCATTAGCAACAATAATCAATCGGTTAGCCATTTTCGCCTCAGGAAGCGGCACCAATGCCGAAGCCATTATGGCGCACTTCGCTAACCATCCTTCTATTGAAGTTGCTGCCTTGCTGAGCAACAACCCAAACGCCTATGCTCTTGAACGGGCGCGTAAGTTTAATGTGCCGACCATGGTTTTCAGCCGGTATCAGTTTCGCGAAACAGAAGAGGTTTTAAACTGGCTCATTGAAAAAAAAGTTACGCACATTGTACTTGCCGGCTTTCTGTGGCTGGTGCCGGATTACCTGGTAAAAAAGTATCGGGGAAGAATCATTAACATCCACCCTGCACTGCTGCCAAAATATGGCGGCAAAGGTATGTATGGCATGCACGTGCACGAAGCGGTAAAGGCCGCTGGCGAAAAGGAAACGGGCATCACCATACACCTGGTGAACGAACATTACGATGAAGGAAAGATTTTGCTCCAAGCTAAGACTAACCTTACGGGAACAGAAACAGCCGAAGAAATTGCCGCCAAAGTGCATGCCCTGGAATACCGGCACTACCCCGATGTGATTGAAAAATGGGTGAGGAATTCCTGATCAGCTGAACCGTTTTTCAACGATCTCTATAAATTCAAGATACTCATCGCTCTCCTTATCCCACTCATCTTCAAACTGGCTCAGGTATTTTTGCGCCCCGGCAATGTTGTCTTGCCGGTCGATATCATCTACCGCTCTGCTGAACAATTCAAAATCGCCATTGAACAACACTTTGGTAAACATGAATTTCTGGTTGATGGTGAGGCGATCTTTTATTTTGTCAATTTTCTGAAAGTTTTCAGCCAGGGTAGGTTTTTGTTTTTTCTCCCCCTTAGGCGCTTCCTTCGCTACTTCCGGCTGAGTCTCTGGTTTTTTTTCGGAGCTTGTCTTTTTAATGTAAAATCTATCCGGACTCAGCTTTTCAATTTTGCTGAACTGATCGAAGAAAGGCTCCACGTCTTCAGGCGTGAAATTCACCTCCTCAAGAATCTGATCCAGAATACCAAAGGCTTCGTTGCCCGAAATCTCCGAAACCTGGCGTTCGGTGAGTTTCTGCAACAACTGATCGAGCGGGGCTTTGTTGATTTTCAGGTATTTGATCTCCTCCCTGAAAGTCGCTACGTTCAGTTTATTGTTGGCCCCCGAAATCAACACAGAGAAATAATCATAGGGATTAAAAATAACCAGCAGCGTTGCACTCACTGCCTTCTTTAGCAAGGGTGCAAAATGCTGACGATCGATTGAAATATGCTGTGAAAGAACACCCATAAACTTTTCAAGGGCCTCCTTTACTTCGGCATGTTCGTAATTAAAGTAGGGACTTTTCAGCTTACCGGTTTCTTCGCGCCATGCACGAAACAACTCCCGGACAACAAACAGGTTAACCTGCTGTACTTCACACAGTGAAAGAATTTCCTTACCGGTTATCGTATTCTTTTTCTCAAAGAACCGGGTTAACACCTTTTCTGCAAACGCATCGCTGTACAGGGCTATAGCTTCCAGACTGATTTTCTCATCCATAAGTATGAACCAGGTTACATGGGGTTTAACGTCAAAATTAGCAAAGCAGGTACATCACTTCCATGCAATATGGCAAGATTTGAGTGAACTTCTGCGGTAGCCTGCCAAAGCTGCCGGCTGGTATAAACTATCGGCAGTACTCACTAAATTGCGCCATGTTCGTTGAGC
Organism: Cyclobacteriaceae bacterium; assembly: GCA_046294915.1. Classification (GTDB taxonomy): domain Bacteria; phylum Bacteroidota; class Bacteroidia; order Cytophagales; family Cyclobacteriaceae; genus UBA2336. Next base: position 38,285 of record JBKBOE010000001.1, on the reverse strand, counting down.
CGCAATTCCGCAAAACCGACAGGGCCGGGTGGATCGAAGTGATTTGCGGCTGCATGTTTTCAGGAAAAACGGAAGAACTGATCCGCAGACTTAACCGCGCACTCATTGCCCGGCAAAATGTTGAGATCTTTAAGCCCGTAACCGATAAACGCTACCATGAGCAGAACATCGTATCGCATAATGAACGCGCCATCCGCTCTACTCCCGTAAATTTTGCTTCCGACATTATTTTACTGGCCGGTAATTGCGATGTGGTGGGCATAGATGAGGCCCAGTTTTTTGATGAAGCTATTGTGGACGTGTGCAATACCCTGGCCAACAGCGGCAAACGGGTTATCGTAGCCGGCCTGGATATGGACTTTGAAGGCAAACCCTTCGGCCCCATGCCTAACCTGCTTGCCGTGGCTGAGTTTGTTACAAAAGTACATGCCATTTGCGCACAAACCGGTGAACTTGCTTCGTTCTCTTACCGGCTAACGGATGATAACCAGCAGGTTTTGCTTGGCGAACGTGCCCAGTATGAAGCACGAAGCCGCCACAGCTTCGTGGAGGGGATGAGAAAAAGAAAAAATGAATCAACGGATTAACCGTATAAATTGCTCACTCCTGCTGCTTACAGGATTGTTGCTGCTTCACGGCAGGATGCTGGCACAGGAAATTCCGCTCGGCACGTGGCGGGCACACCTTTCTTACAATTCCATTCATTCCATTACGCTAAGCCCGTCTACAATTTACGCGGCCTCACAAAACGGAATAATTCTGATGGAGCTTGCCGATGGCACACAGTCTTCTGTAAACAAACTCAGCGGCCTTAGTGGTACCGGCATTACGTGGCTGTCTTTCGATCCGGTACAGAATCAATTGCTGGTAAGTTACGCAGACGGTAATCTGGATATTATTAAAGGAAATGGTATTAAAAATTTCAGTGCCCTGAAAAACTCGCCCACCATTACCGGCTCAAAACGCATTAACCACATTAAAGTTCACCAGTCTTACGCCTACCTTGCAGCCGACTTTGGTGTTGTGGTTTTTGACCTGGCGCGGCTGGAAGTAAAAGAAACCTGGCGCGACCTTGGCGTTAACGGCTCGGCATTAAAAATCTTTCAATGCACGGTAACGGGCGACAGTATCTTTCTGGCTACCGAAAATGGTGTTATAGCCGGTAAACTTACTGATAACCTCCTGGACTTTAACAACTGGAAACGTTTTAATCAAGGTCATTTCAATGGCCCCGTTCAATTTATTACCTTCTTCAATAACAAAGTCTATGCTGCCATTAACGGAAACGGAATCTTCAACTATGGTACCGGCACCTGGACAAAAGAAAACTTTTTAGAAGGCGAAACTTTTACCAGCCTGGCAGCCTTTACGGATTTACTGATCACCACATCAACACAGGTTTGGACAATGAGCAGTGCAGGCGCACTTTCATCAGTAACCAGTCCATTGATTCAAAGGCCTCAAATTACCGCTGAAGGCAACAACGGAATACTGTGTATTGGCGATGGACGAAACGGACTTCTATCGAACATCAGCGGAACATTTCAGTCCTTCAATCCTAATGGCCCTACTTTCTCCGGAAGCTTCAGGCTAAAGTACTTTTCCGGTACGGTTTACGCCATGGCGGGAGGCTTTAAAACCGATTTTACACCAGCCGGAAAAACTGAATACGTAAACTACTTCAGTTTGGGCAGTTGGAATACGATGCCTGAATATTTTCAACAGGATGTTACCGGCATTGATTTCTCCGGAGGCAAAACATTTGTTTCGTCTTTTACGCACGGCCTGCAGGTGCACGACAATACCCTTACCGTATTTAACAGCGGCAACAGTCCGTTAACCGGCAGCTGGGTTTCAGCCATAGTTTCCTCAGCTGAAGGGTTGTGGATTGCCAATTATAATTCAACTCAGCCGCTACACTTGTTCAAACCCGATAATACCTGGCAGTCGTTTTCATTTCCGGTAACCGCATCACAATACCCGGTAAATCTATTGGTGGATAAAATAGGCCAGGTATGGATGATGCTCAATCCATCGCAAGGCGGAGGTATTCTTGTTTTCAACAAGTCAACCAATCAACATGTGTATTTAACGGAGGCCTCCGGTTCAGGCGCTTTGCCCGGTCGAAACGTTTATTCGCTGGCAAATGATGGAAATGGCGCTGTTTGGGTGGGCACCAATGCCGGTGTTGCGTATTTTCCTGATCCTTCGCGGGTGTTCAGTGGAAACATCAATTCGGTAAAACCCATTGTAAACGGCAGGGTGTTGCTTCGCGATGAAAAAACCACGGCCATCGCGGTTGATGGCGGAAACCGCAAATGGATTGGTACGGAGCGGGGCGTTTGGCTGTTTGATCCGTTTGGCGAAACCCAGCTTCTGCAATTCAATGCATCAAACAGTTCGTTGCTTTCCGATAAAATCCATGCCATTGAAATACATCCGGCAACCGGTGAAGTTTTTTTTGGTACCGATGCCGGCATTGTTTCGTATCGTGCTGATGCCACGGCAGGCGCACCATCGTTTTCGAAGATTAAAATATTTCCAAATCCGGTAACGGCAGGTTTTACCGGCACCGTAGGGATTACCGGACTGGCCACCGATGCAACAATAAAAATCACCGATGTTTCGGGGAGGCTGGTGTGGCAGACACAAGCCAACGGCAGCACAGCCACCTGGAATGTGCAGGATGTTTCGGGCCGAAGAGCGGCAACCGGAATTTACCTGATCATTGCGATTTCGCAGGATGGGAGTGAGAGCATGATTGGAAAAATAGCCGTGATTAACTGAATTACCGTGCTGCAGAAAACACGAGGCATTGTATTTCGCTTCATCCGGTTCAGGGAAACCTCTATCGTTGTAACGATTTTTACCGAGCACTTCGGATTGCAATCCTATATCGTTAATGGAGTTCGCAGCGCTTCGGCAAGAGGCAAGATGGCCCTGTATCAGCCCCTCACTCTACTAGACCTTATAGCCTATCATAAAGAACACGCCAACATTTTGCGACTGAAAGAAGTAAAATGTTTGTACCCCTATCAAACCATCCCAACGGATATCAAAAAATCGGGGATTGCCATGTTTTTAAATGAGCTTGTAAACAAAACCGTAAAGGATGAGAGTCATGCCAAAGAACTGTTTGATTTTCTGAGCGGTTCCATGATTATATTGGATAAAATGCGGTCAGGTTTTGAAAATTTTCACCTGATATTTTTGGTGAAGCTCAGCCGCCTGCTCGGCTTCGGGGTATTTTCCGCAACTGATATTACGGGTGGAAGAATTGCCGATGAAACCATCCTCTCCTTAATGGGCAGGTTGGTAAACTGTGATTATCAGGAACACTTAGAGTTGAACCTCATGCAGCGCAGGGAAATTTTAGACTGGCTGCTCCGGTTTTACAAAATCCACATTGATTCACTGGGCGAATTTAAATCGGTGCAGGTGTTGAAAGAGGTGCTGGGGTGATCAAGCGCCTTACTACCCTGTATTACTTGATTTTTTACTCTGGCACTTCAGGAATCAGTAATCAGGTTCAATGTCTATACAGTCGTTCAATTTGAATCTTGTCCTTCTTCTTTTTTCTAAAAACAGGTGGCGTCAGGATAGCAATGCTGGCTGTTGTTAATACAACGGAAGTCAATGCAAGTTCTTCATATAGATCAAAACTTTGCGTTCCGCTACCCAGGCTTACCAATGCGCCAATTCCAACGCCCAATATAGCTGCTCCAACTATTGAGGCTCCTGTCCCATTTTTCTTTATAACTTTAGACAGATCGTCAAGCCTAATATTTTCCCCATTATCAAATAGTATTTCCTGTTGTGAAATGGACTTTACGTTGTTCCAGGCGCTAAATTCTTTTTGTTGGAAGGTCATTACCCTGATCTTATCACCGGGGTCCACCCATTTTTCAGTTCCACCATTTCTTTTTTTAAGGTACAAGGCGTAATAACCAACGCTATCCGTCTGGGCTTCCGCCTGCCTTATCATGCAGACTGAAAAAAGAATTGTAATAAGAAATCTTGCTTTCATACCAGTTAGTTTACTCAATATAAGGTTGAACCATAACATGTAAAATCATGACAGACGAGCTGATTACCAAAATTGCCCGCTCCACAAACACCTGCTTTGTTGTAACGGCTGAGAAGGAAAGGATGATGGCTATCAGCCTGAACAGGTTTTCAATATGAAGCAACTCCTGCTCCATGCTAAGGGCAGTAATTCCATTTACCAGAAGAACGATTCCAAAGAACAGAAAGATTATTTTTTTATGCGTCAGATAAAATATGTGCAAGTCTGAATTTTCCCCATTCCGGATTACCGGAAACATGAGTGTACCCAACACATAAAAGGTTAGGGGTAGTGCCAGCGAAAGAATAAAGTAGGTGATATTCGTACTAATGTAGCTTTCTCTAAGCCAGGAACCTGTCCACATGTCAATCAGCAACACAAAAGCGAGGAAAGTCCAGGCCAGATGCTCCTTACTGAAAGTAATTCTGTCAAATCGCATAATCATTGCGCCCCAACCACTGAAAAACCGGGAAGCAATAAATCCATAGATAAATGCAATGAAGACAGTTAGGTACTCGGTAATTGAAAAGTCGCGTATGACACTCTTTTCCATATCCATCGGTGGAATAAATCCAATGTGTGTAATCAGCATGACCCACCCTGCTGCAAGTATTAACCGATGAACGATTATGGATGTTGAAAAATATCCACCAACCGCTAAAGCAATAGCCCCGAGATTATAATAAATATCTTCCTGTGGAATGTCCGAGAAAAAAATAGAATCAAAAAGAAAAGAAATAAACAATCCGGTAAATGCCAGGTAATTCCTTTTCTCAATGCGGTGGAAGTACGCTTTTAAATCAAGAAATTTTTCATCACTCAGGGGAGGGAAAAGAATAACAGAAATAATGTAGAAAACGATTGGGGATACCAGGGAATAGTAATAAAGTACAACATGTTTGTGTACATTAATTATCTTATTCCAAGACCCCCACCACACGTCAATCAATAGTCCAAAAGCCAATAAGGTCCAGAATAAATGTTCCTTGCTGAACCGGATAGAACGCCTAAAATTGATCATTGCACTCCAACCGGAGAAGAAACGGGTACACACATAACCGTAAACAAACGTTGTGAAAACGGAGAGGTATTCGACAATTGAAATCGAGTTTCCTTCCATTACCGAAAAGATTTATTCCATCGATTAGAAATCATAAGAATCAATGAGAGCGATTCATATTGACTATAAACTGGGTTCGCATCATTCATGGAATAGTTAAATGTTGAATAGGAAAATTGATACTGCAGTTTCAAATAGCGATAACCCAGACGAATGGTAACCCCCGGTTCAAAGACGAAAGTTGATTTTTTCTTAGAATAGAAATCATTGCTTAGTTCAATACTGGAGTTATTTGAAATATATTGAACCAGACCAATTCGGGGAGTAAAGGCGAAATCCAATACCCCGGTTGAAAAACCCCCGGAGGGCTGGATGAAAGGCTTTAGAAATCTTAGATTGATGTACGTACCGTCAAGACCGGTGTTATTTATTGTTCCATAGCCCAGACCAACAAAAACTTCTCCGTTAAGTTTTGATGTCTTGCCGCGCTCGAATAAACCATAGCCAAGTTCAATGTAATTTCCCTTTCCGTTCCAATCATATAGGTCATCATCTTTCAGAGAATAAAAGCTAAACAAAACCGCCTTGTTGCTATCAATAGCAGCAGCGGCCATTAAATTGAGCCCATCTATAACATTAACGTCATCCTTGTTATACGTTTTAGATGTACCGCCCGCCAGAAACACTTCTCCTTTTTTACGGAAAAGCGGAACATTTTGGCCGACATTGGAATAGAATACCGGTGAACATGAAGCAATGGCCAGGCATGCCACCAAAAAGCAGGTTGTCTTCATCGGGTAAGAGTTAAGGTTTATTTTAACTACCAGCACCGCTAAATAAATAGCTCTTTAATCAGCGCAGTGAGTGAAACAATCGCTATCAGAATTATAAATGCCAATCTGGTTTTCATTTTTCGTATGATTTAGGCTACTCGTCTTTGAATACGCAATGGAGATTTTTCCCGACTCCGGGTGAGCCTTGCGCTCAGCACCACATCTTCAAATTCAATCCTCGTCTGTTTCAGCGAGTACAGCAGAAACCTCACCTCTTTCATGTCCATGCGGTTATCAGCCTGGGCAAGGCAATACAAATGCACAAAAGCACTCAGCTTCTCCTCCTCATCGCATTGATTAAGTCGTTCAATACCTGCCCTGTAGCTTTCCTGCTGGGATAGCCGTGACGCTACGTTCAAAAAGTAGGTGTATAGCGTGTGAGGAATTTCCTCTTCATTTCGAATATGCTCCAACATTGCTTTTTCCTGTTCATCAATCTTACCGTCAGCACTCATCAATAAATGCGCAAAATGAAGCAGTCCAAGTTGAAAGTTTAGCGAGTGGTTTGTAGGGTTCATGGCGTTATCTTTTTCCTTAGTCAAAAGTAGCCTCGGATGTAACCCCTGCTGTTTCATTAACTATACATGCAGTGCCCTGTTTTTTGCAAAAATCAACTATACTCCTAGACCTGGCACAATCAGTTGCATTTATTGCAAAAACCAATATTTTGACCTATACTTAATTGCGTTTTCTAAGGCACTGCCAGTAAACGTAACCCTTAGCTATGCCCCAGGATAATATTCAGTCGTCCTTTTTAGAAGAGGTACGTAAACGCCTCCCTCCCAACTTGTCGTTTGCCGATGAACTGGCAGAAATTCTCCATATCAGCCGCGATAGTGCTTACCGCAGGATACGCGGTGAAACCGTTCTTTCGCTGGAAGAAGTGAAGTTGGTGTGTAACCATTATGGTGTTTCTCTGGATGCGTTGCTCTCGCCAAAAGCCGAAATGGTTTCTTTTCATCACCGCGTGGTTGATCAGCAGTCATTCACTGTTGATCAGTGGCTAAAGTCCATTCTTGGAAACCTGGAGATGTTAAGCGGTTTTCCTGAAGAAAAGTACCTGATTTACTCAACGCCCGATATCCCTGTTTTTTATTTCTTCTGCAATCCAATGCTGGCTGCTTTTAAACTATTCGTATGGATGAAGACTATTCTGCAGGATGCACGATTCGCTAATGTGAAATTTACTCCTGAACTTATTCCAACTGAGTTGCTGGCAGTGGGCAAGCGGATCTGGGAAAAATACCTCGCCCTGCCTTGTACTGAAATTTGGAGTCATGAAACATTTTCTGTAACACTGCGCCAAATTGAATTTTATCACGAGTGTGGCTTATTCGCAAACAGCAAGCAAGCCATGGAAATATGCGATTCATACCTGGATATGATCCGGAAAATCCACGACTTTGCTATTCGTGGAACCAAGGATGGATTACATGGTACGTTTAGCCTTTACAAGAATGAATTGATTGTGGCCGACACAACCATATTATTCAGAATGGGCGACAAACGAGTGGCCTTTATAACTCACAATACCATGAACCTGCTCACCACTACACAGGAGTCATTCTGTCAGCATACGGAACGATACATGAGCAATCTGCAGCAACGATCCGTCATGCTTAGCCCTACGGGTGAGAAGGAACGAATTAAATACTTTAATTCAATAGAAGCGAACACACAAAGGCTTAAAGAAACAATGATCTGATTACTTAAGCTTTTGAAGCGTCTCCTTCATCCGCTTTAGCGCCTCCCGTAACTCTTTTTCCGAAGCTGCATACGACAACCTGATGCAACGGTCATCGCCAAACGCCCCGCCCGGCACCAGCGAAACGTGGGCTTTGTCCAGCAAATACATGCAGAGGTCGAAGTCGTTTGTTATGGTAACCTTCCCATCCGACTTACCGAAATAGGCTGACACATCAGGGAAAAAATAAAAAGCTCCCTGCGGATAGTTTGCTTTTACTCCGGGTATTTCCTTCAGCAGGTTGTGCACAATCTCTCTCCTGTTGCGATATTCTTCAACCATGTTGTGGGTTGGCCCCAAGTCGCCCGTGATGGCCGCCAGTGCGGCACGCTGCGCAATGGAGCAATTGGCTGATGTAAGCTGGCCCTGAATTTTATTACACCCATCGGCAATCCATTTGGGTGCCCCGATATACCCCACGCGCCAGCCCGTCATGGCGTAACCCTTGGCAAAGCCGTTTACCGTGATGGTGCGTTCAACCATTCCCGGAAGGGAAGCGATGCTTACCGAATCACCGGTAAAATTGATGTGCTCATAAATTTCATCGGCAATAACCAGCAGGTTTTCGTGCTTCAACACTACAGCAGCAATGGCTTCAATTTCCCTGCGCGAGAAAACGGAACCTGTAGGGTTACAGGGCGAAGAAAAAATAATTGCCCGCGTTTTTTTGGTAATCGCCTTGTCAACCTGATCGGCCGTTACTTTAAAATCATTTTCCAGGCTGCCTTTTACCATAATGGGTGTAGCTTCTGCCAGCCGGATGAGCGCATCGTAGCTCACCCAATAAGGCGAAAATACGATCACCTCATCGCCCGGATTAAGCAATGCCAGCATGGCATTGGCAATGGATTGCTTGGCACCGTTGGAGACGATAATGTTTTCGGCTTTATAGGGAACGTTGTTTTCTTTCTGGTATTTGGCAGCAATTGCTTCGCGAAAATCCTGATACCCCGCTACCGGAGGGTATGCAAAATATTTTCCCTCATCAATGGCCATTTTGGCCGCTTCGCAGATGTGCTGCGGTGTTTTAAAATCGGGTTCGCCCAAACTCAGGTTGATAACATCTATTCCGCGGCTTTTGTATTCGCGCGCTTTGGCCGCCATGGCCAGGGTAGCCGATTCTTCAATGGCATTGATACGATCAGAAAGGGTATTCATGATGAATGATTACAAAACAAAGAAAGAGATTAATTCGGGAAGATGAAACCAGCCAGGCCGATCTAATGAAACAAGGTCCTCGCAGTTATACTCCGGCCAAGCGTAATTTCATCGGCATATTCCAGTTCACCACCTACCGGCACACCACGGGCAATTACACTTACTTTTATGGGAAGATCTTTTACCCGTTTGTGAATGTAGAAAGCGGTGGTATCTCCTTCCAGGGTAGGACTTAAAGCCATGATAATCTCTTTGATCTCTGACTGCCCGTGATTAAGCCGGTTAATCAGGGATTCAATTTTCAATTCGCCAGGTCCGATTCCGTTAATAGGCGATATAACCCCACCCAGCACATGGTAAAGGCCATTAAATTGTGCAGTATTTTCAATAGCCATTACATCGTTGGCATTTTCTACCACACACACCACGGAGCGGTCGCGTTTGGTGCCGGCACAGATAGAACAAACCTCGGCATCAGAAATGTTATGGCAATGAATACAAAAGCGAATGCCCGAACGAAGTTTATTTAATGCTTCGGTTAATGAGAATGTGCTCTCCTCCTTCTCCTTTACCAGGTGAAGCACCAACCGCAAGGCAGTTTTTTTTCCAATTCCCGGCAACCGGGATATCTGGTTCACTGCTTCTTCAATCAGTTTGGAAGAGTAATCCACAGGTTCGTTTAAATTATTCGCGCATCAATTCCGGCTTCACAAATGGCATCGCGCATCGGTTTTAGTTCCACAAGCGTTCCGTGTTTTACAGTACACTTTCCCTTGTGATGGATGATCCAGGTGCACTGTTCGGCCTGTTCAACCGTATGGCGACAAACGCGGATAAGCGTATCAATTACATGATCAAACGTGTTGAAGTCATCGTTGAACACCACCAGGTCGAGCAACTCGGTGGTTTCAATAACTTCAAGCACCTCCACTAACTCCTGTTCACGTGGTGATGTACCAAACTGTATCATAACCCTGCAAAATTAGAAATAGTTAAGGCAATTCCCTAAAGGGGTTTTTAAACCAAAATTTGAAATTAAACTGAATTGAGCATTCTTTGCACCATGTCACCGGCCTTTATCATCTCCATCATCAGTATATATTTTCTGGTGCTTATACTCATTTCGTATTTCACTTCAAAAGGTGCCACTACCGACACGTTTTTCACTGCCAACCGGCAATCACCCTGGTACCTGGTGGCCTTTGGCATGATCGGGGCATCGCTTTCAGGGGTAACCTTTATTTCCGTTCCAGGAAATGTTGGCAAAATCGGGTTCGGGTATTTTCAGGTAGTGCTGGGGTATGTGCTCGGCTATTGGGCCATCATTGCAGTGCTGATGCCGTTGTACTACCGGCTTCATGTGGTTTCTATCTACACCTATCTGGAACAGCGGTTTAGTTTCTGGTCGTACAAAACCGGAGCATTCTTCTTTCTGGTTTCACGCACTATCGGATCATCGCTACGGCTCTACCTTGCTGCCACTGTCCTCCAGCTTTTTCTTTTCGATGCCTGGAACATCCCGTTTTTTGTTACGGTGGCTACTACCATTGTACTGATTTGGATTTACACATACCGTGGAGGTATTAAAACCATCGTGTGGACGGATACCTTTCAGACGTTCTTCCTGGTATCGGCTGTAGCTATTGCGGTTTGGCAAATTGCCACAAGGCTTGATTTATCATTCGGTGAGATGGTTCAAACCATCCGCGATAGCAAATATGCCACCATGTTCTACTTCGATGATGTTAACTCACCTTTGTATTTCTGGAAACAATTTCTGGGCGGAGCTTTCATCGCACTAACCATGACGGGTATGGACCAGGAAATCATGCAGAAGAACTTAACCTGCCGCACGCTTAAAGATGCCCGTAAAAATATGTTCTGGCTCAGCAACATTATTGTTTTGGTTAACCTGTTGTTTCTTACGCTGGGTGCTTTGCTGTACATATACAGTGCGAAAAACAACCTCGCTATACCGGCAGTATCTGATGAACTTTTTCCGCGCCTGGCCCTTAATGAATTCGGCATGCTGGTGGGCATTTTTTTCATCCTTGGCATAACGGCTTCTTCATATGCAAGTGCTGATTCGGCTCTGGCCGGATTAACCACCTCCTTTTGCATTGATTTTCTGAATTTCAAAAACAAGCCTGAACCGGTGAAGCAGCGCCAGAAGTTTTATGTGCACATCGGCTTCTCTGTGGTGTTTCTTTTAATCATCCTGATATTTAAAGAAGTGAATAACCGGGCGGTTATTGATGCCGTGCTGGGCATTGCCGGCTATACCTACGGACCGCTGTTGGGCCTTTTCACCTTCGGGTTATTTACCCGTTACCGGGTGCGCGATAAACTGGTACCCGTTGTTTGTGTGTTGTCACCGGCTTTATCGTACATCCTTAGCCTGAATGCACCAAGGTGGTTTAACGGATATGTGATCAGCATTGAGATTCTCATCATTAACGGCCTCATTACGTTTATCGGTCTTTGGCTGATATCCCAAAAAGGAAAAGGCCATTCCGAAATCTCGGAACGACCTTAACCCGATTAAAACCAACCCCACGTTGGTGTTGCCGTTATCCGCTTCCGTGCGGAATTATTTCTTTACATAGTAAAACTCCTGTTTCTCCTCTCCTTTTGTAATCCGTATGGTGTATTCACCAAACTTTACATCGCAGAAGTCGATGATCATTTTCCTTCTGTGCAGGCGTTGAGCGGTTACCAGGTCGCCATTCATGGAGTATACTTCCACTTTGGCACCGATTAATTTTCGTTCGGCCCTGAATACAAACAGGTTCTTGTATTTGGTATTTACAATATCAACCACCTCATCGTTATTGCTCGGTATAACAGCCGCTGAGAGCGACATGGCGGAGGCCAGAAGAAGGCTAACGGCCAGCAGCAGGATAATCTTTTTCATACAGTTTACGCTTCAGTTTGGCTTACCTATGCCAATTCGTATGCCGTGTAAGAAATCGGCCCTTTTTGCAAAATTTCAGGGATTTAAAGGTGAGGGTTTCCAGAATTGGGAGAGTCTATTCCAGAATTTGAACAGTTTTAAAGCAACTCGCGGGCGGGGTCCCAGAAAATGTCGCTAAACCCCACGATTTTGTCGTTAACCACCTGAATGCCTTCCCTGGCAAGCAGTCGCTCCATCGTGTAAGGTGTTTTAAAATGGTGCTTGCCGGTTAGCAGGCCATTGCGGTTTACCACACGGTGAGCAGGAACATTTTTTGGAGCACCATTCATAGCCCAGCCTACCATACGCGAACTCATTTTTGTACCCAGATAATTGGCAATGGCACCGTAACTGGTTACCCGGCCTCTTGGAATCAGCCTTGCCACTGCATATACCTCACTGAAGAAATTTGGTTTGTAGTGGGCCTTTTTCTTACCTGCCATATCGATAGCGCGATTGTCTTGCTAAATTTGAGGCCACTTTTAAGCTAAATCAACTGTGCGAATCATTTTTTATTTGGGTTTTGTTATTGCGGCTCATGGACTATTTGGCCAAAACGGGCATGACTTGATATTTCCGGATTCAGCAGGATGGAATACGCGCAAAGAAGGCGAACGCATTTCTTTTAAACTGAAGGCAATTCCGGGTGCCGGCCTGCACAGTATTTCAGTACCGGGATTTGAGCACCTGGGAATTCAAATCGATTCAATTGGTAATTTTAACTGGGTTCCCTCATTCGACTTAGTCGACCGCATTGAACAAACGAAAGAGCTTGCCATCCCGATTGTGGCCCTGTGGAAAGACGGGGCTCGTGTACGAAAGACCATCGCCTTTACCATTCATCATGTTAATCGCTTTCCGGCTATAGAAGAGTTGCCTGTATTTTACGTTAAACAAGCAACCCGAAACAGTTATCAGATTCCTGCAGAATATGTTTCTGATCCGGATGGCGACCCGGTTGTATTCAAGCCCGTTTCATCCACTTTGCCCGAAGGCGCCAACATGACTTCGCAGGGTTTGATTACCTGGACACCCTCACGCAACCAGTTTAATGCGCTCAAGAATACCCCTTTGACCATCGAGTTTATTGTACAGGACCAGCCGATGAAGGCCGAAACCCGCGGAAGGCTTCGCATTGCACAAACTCAATTGGATTTACCTCCGGAGATTCTGATCGTGCCGGGAGATTCCCTTTTCACAATTAAAGAAGATGCGACCATCAGCCTGAAACTTTACATATCTGATCCGAATGGCGATGATGACGTTTTAAGCGTGGGTTTTATTCCATCAGACCCGAGGATTTCGCAGGCTGCTTTAAAAGAAAATACCCAGCTGCAATACGAATTTATCTGGACTCCTGGTTATGATTTTGTGGATGACACACAAAAAAGCCTGAAGACTGACCTGGTTTTCTTTTGTGTGGACAAGGAAGGCAACCGAACCCAGAAGAAAGTAATTGTAGTAGTTACCGATACGGAGAACCTGCTTTTAAAGGATGCTCTTCAATATCAAAAATACCGCAACAGCCTGGTCAGTGCTCTGGAATTGATAAATCTGCTTGATGAAAATCAGAAAAAACTGAATGTAGATTACAAGAAAGCCAAGAAGGGAAAGAAAAAACGCTCCATGGTTAATGCATCACTAGGTGCCGTAACGGGATTTTCGCCCGTTATGTTTGAACCGGATCAGGCCAAGGTGGTATCCGCTGTTGGCGGTACTACCGTGTTAACCATGAACACGCTGGAGGTAACGGAAGTTATCGGCAAATCGAAAGACGATATTATGGATAAAATAAAAATTAATGTGGATATCCGTAACCGGGCGCAATCAGCCGGTGATGAATTTGCACGTAAGTATGCCCAAAAATCTGCCCGAAGAACATTGGAGTTTGAAAAAGATATTGATAAACTCAGAACAGTATTGAATGACCAGCGTATTGTATTGCTTGAACTGGATGCTTTTAAGCAAAAGCAACCAGATTATAGCAATAAAGATCTGAAGAAGACTTTTGCCGATTTTGGGGAAGAGAACCAGTAGTGCTTTGGCAGAACAGGTTTAATCGCATACATTTGCTGTCCAAAATTTTAGAGGAGTGGCAGAGCGGTTGATTGCACCGGTCTTGAAAACCGGCAGCCCTTCACGGGGCTCGGGGGTTCGAATCCCTCCTCCTCTGCAAGCAAAACCAGCGATCCCGCTATCCGGGATTTTTTGTTGGTAGCCTAATCAGCGAAACGCTGTCTCAGCAAAAGGGTATTCCTGTGGCAAAGCCATCCCTTTGGGAATTGCACCGGTCTTGCCCCGAAGGGATGCCTTCGGCAAAAACCGGCAGCCCTTCACGGGGCTCGGGGGGTTCGAATCCCTCCTCTTTTGCAAGCAAAACCAGCACTCCCGCCATGGCGGGATTTTTTGTTGGTAGTCTAACCAGCGAAGTCTGTGATACCTTATCCCCTACAACCGGTCAGCAGGCATGCAAAAGCTGGGGTATATTTTGTCAATCACCCGTTAACGTGATCGCATTACTGCTCAGGCAATAACTTCATCGAATGCTTTGGTAAACGCCTTCATCTCATCCAGCGTGCCAATGCTAACCCGGCACCACTCTTTGCCCTGATAGTCCCAGATGCGTATCTGGAAACCCCGCTTCTCGGTTTCTTCCAAAATGGTTTTGCCGTCTTTCGGTGCCGGAAACAGTACCACGTTAGCGTGCGATTTTCCATAAAACCATTTTTTGCTATCGAGGTACTTACAGAAGTAATCACGGGCCTCAGCATTTTTCCTGCGGGTATAACCCATAAACTCATTATCGCCCAGGCTGGCTCTGGCAGCAGCAAGCACGGGCTGGTTGATGATAGTGCCCGGCTGGTATTTGGCCATGCGTTGCAGAATTTCAGGTTTAGCTATAATATACCCTAATCGTAAGCCCGCCAGGCCATAAATTTTTGAAAAAGTGCGCGACACAATTACGTTATGCCCGCTTCGCACCAAGTCAATCATTGAATGCTGCTGGCTTGGCTCAAGAAATTCAAGGTAGGCTTCATCGGCATAAACAATGGCTCTGCGTGCCATTTCCTCGCAGAAACTTTTCAGCTTGGATGCCTCTACGATCGTCCCGGTTGGATTATTCGGATTAACCACAAAAATAATTTTTGTGTCGGGCTTAACGGCCGAGGCCAATCCTTCGAGGTTGTGGGTAAGGGTTTCATCCAAATCAACCTTATCCCAACGCGCATTGAACCGAACGGCAAACTCCATGAGCGTGCGAAACGTGGGGAATGCCGAAAGTACCGACCCCCCTTCAATACCCAGACTCATGCCGGCCAGTGCCAGTAATTCGCCTGAACCTGCACCAAGCAGAATATGATCAGGAGAAACCCCTTCCTTTTCGGCAAGTACTTTTTTAAACTCCTGCGACTCGGCAAACGAATAACGGTTATGCTCGGTAATAGACGCTTTAATAGCCTCACGTGCTTTGGTTGAAGGACCATACGGATTTTCATTTGAGCCCAGCCTTACCAGTTTGCCGGGGCGGAATATGCCATGCAATTGTTCGGCCCGACTGACGGGTGCAGCCATCAGTTCCTCAGCGATCGATAAACTTAGCGGTAAACCCGCTCCAAGGGCTGCAGCTGATTTGAGCCAGTTCCTTCGGGTAAAATTCTTTTCCATGGTTGTCAGATTATGATTTAACGGAATAAAAGGTACTCTAAAAAGCGATTTCAGCAACAGCAAATTATGCGAATGGCTGCTTTTCTTACCAGGGCGCTTTTTGATACTGCGTTACGTACGTCTCACCATCCAACACAATCATCGGATCGTTGTTTTTAGGGTGGTTGCGTTTTTCAAGTGTATAGGATCCTGACCCTCTGCCGGTTTGTGAAACATACTGTATCCGAACTCCATCGTACGTCCAGGTACCACGGTCCACACTTTGTGAGTTGGTTCCTCCGTAAAATGCATCGGTATTCACACTGCGCGATGTTTCGCCATAATATTCATAGGTGCCATCGGCATTCAGGGTAAGGCATTTTTCGGTGCTGCTGCCTCCGCTGCTGTTGCTGTACACATTGACAAAACACCACTTACCCACCAGTTCGGGGGCTACCCGTGCTTTTCCGCCCAATGATGAAACAGATGAAGCCGCTGATTTGGTGTATGTAAAGGTTTGGCCGTTAGCCGTAAGAACAAGCTGGTTATTGTTGACTTGATATTCAAGAGCAGCATCACCTAAAGGAGTTTGCAGTACAATACTTTTACCAGCAATCCGGTAAGTAAATTGTTCTCCGCGATAATTGCATTGGCCATCGGCACGAAATTCAATTGTCTCTCCGTAACCCGACCAGGTTCCGAGAATTGCCGGATTTATGGTGGAATTGCTTTGCGCTTGCACCGGGGTACTTTTGGTACCCTCATTACCTGCTGTAAGCCGGTTGAAAGTAATGGTGCCGTCAATATCGCCACCGGAAAGTGTTAGTGTAGCGGCAGCCACTGAAAAGGTGTATTGCGTAGCAATGGCCGCTTGCGTTATGCTGAGCTTATTTCCTGTAATGGTGTACCGGATCATTTCACCGTCAAATTCACCGGTGCCGTCTTCATTTAATATCAACATCATCTGGTAACCAAACTGGTTATTTACCCAGGTTCCTGTTGGCTTACCGCTTTGCGCTTTGGATCCAATCTGGGTGAAGCCGGGTTGACAAACCAGCAAAATAAATACGGTAATAAGTTTGCTCATCCTTACGGTTTCCCGGAATGAAGGTAAATATTTCTCTTTAGAGTCTGGCCTCAAGGAGCCGGATTATTTTCCCAAGTTCAGTTTCATCAACAACATCAAAATCGCTCAGTTTATCGCTGTCCACATCCAGAACAAGTTTTACCACTCCATTTTTAAACGCTGGTAAAACAATTTCCGACTTTGAAGCCGAGCTGCAGGCAATATGTCCGGGAAATTCATCCACATCAGGAACAACGATCACCCTTTTTTCTTTCCAGGCAACTCCGCATACTCCTTTGCCAAGATCAATGCGCGTACAGGCGATCGGGCCCTGAAATGGCCCAAGTACCAGCTGGTTATCTTTAACCAAATAAAAACCTACCCAGAAAAAATTCATGGTTTGTTTGAGCGCAGCCGCTATGTTCGCCAGGTTGGCAATGAGGTCCGGCTCTCCGCTAATCAACGATTCAAGTTGTGGTATCAGGGTTTGATACTTTTCCTTTTTATGGGTTGATGACGAAATGATCAGTTCTTCGGCCATGATTAAATTTTTTTCAACTCCCTCTTTGTCTTATCATTTTCAACGTTTCCCGTATTCAATGTAGATGCCGGCTCAAACAATAACAATTCAACCTCTTCTTCTGCTACGGGCTTATGCTCAACGCCTCGCGGAACAATAATGAATTCCCCCTCTCCAATCTCAATTGTTTTATCGCGGAATTCCATTTTCAACTTTCCCTTGGTTACCAAAAATAATTCATCTTCGTGTTCGTGGTAATGCCAGATGAACTCCCCCTTAAGCCGGGCAGCTTTTATCTGCTGGCCGTTCAGCTCTCCGATTATCCGCGGATTCCAGTAATCGCTGATCCGGGTGAATTTTTCGCTGATGTTAACTTTTTCCATGAACCGGTTTATAGATTGTGAGGGTATCGGATAGTACGGGTTCACACGAAATTAACTTGCCATGAAACTGTGGCGAACGAATTCCCCTGCCAAAGGTATGGCCGGATATAAACACACGGGCTTCATCCCACAAACCCGCATCAATAAAATACTGCAGAGTGTGGGCGCCTCCCTCTACCAGTACCGATTGAATATTTCTCTTGTTCAAATCCGCAACCAGGTCATTCAAAAAATTCTGTTCATCAATGCGCACGAGAACTAAATTATCGTGTTCCTCATGCTTTAATACATTATAAACCAGCGTTGGTTGTAATCGATCAAAAACCTGCAGTTTGGTGCTGAGTTTTAAAAACCGGTCAATAACAATACGCGTTGGGTTTCTTCCTGACCATTCCCGCACATTGAGCTTCGGGTTATCATGAAAAACCGTTTTAGTGCCCACCAGCACGGCATCCTCTTCGCTGCGCCACTTATGTACCAGTTTACGTGAATGCTCATTGCTGATCCACTTTGAGCTGTAGTTTTCTTTGGCGATAAACCCATCAGCCGTTTGCGCCCATTTAAGTATAAGATAAGGACGATGCTTTTCCATTGCCGTAAAGAACCGTTTATTCAATACCCGTCCCTCCTGTTCAAGGATACCGCTCACCACTTCAATGCCGGCTTCTCTGAGTTTTCGAATTCCGCCACCATCTACCAGCGGGTTGGGATCAACGTTACTGATGACTACTCTTCTTACATTATGTTTTATCAGCAGATCAGCGCACGGGGGTGTTTTGCCAAAGTGAGCGCATGGCTCAAGGTTTACATACACTGTGCTTTCCTTTAAAAGCGATCTACCGGCTACCGCGTTCAGCGCATTTACCTCGGCATGCGCTTCTCCAAATCGCTTGTGCCATCCTTCACCAAGGATGCGCTTATTATGTACTACCAGGCAACCTACAAGCGGGTTAGGGCTCACATGGCCTATTCCCATAAGCGCCAACTCCTGTGCGCGCCTCATAAACTGCTCATCCAGATGGTGATCGTGCCGGTTCATACCTACCTTTGCAAAGATTGATAAAAGCGTGAACTCCCGGAAGCTATTTGTGGAACTGATGCTCAAAATTGATTTGAACGAGCCGGTGTCTGAGATCAGGGAAAAGGTGCTGATGCTAATGCAACATGAGCTGTGCCTGCCTAAAATGAAAATACTGGTTGGCACCCCGGTTAACCTTACCCCCGAACTTCAAACGCGTTTAACCGAAGGCATAAGCCGGATGAATAACTGTGAACCCATTCAATATATTCTGGGAGAAACCGAATTTTACGGAAGAACCTTTTACGTTAATCCGTCCGTACTCATTCCCCGTCCTGAAACAGAGGAACTGGTTCACTACGCCCTACATGAACTTGGGCCGTTTAATCATCCCCACATCCTTGATATTGGTACCGGCAGCGGATGCATAGCCATAACGTTAAACCTTGAGTTGCCAGGATCCACAATTTACGGTACCGATGTGAGTAATCGCGCCATGCTGGTGGCGCATGAAAATGCCAGTCGTTTAAAAGCCACTGTTTCTTTCATCCATCACGATATCCTGACCACTGAAATCCCTTTCAAAAATCTTCATCTGATCATCAGCAATCCGCCTTATGTTGATCTGGGCGAAAAAGAAAGCCTCCAACCGAACGTGGTAAAATTCGAGCCCCATGAAGCGTTGTTTGCACCGGGCAATCCTCTGATTTTTTACAAAGCCATTGCATCGAAAGGCAAGCAGGCATTAAAACCAGGGGGGATGGTGCTGGTTGAAATCAATGAACGTTTTGGCAACGAAACAGCCGGAATTTTTATACAGGAAGGTTATACCGGTGTTTCCATTCAGAAAGATATTTCCGGTAAAGACCGGATAGTAGCAGCCATTAAACCCCATTTATGAATCCGCTGGTGGTACTGCACGGGGCACTCGGCTCAAAAAAACAACTTGAACCGTTATGTGAAAAACTACGCCAGAAAGGTTTGGCCGTTTATTCCCTGAATTTTTCCGGTCATGGCGGTGAACCTTTCCGGGAATCGTTTGGTATTGAAACTTTTGCTGATGATGTTTTACAATTTTTAGAAAAACAGCACTTGAAACAGGTTGACCTTTTTGGATACAGCATGGGTGGCTATGTAGCCTTGTGGCTGGCCTGTTGCGCACCGGAATTTGTTGGTCGTGTTATTACCCTGGGCACCAAGTTCGACTGGTCACCCCAATCGGCAGAAAAGGAAACCCGTAAACTGAATGTTGAAAAAATTTTGGAAAAAGTGCCCGCCTTTGCGCGCATCCTGGAACATCGCCACGCCCCGACTGACTGGATAACGCTGCTTAGAAAGACTTCCTCAATGATGGTGAATCTCGGTAACCAGCCATTGCTCAGCGCAGAACATTTCCAAACTATTAAGCAACCGGTTACCATTTGCCTGGGTGATGAAGACGACATGGCCGACAGAGCCTATTCGGAACAAGTGGCCGCGTGGTTACCCCTTGGAAAATTTATGCTGCTGGAGAAAACACGTCACCCGATTGAGCAGGTTAATCTCGAAATGCTCGCGTCTATCCTCCATCAGGCATAACGCTCACCGAGCCAAAACGGACAATCGCTGATGATGCGCACCATGCCTTGTTCTGTAACAAAACCATCATCATCCACACCTTCTCTTTGCAGTGCGCCCTGTGCACGAATTTGAAGCTGCTCATCCCGCTTCATCCATTTCTCAAATTTTCCTGTTCGGATAAGAGCCCATCGTATGCCTGAATAAAAGGTTACGATATCCAGATTCTGATCGTAGGCTACGATTTTTTCAGGGGCAACGCCAATCAAGTTAACTGCCGTGTACTTCCCTGCCTGCAGGAATAACATAGCCAGGGTAACGGGTTCTTCATCCGGCTGGCAGGTAAGAATTTTTACGGGTGCAAAATCGGTTAACTGCACGGCATATTCCTTTGCTTTGTTGTGTGCACAAATCAAAATATCAAACTTTACTCCCCACATCAAAACATCATCCAGCGCACGCTCCAGCACCATTACGGTAGGGTTCCACTCCAACAGCTGCCGGATGGTTTCCGGTTGTGTCGCCAACTGATCAACAAGAATTAATGCCGGCTCCTGGTCTTCCTTTACAACGTGGTGTGACGACATGTTGGCTTTTAATTGATTTAACTAAGGGTCGTTTAAAATAGTTAAATTTGGGCAACCTTCATGATATGCTTCAGGCTTCCGATTGCTACGCCATCTTTCAACAGAGCATTGACGATTATCACCAGACCGATAATGTGGATGCTCCGATTCGTAATCCGTTTACAACAGGCTCCTTTGAATTTCTGCTCTACCTTAAAAACTGGATAGATACTGTACAATGGCATCTGGAAGATATCATCCGGCTTCCTGACATTGACCCCGCAGAAGCGCTTCAGATTAAAAGGCGCATTGATAAATCCAACCAGGACAGAACCGATACCGTTGAACGTCTGGACGATTATTTTCTAGAGCAGTTTAAAAGCGTTGCGTACAAACCAACAGCTAAAATTAATTCAGAAACACCCGCCTGGTTGTTAGATCGGATGAGCATCCTCATGCTGAAGATTTATCACATGAAGGAACAAACCCAACGCACCGATGCTCCGGCAGATCATATTGCCCGCTGTCAGGCTAAGTTGGACATTCTGTTAGAGCAGAAAACGGACATGCATTTGGCTTTTGATCAACTGATCGAAGATATCCGTAATGGCGACCGCAAAATGAAAGTTTATCGGCAGATGAAAATGTACAACGATGCATCACTTAATCCGATGCTGTACGGTAAAAAATGACCAAAATCCTGCTTCTTCGTTTTTCCGCTATGGGCGATGTACTGTTGCTGGTGCCGGTGCTTCGCTCGCTGGTAGCGGCACACCCTGATGTAGAGGTGGTGGTAGCCACGCGCCCCCGGTTTGCTGTATTCTTCTCCGGTATTGAGCGTGTCTCTGTTTTTGAAGCTGATGTTGATACCCGCTTTACCGGTTTTTTTGGTGTTCGCAAATTATTCTTTGCGCTGTTGGTTAAAGAGGATTTCGATGTCATAATCGATATGCACGATCACCTCCGCACCATGATTTTACGCAACTTATTTGTGCTGTTTGGCAAAAAGGTGGTGGTGTTTAATAAAGGCCGGAAAGAAAAAAAGGCTTTTACCCGCAAAGAGAATAAAATAACAACACCTCTGCCTCATACGATTGAGCGTTATCAGCAGGCCTTTGAAAAAGCTGGCTTTTCCTTTCCGATCCTATCAGGGCCTTACTTGTTTGCCAACGAAACATCCAAAAACCATCTTCAAAAATGGCTGGATAAAATTGTACCTGAGAAAAAAGGGGCATGGCTGGGTATTGCTCCATTTGCACTGCACAAATCAAAAATATGGCCATTGGCCAATTACCCGGCACTTATTCAGGAACTCATCCGCAAAATAAACCCTACGCTGTTTCTATTCGGAGGTGGCGACCCGGAAATCAAATACTTTCACGATCTGCAGGAACTCTTTCCGAAAAACTGTGTGATGGTTGCCGGTCAACTGAAAATGCAACAGGAAATTGCTTTGCTTCAGCAACTGGATCTGATGGTGTGCACCGATTCCTCCAACATGCACCTGGCTGCACTTGCAGGAACACCCCTGGTTTCCATCTGGGGAGGCACGCATCCGGACGTAGGGTTTGGACCATTTGGCCGGGGCGCTGAAAGCATCCTGCAGATCAACCGGGAAGAATTGCCTTGCAGACCTTGTTCGGTTTACGGAAAAGAAAAATGCCATCGTGGCGATTTTGCCTGCTTAACCGGAATTTCAATTGAAACAGTCGCTAACCGGATTGTTGAGCGATTAAATACCTAAAGTATAGTAGGCCTGTGCGTCCGCTAAAACCTCACATACCTCTCAACGAGTTGTTTATCTAAACCAATTGCCCTTGCCTTTTTTGCCTGCCTGCGCAGGATGAACTCAAAAATACTTCGCCAACCGGGCAGGTTGCTTTCGCTGATCTCAAAAAGCCAGGCCAATGCCAGCGGATTTTTGGGAAACCCGTTGCTGCGTACTTCGCCATCGCGTGCCAGGCCATATCCTATCTGCAGTGATTGCTCAAACCCGCGACTGGCTGGTGTAAGTTCAACCCGAAACGTACAGGGTTGATCCGAAGTATTGAAAAACCGGTGATTATTGTTCGGAAGGGCAGTAGCCGATTGTCCGGCCAACAGGGTATGTACGGTTTTTCCAAGTTGCACTTTTAGTTCGCCTTCCAAACAATTAAACTTCTCTGCGTAGGTTTTGTGGTAATGAATGCCAACACCGCCTTTGGGGGCCAGCTCAACTTCTACAAGCGTTCGTGCACCGTTGGTCTCTGCAGCAGTTTCCAGAAAGGTTACATAATCCTTTTGAACGGGGTTGTAGATTTTTCTTTCCATAGATTTCCAATACGGTTATGATACTACGTCAATCACTTTACCGGTGTCAAAACCTTCAACACTTTTTATATATCCCTGAACTATCCTCCCCATAGGCACCGGCACATGGCCGGGAAAGAAGGAAGCAAGTTGGGCAGCAGAGGCTTCAGCCAAACCCGGAGCCACCGCATTAATGCGCACACTCCGCTTGAGTTCAATGGCAGCACCCAATACAAAGCCGTGAATTGCGTTATTCACCATGCTTAAAGCAGTGCCGCCCTTTACCGGATCACGGTATAAAATTCCTGTAGTCAGTGTAAATGAACCGCCCTCACTGATTTTGTTCTTGCCCAACATCACCAGATTTACCTGGCCCATCATTTTACTTTTAATACCGGTATAAAGATCTTTTTCTTTCATGGCATGAAACGGCCCGAAATATGCGGTACCGGCCGTGCAGACTACCGCATCGAACTTGCCCACAAACTTAAACATGGTGCGGATGGAAGATGCTGAGGTGATGTTCACCTTAAGCGGACCTTTATTGGCGCTTGCGCGGATTACTTCATGTCTTTTCTCCAGTTCAGCAGCCACGTACGTTCCAATGGTTCCGGTTGCACCAACAACAATAATTCGCATAACTTCCTGGTTAGCAATTATCCTTCAACATAATCCTGAAGATATTGAAATGATGACGTTAATAAGCCATTATTCGTTATGGTGGCTCGCGCTATAATACCCTCTTCATCCTTTACCAGCAGCGGCTGCAGGATTTTATCGAGCAGGTCGCGGCCAAACTCTTCTGATGCGTTTCGTGGCAATTCACAGGGCAGGTTATCCACAGCCATCACGGTAACGTGGTCTTCGCTGCTCAACGGTGGCATCTCCTTTCCGCTTGCCGGATGATAATCGTAGAGCGGTTCATCAATGGTGCTGGCGCGCAGGGTGGAGGGTATAGACCCTTCAATATCGCAGGTAATGTCAGCTATTACCTTAATCTTAAAATCGGGCGCAAGCATATCCTGGCGGGTAAACAATACAGGTGCCTTCGGATTCCAGTATGCTCCGGCCAGCAGCACATCGGCCACCCTGGTAAACTGCAAAAAGGTAGAGGTGTAGCGCTCCGGCTCCCGATGAAATTCATCGCGGTTAAAATGTCCGCCTTCTTTCCGAACGTGATAATCCGCACTGCTCAGTTGTACATATACCGGTTCATCAAATGTTTTACTCAAAAAATCGGCAGGGCTTACTTTACGAATACCGGCTGTGTCTAATGTTTCCATGGCGCCTTTGCCAACCCGGCCCGCACCGGTAAGTACAATCTTAATAGGAGGAAGTTTCATTTTCCTGAGCTCCAGCTTCAGGTCGTTCACATCAAAACACTGGTGTGCCCGCTTCAGGTCAAATTTTTTATAGCGTTTGCCGTACGTCCACAACCCGTTGTAGGCTCCAACCAGGCCGGCAAACCGGCCAAAAGCAACAAGCCGGTTGCCCAGTTTGTCCTTCAAAACTTCATAATCAATCAGGCGTATGTTTTTCTTCAGAATTTCCTGCAGCAACTTGCGGTTATACGGTTGCTTTTTGATGGTGTGTGAAAAGAACAGATACGTTTTGTTGGGGATGAGCCTGTTAATTGGCACTTCTTTTATTCCCATTAAAATATCGCAATCGGCAACATCGGGGGCAACCTCCACATCCAGCGCGCGGTATTCCCGGTCCTGAAAACAACGGATCGGGCTCTCTTCCACAACCACCTTTACATGCGGAAACCGCTGTTCAATTTCTTCGGCCTGAAAGGGTGTAAACGGCACACGTTTGTCGGGCGGGGTTTTGCCTTCACGGATTAATGCTAACCGGATTGTCTTCATACGTACTTTTCGCTTTAAAGGTAACGAAGCTTTGTATTACCTTCACAGGATGGATCACATTTACCTTGCCGGGGCGTGGGTGGTTTATTTTTTTCTGCACAGTTATTTAGCTTCCAGCCGGATCAAGCATTCTTTACAGAAACATTGGCCACCATTAACCCGGGTTTACCGGCTTATTTATGTTGCTGTATCTACCCTCGGACTGGCGGGCCTCGGGTGGTTGATTAGCCGTATTCCGGCCCGTTTTGTTTTTGCGTCATCACCTGCCGTACAGGTTACCGGAATCATTTTGCTGTTAACTGGTGTTCTCCTTATCATTCAATCATTTCGACAATACAGCTTTACCGGTTTCATCGGTTTGCGAACCGATGAACACGATGCCCTGCAAACCACCGGTTTGCTGAAGCATATCCGCCACCCGATTTATGCAGGCACTATCCTCGCGGTTCTGGGTTATATTGCCTTGTCGCCAAAATCAACGGTGGTGGTTTCTGCTCTGTGCATTTTCAGTTACTTGCCCATCGGCATTTATCTGGAAGAGAAAAAACTTATTGCACTACATGGCGAAGTCTATAAGCATTATCGAAAGCGCGTACCGGCAGTTTTTCCAAAACTGAATTTCTGAAGTTTCAGGCGGTCAGGATTTCTTTTTCTTGTTCTTCTTACCTTTTTTCAATTCTTCATAGTCATCGCGCTCCGCAAGCTTCTTGTCTTCCACATTTTTATCCAGAAAGGCATTAAGCTTTTCGATGTCCATGTTGGACTTCAGTTCTCCAAACTGATCAATCGAAACTTCAAATCCTTCCAGGTCTTTATGTACCCGTGGCTTCTTGGAAACTCGTTTTTTAGGAGGTGTTGATTTTTTGCTCATGACGTGGCCGTTCTTACCTGAAAACTAGTACGTGCAAAAACCAGGCGATTTATGATTTCTTCGCGGCCAATGATTTCCAAGGTCATCATCAGGTCAGGCCCGGAGGCACTGCCGGTAATGGCTACCCGCAAAATCTGCATTACCTGCCCGGTTTTTATTCCCAGGCTGGCGGTAACACTTTCCAGCGTTGCTTTTACTTTTTCTGCATCAAAACGGTCAAGTTCTTTTAAAGCATCTTCCAATGCCTGAAAAAATTTAGCAGCCTCCGCATTCCATTTTTTTGCCACCACCGCTAAATCGAAAGTAGCCGGGGCCTGAAAGAAAAACCGGCCTGACGCGTAAAAATCTTTCGGAAACGAAACCCGGTCGCGCATCACCGATACAATCTTTTCGGCTTTTTCAGGCGAGCAGGAAATTCCTTCACGGGCAAGTTGTTCCTGCAAATACTCCACCAGTACCTCCTTCGGTTTTAACCGGATGTACTGCTCATTGAACCACGTTGCCTTTTGAATGTCGAAGCGCGCACCCGCTTTGCCTATCCGATCGATGGAAAAAGTTTTAATGAGTTCTTCCACCGAAAAAATTTCCTGCTCCGTGCCGGGATTCCAGCCCAGCAATGCCAGGAAATTAATCAACGCTTCGGGCAGATAACCCGCCTCGCGAAAGCCAACCGACTTCTCTCCGGTGGCCGGGTCGGTCCAGTTTAAGGGAAATATCGGAAAGCCCATGCGGTCGGCATCGCGTTTACTTAGTTTGCCGTTTCCGTCAGGCTTCAGCAGCAGGGGGAGGTGTGCAAAGCGGGGCATGCTGGCCTCCCACCCGAAACTTTTATACAACAACACATGCAGCGGTGCCGAGGGCAGCCACTCCTCCCCGCGAATCACATGCGAGATTTTCATCAGGTAATCATCCACTACGTTAGCCAGGTGATAGGTAGGCATACCATCCGACTTCATCAGCACTTTGTCGTCAAGGTCATTCAACTGCACCACCACCTCACCACGGATTAAATCGTGCAAACGGATTTCACCCGATTCAGGCACGCGAAGGCGGATAACATAAGGTGTACCCGATTGAATACGTTTATCGACTTCAGCCGCAGACAAGGTAAGCGAGTTGCACATGGTCATGCGTGTAAAGCTGCTGTATTGTTGGTGGTCAACTCCGGCTTTTTTCAGCCGTTCGCGCATGGCTTCTACTTCGGCTTCCGTATCGAAGGCATAATAGGCATGCCCACGTTCAACCAGTTGAAGAGCATACTTCTTATACAGTGCTTTACGCTCCGACTGCCGGTAGGGCGCACAGGGGCCGCCAACACCTACTCCTTCATCAATGCCAATGCCTGCCCACCTCAACGATTCAATAATATATTCCTCAGCACCCGGCACATAGCGGTTCTGGTCGGTATCTTCAATCCGCAAAATCATCGTTCCGCCCTGCTGTCGGGCAAACAGATAATTATAAAGAGCGGTACGAACTCCCCCGATATGAAGCGCCCCCGTTGGGCTTGGCGCAAACCGCACACGAACTTTCTCCATGCCCCAAAGTTAACCGTTGAATTAGATTTGTAAGTAAAATCCATTATACCTTTGCACCCTTTACAACCTTATGAACGAAGAAAAAAGTTTGAACTTCCTTGAAGAAATCATCGAGGATGACCTGAAAGCCGGGAAGTACCAAACCATCATTACGCGCTTTCCGCCCGAACCCAACGGCTACCTGCACATCGGCCACGCCAAAAGCATCTGTCTCAATTTCGGCCTTACAAAAAAGTATGGGGGCTATACCAACCTGCGGTTTGACGACACCAACCCGGTTACCGAAGATGTGGAGTATGTGGAAAGTATCAAAGACGACATTAAATGGCTGGGCTTTGAATGGGCCAATGAGTTGTATGCCTCGGATTACTTTGAACAGCTTTATGAGTTTGCCATTAAACTGATTACCAAAGGCCTGGCCTATGTAGATGACAGCACCAGCGAAGAAATAGCCAAACAGAAAGGCACCCCCACACAGCCGGGTACAAACAGTCCATACCGGAACCGCAGTGTGGAAGAAAACCTGCAACTATTTACCGACATGCGAGCCGGAAAATACCGGGATGGTGAGAAAGTATTGCGGGCTAAAATTGACATGGCCCATCCCAACATGCATATGCGCGACCCCGTTATCTACCGGATTAAACACGCCCACCACCACCGCACTGGCGATGCCTGGTGCATTTACCCTATGTACGACTTTGCCCACGGGCAAAGTGACTCCATAGAAAAAGTAACCCACAGCATCTGCACACTGGAGTTCGTGCCTCACCGTGCTCTATACGACTGGCTGATTGAAAAACTGGAAATATACCCTTCCAAACAATATGAGTTTGCACGGCTTAACATGACTTACACCGTAATGAGCAAGCGCAAACTGCTGCAACTGGTAAACGAAAAGCACGTTACCGGATGGGATGATCCCCGCATGCCCACCCTCAGCGGCATGAGGCGCAGGGGTTATACCCCTGAAAGCATACGCGATTTTTGCGATCGCATTGGAGTGGCCAAACGCGATAACCTGATTGATGTAGGCCTCCTTGAATTTTGCGTGCGCGAACACCTCAATAAAGTAGCCCTTCGCAGAATGGTAGTGTTCGATCCGGTAAAGGTGGTATTAACCAACTATCCCTCAGGGAAAACCGAAATGATGGTCAGCGAAAACAACCCGGAGGACCTGGCCGCAGGCGAACGCCTCATTCCGTTTTGCGGTGAACTGTATATCGAACGCGAAGACTTTATGGAGAGTCCGCCAAAAAAATATTTTCGCCTGGCACCCGGGCAACTGGTGCGCCTCAAAAGCGCCTACATTATCCGGTGCGATGAGGTGACGAAAGATGCATCCGGAAATATTACTGAACTCCGCTGTTCCTACATTCCCGAAAGCCGAAGCGGGGCCGACACATCCGGGATAAATGTTAAAGGAACCTTGCATTGGGTAAGCGCTAAGCACGCAATTCCGGTTGAAGTACGGCTGTATGACCGGCTTTTTCGGGTAGAAGATCTGTCAACAGCAGAAGGAGACTTTAAAGATTATATTAATCCCGGTTCGCTGCAGATAATTCATCAGGCATTGGCCGAGCCATCGCTTGCAGAGGTAAAGCCACCTGAACACTACCAGTTTATGCGCAAAGGCTACTTTATCGCTGATGCTGATTCAAAACCCGGAAAGCCGGTGTTTAACCGAACGGTAACCTTGAAGGATATGTGGGCGAAGAATAGTAGTAAGACGTAAGAGTAAGTTGTAAAATGTAAGCGAAAAGTTATAAACCGTTGAATCTTGCTGCTTAATTCTTGCTACTTGCGTTTACTTCACTGCAATACACGAAATCTCCACGTTTACATCTTTCGGAAGACGGCTCACCTCTACCGTTTCGCGTGCAGGCGGATGGGTCGGAAAGTTTTTGCCGTAAACCTCATTAACCACCGGAAAGTGGTTCATGTCTTTTAAGAAGATGGTGCTCTTCACTACATGCGAAAAATCCATGCCGGCCGCCTTCAATATCTCCCCGATGTTTTTCATAACCTGAGCGGTTTCATCGCTGATGTTACCGGTTACCAGGTTACCTGAAGGTTTTTGAATGGCAATTTGCCCGCTGATGAATACCATATTTCCAGCCTGTACCGCCTGGCTGTAGGGGCCGATGGGTTCGGGCGCATGGGGTGAATAAACAACCGATATTGACATACCTATTTGTTTAACAATTATCTTTCGTGAGGTTTCAAAATTAGAAACAAAATCGAGTTTATGAACATCCTTGTGGTTGGCAACACCCAAAACCTTGACGAATGCCGGGCCAAATTCGGAGAACACCACTACACGTTAGAAGGTGACCACCGCGAAGCCGAACGATTTGTAACGGGCAGCGACCTGGTGTTTGACTTTATTATTGATGAAGAACCCTTTCAAATCGACATCTACCAGGAAAAGTCAACGGCACGCGTTTTTCTGAACACCGCCAAAATCTCACTGGCTGAACTCTCTAACCTGGCTGACCACAAGATAAAGGCGTATGTCTTTGGGTTTAACGGACTGCCCACTTTTGTAAACCGCGAAGTGCTGGAGGTATGCCTGCTTAATCCGGCACACGAAACCGAACTGAACGCAATTTGTCGGCAATTAAACACCAGCTATCTGGTGGTTGACGACCGGGTAGGTATGGTGACACCCCGCATTATCTGCATGATCATCAACGAAGCCTACTACACCGTACAGGAAGGAACAGCCACCCGCGAAGACATTGACAAAGCCATGAAACTGGGTACCAATTACCCCTACGGCCCGTTTGAGTGGTGCCAGCGTATTGGTGTTAACCATGTGTACGAACTGCTGGAAGCGGTATATGAAGACACCCACGATGAGCGCTACAAGATTTGCCCACTCCTGAAAAAGGAGTTTTTGATGACGTGAGGGTTACTCCACGGTTACCGACTTTGCCAGATTTCGAGGCTGGTCAACATTGCAGCCTCGCATCACGGCAATATGGTAGGATAATAACTGCAGCGGAATAACCGAAACAATCGGCATCAGGGCTTCCTGCACAGCCGGCACTTCAATGACAAATTCCGACATGCCCGGAATGAGTTCATCCCCTTCCGTAATTATGGAAATTACCCGCCCTTTACGCGCCTTTACCTCCTGTACGTTCGAAACTATTTTTTCGTACGAACTGTCATGTGTAGCGATAAACACCACGGGCATTTCTTCATCAATCAGGGCAATGGGGCCGTGTTTCATTTCAGCGGCAGGGTATCCTTCGGCATGGATGTAGGATATTTCTTTCAGTTTCAGTGCTCCCTCAAGCGCTACCGGAAAATTGCAACCACGACCCAGGTACAAAAAGTTGGTAACATCCTTAAAGGTGTAAGCCAGTTCTTTGATCTTATCGTTTTGCTTTAACACTTCCTCCACTTTAGCCGGCAGGTTTTCAAGTTCTACCAACATCTCATGAAACTTGCGCTCGGTAATGGTGCCCTTCTTCTGCGCCACAATCAGGCAGATCATGCTCAGCACGGTTAACTGAGCCGTAAAGGCTTTGGTGCTGGCCACCCCGATTTCAGGCCCTGCGTGTGTGTATGAACCTGCATGCGAAGCACGCGCAATAGACGACCCCACTACATTGCATACTCCGATAATGATGGCTCCTTTTGACTTTGCCAGTTCGATGGCAGCCAGCGTATCGGCTGTTTCACCTGATTGCGATATAGCAATAACCACATCGCCCTCCCGTATAATCGGGTTACGGTAGCGAAACTCCGATGCGTATTCCACTTCTACCGGAATGCGGCAAAATTCTTCAAACATGTATTCAGCCACCAGGCCGGCATGCCACGATGTGCCGCAGGCAACAATAATGATGCGGTCGGCATGCACCATCTTATTCACATACTCACGAATACCGCCAAGCACCAACCGCCCGGAGGAAACATCCAGCCGGCCTCGAAGGCAATCTTTTATCGAACGGGGTTGTTCAAAAATTTCTTTCAGCATAAAATGCTCAAACCCGCCTTTCTCAATGGCTTCGAGTTCCATTTCCAGCCGTTGGATGTACGGAGTAGCCGGTGCGTCTTCAATGGTTTTTATACGCAACTCACCGTTATCAATTACGGCAATCTCCTGGTCGTTCAGGTACACTACATCTTTGGTGTATTCAATAATCGGAGTAGCATCTGACGCCATGAAATATTCGTCTTTACCGATGCCGATTACCAACGGACTTCCCTTGCGGGCCGCAATTAACATATCCGGGTTTTCTGCCGACATAACCACAATGGCATAAGCACCGATTACCTGTGTAAGTGCCATCCGGACAGCTTCATCCAATGGGTAATTATTGCTTTGCTGAATGCTCTCAATAAAATGGATCAACACCTCGGTATCCGTATCGCTGACGAACCGATGACCTTTGTTGATCAGCTCCTGCTTGAGAGCGCTGTAGTTTTCGATAATACCGTTGTGGATGATGGCCAATTTTTTAGATGCGGAATAGTGCGGGTGCGCATTGGTATCGTTCGGTTCGCCATGGGTAGCCCACCGGGTGTGGCCAATACCAATGTGGCTGCTTAAGGACTGGCCGTTGATGTGTTCTTCCAACTCACTTACTTTGCCTTTCTTTTTGTACACATTCAGGCCGTTGTTCAGCAGGGCGATACCGGCACTGTCGTAGCCCCGGTATTCAAGCCGTTTAAGGCCTTTAATAATTACTTGCTGGGCATCGCGGTGCCCGATATAGGCAACAATTCCGCACATAGTTAATTGGCTTTAGGCAAGGTGTAATACACCCGGAGTTTGATTTTATCTTTATGGAATAAAACACGGTTTACGGTTTTAGCTCCATTACGCGGGTAGAGAATATAGTATCTGAATCGCGGTTTATCAGTTTCTGAAATAGCCAACTCCTGTGCATAAAGGGTGAAAAAACCACGATAGGAATTGGATGATGAAGAATAGCCAAGGGTAAAGTACGAACTTGTTTCGGTAAAGATGGTCAGCACGCTATCGGGATTTACTACGGTATAGTCTGGGGTGAGGGTACGTGTGCTGTTGTTATACAGATTCATGATTTTCTGGTCGCGATCGCGGGCTTGTGTGGTTTTCTGACGGTTAAAGACCTTGAGCCGATTATCCGGATCAAGCAACCTGACATACAATTCGCCCGGTGAACGGAATATTTCAGTTGATTCTACATCGCTAATTACCAGTTCAGCCGAGTTAATGGCAATGTTCGGAAGTGTATCTGTTTCCAGGAAATCAATGAACTCCGAAAAATCAAGTTTAGTAAACAGTCCCACTCCTGATTGTACGCAACGCAACCCGGTAACCGGATCAAAATCGGTAAAGTATTGATTAATGTCTGCTTCCGAACCTGATCGGTCGGATTTAATCTCATTAAAACTTGTAATGGAGTTACCGGCAATCGGAATATTGATGGTTAGGCTGTCGAGCGTAGGATTTTGATAATGCACGATAATTCTCGACTCAAAATGAACCGGGTCAATGCCTACAATTTTATCTCCGGATACCGGTTTAACAGCAAGTCCTTTAAATTCTTTTGTAAACGTATTGAAATCGAGCCATTGGAGGGAATCCTGCTTGTTAGTAGCATTGGCATACCGTAAAGCCGCATTAAAAATTTTCTGACTAAATGCAGAGCTGAGGGGAATCCGTATCAGAACGGTATCCTTTTTAGCAGAGTCAAACTTATTCCTGAATTCCAGCGGGTTAATAATCAGCGAGCCTGAACCAATAAGAGGGCCGGTGGGTACCGAGGTTTTGTTAAAGTAGTATGGAGCTGAGTTTCGGGAGATTTGCTTGGCCAGTTCATAAACCTCGAACTGGATCGGGTTCATGGTTATATTGCCATACGTGTAAAAATCCAGTTTGAGTTGTAAGATGACCGAATCCAGCGTTGAATTCGAAGCGATTTTTGCCGTAGTCGTAGGGAAAAATTGTGTGTAAAACCCTGTTGAGACAGTGCCGAGCTTTTCATCGGTATAGGTTCCCAGCAACAACCGGTTTATTTCACTAGGCCAGTAAAAATTGCTGGAACGAACCGAATCCAGCCAGAGCACGCTGCTCGCTACCGGAAATTCAATAAAGCGAACGTCAAATTTTGATTTTGGATTACGAAATCCCAGTAAACTGGCCTCATCCTCACAAGCCAACAAGAACAGGGCAGCCAAAAGCAGCTGCCCGGTTCGTTTAACCCACAAGTTCATTATACAGATTGAAGTATGATTCGGTGTAGTTTTCTGATTTGTTGATGGTCTCTACTTTCTTCTCCTTCATTTTCGAGAAAAGGCCCTTTATCTTTTTATTTTCACCTGCCACAATAACGGCATCGGAAAATTCAACGCCCATTTTGATGAAGCCTTCGTAATCGGCAGTCTTCAGGTTACCCAACATTTTATCCTCAATATCCATCATCTTCACTTTTGAAAGAATATCACCTTTGAATTTGTAGGTAAAGTCGTTGTTATAAATGGTAAATACCGTTTTGGTGTTCTTAAACAACGGATCGTTTTTATAGGTGGTTTTCAGATACAGGGGAATAAAACTGGTTATCCAATCATTGCAATGCACCACATCGGGGGCCCAGCCCAGTTTACGCACGGTTTCTATAACTCCCTTGCAGAAGAAGATGGCACGCTCATCGTTGTCCTCGTAGAACCGGTTTTCCTTATCGTGAAAAACTGATTTACGGTGGAAGTAATCTTCATTGTCAATGAAGTATACCTGCAACTTGGCATTAGGAATGGAGGCTACTTTAATGGTGAGCGGCTTCTCTTCATCGCCTACGGCAATGTTAATTCCCGAAAGCCTCACCACTTCATGCAGCCGGTTTTTGCGTTCATTAATAATTCCGAAACGGGGTACCAGAATACGGATCTCCATTCCTTTTTCCTGCATGTATTGCGGCAACTTCCGCACAAAGTCAGCTACTTCTGAGGTTTGAAGAAACGGGTTAATCTCACTGGCTACATAAAGAATACGAAGTTTTGACATAGGGATAATTTTATAACCGAACGGTAAAACGAACCACAAAGGTACATAAAATACCCCCTTTATTCAACCTTTCCCGCAATTTCGGCCTGGCATTACGGATGGTAAATTGATGCCTAACCCTCACATTTTCAGCTAATTTCAAATCATTCAGGCAGTTTGGGGGTAATCAGGGTGGCCGTTACCCGTTCATCCTGTACGGAGCTTAGGCCGCCAAATCCTATCTTTCCGGCCTAACATGTTCATCCCACTGTGACTCAGCGTTTCCAAACCTTGCTTCAATATTTGGTTTTGATGGTTGTCTCCGTGTTCCTGGTATGGTATTCCCTGAAGGCAATTCATCCGGCAGAAGAACAAGGCAAGTGGGGCTACCTACTTCAAACCTGGCACATGGCCGATAAAGGCTGGCTTATGCTGATGGCTCTCTTGGCCATGATCAGTCATGTTATTCGTGCTGAAAGGTGGCGAATGTTAATCGAACCCACCGGGCATCCGGTTAGTCTGTACCATAGCTTTCTTTCCCTGATGATGGGCTACCTGGTAAACCTGGTGGTACCGCGGGGAGGCGAGGTAAGCCGTTGCTACAATCTGTACAAACTTGATCGCTGTCCATTCGACAAAACCCTGGGCACAGTAGTAACCGAACGTGCCATTGACCTGATCTGTTTTGTGCTGATTTTGCTGGCAGCCTTTGCAGTTGAGTCAAATAAACTGCTCGGTTTTATTTACTCTCTTCCGCCACTACCTGTTTCAGGAACCAACAAGTGGCTTACGGTATTAATCTTTGTGGTTGCACTGGCCCTTTTGCTTATCAGTTTGTGGCTCGTCTTCCGAAAGGCAACATTTAAAGAAAAAATTTTACAATTCTGGCAAGGGTTCAAATCCGGATTGGGTACCATTTTCCGTTTGAAACATCCTTCGTTATTTTATTTCCACTCCTTTGTTATCTGGGCACTATACTTTGCCATGAGTTACACGGTTATTAAGGCATTTGATGAAACCAGCCACCTGGGCTGGGGTGCCGTCCTGGCGGTTTTTGCAATCGGTTCAATTGCAATGATCATCCCGTTACCCGGTGGCACGGGCTCCTACCATACGCTTGTACCAGCCGGGTTAGCTTTTCTTTACCAGATTCCAAAAGCCGATGCCGTGGCCTTTACTTTTGTGTTTCACGCCTGGCAAACCCTTATCATGGTCGTTTCCGGATTCCTTGCCATTTTCTCAACCTATGTCATCATCCGGAGCAGAGAAAGCAATTCCGGTTAGGATACTATCTTTGAGTCTGCCGGATTGGCAGAAACTTAAACTGGTCTGGAAGTTGTTTATCAGGTAATGAATTAAAAATTAAAATCAAGAATATGGGCCTATTAATAATTGGTGTTGTTTTTATGCTGGTGGGCATGCTGGTGAGCGGGCGGCTGAAGAGCAAGTTCCGCGAGTATTCCCAAATTCAGCTCAACCAGAACCTTACTGGTGGTGAGATTGCCCGGCTCATGCTGGCCGATAACGGCATCCAGGATGTTAAAGTTATCAGTGTTGAAGGACAACTTACAGATCACTATAATCCGGTTAACAAAACCGTTAACCTCAGTCATGATGTTTACCATGGCCGCAATGCCGCTGCCGCTGCCGTGGCAGCACACGAATGTGGCCATGCCGTGCAGCATGCCACCGCGTATTCCATGCTTGAGTTACGTTCAGCTATGGTTCCGGTTCAAAACATAACATCGCGCATTATGAATATCATTTTCTTTGCCATGATGTTTGGAGCCTTTGCGGTAAAAGGTTTGTTCTCCTTTGACACCGCATTGCTGGTTATTATAGGCTGTTACACGGTATTTGCTTTGTTTGCCCTGATTACCCTGCCCGTTGAATTTGATGCGAGCAAACGGGCACTGGCATGGATTGAAGCCCGTGGTATTGTAACTACACGCGAACACGAAATGGCTAAAGATGCGCTCAAGTGGGCCGCTATGACCTACGTGGTTGCTGCCATTGCCGCCCTTGCCTCACTGATGTATTGGGTGATGATTTTCCTGGGAAGGCGCGACTAAAAGCATATCTGGATAATTCTCTAATTTTAAGCCCGGGGTAACCCCGGGCTTTTTTATTAATCACAACCTATGAATTTTCAGTTAACCGAAGAACACGTAGCCGTACAACAGGCCGCCCGCGATTTTGCACAAACCGAATTACTACCCGGTGTAATTGAGCGGGATACTCACCAGAAATTTCCTGCCGAGCAGATAAAAAAAATGGGGGAACTCGGTTTTATGGGCATGATGGTAGATCCGAAATATAATGGTGGGGGAATGGACACCATTTCGTATGTGCTGGCGATGGAAGAAATTTCAAAAATCGATGCTTCTGCTTCGGTGTGTATGTCGGTGAATAATTCACTGGTGTGTTGGGGTATTGAAATGTTCGGAACCGCTGAACAGAAAGAAAAATATTTAAAACGCCTGGCTAAGGGCGAAGTGATAGGCGCCTTCTGCCTGTCAGAACCCGAGGCGGGTTCGGATGCCACCAGCCAGCGCACCACAGCCGAAGACAAAGGCGATTACTATTTGCTCAACGGCACCAAAAACTGGATTACCAATGGCAGCAGCGCCAGTGTTTATATTGTTATTGCACAAACCCATCCGGAAAAAAGGCATAAAGGAATTAACGCCTTGATTGTTGAAAAGGGAATGCCCGGTTTTGTGGTGGGCAAGAAGGAAGACAAAATGGGCATCCGAGGTTCGGATACCCACTCGCTAATGTTTACCGATGTAAAAGTGCCAAAGGCCAATCGCATTGGTGAAGATGGTTTTGGTTTCACGTTCGCCATGACTACCCTGAATGGCGGTCGTATCGGCATTGCCTCGCAGGCACTGGGCCTTGCCTCGGGTTCTTACGAACTGGCGTTGAAGTATGCCAAAGAGCGAAAAGCCTTTGGTCATTTTCTTTCGGAGCATCAGGCCATCCAGTTTAAGCTGGCCGACATGGCCACCAAAATTGATGCTGCGCGTTTGTTGGTTTGGCAAGCGGCCTACCTGAAAGACCAAAACAAAAATTTTGTGAAGGCTGCCGCGCAAGCTAAATTATTTGCCTCACAGATAGCCCAGGAGGTAACAACTGAAGCCGTGCAGATTCATGGCGGCTACGGTTATGTAAAAGAATACCACGTAGAGCGTATGATGCGCGATGCAAAGATTACGCAGATCTATGAAGGCACAACGGAAATTCAAAAGATGGTTATTTCACGGGAGTTGTTGCGGGTATAAAATCAGAATGTAACCTGCAAAGTCAGCACTTCATCTTTGCGCTTTACTTTAATCTGTATCGTTTGCCCCTTTTCAAACCTTCCTAACGCTTCCATATAGCTCTGCACATCTTTAATCGGGTATTGGCCCATTTCAATAATTAAATCGCCCGTTTGAATGCCCGCCTTTTGGGCAGGGCGCCCATCGGTAACGCCATCCACCTTCAAACCTGCCTCATCCGATGCGTAGCTGGGCATTACACCCAGGGTTACTTTAAACGGACTGCGCACGGCCATGGCATTGCTTTTGGTTTTGAGAAACCGGAGTTTGGGCTCCCCGTCCAGTTTTTCTATCACTTGCCGAATCAGGTTTAACACGGCAACAGTTCCCTGGTAATTGATTTTATCCCAGTCATCCGAGGGTTTGTGGTAATCGGCATGCGAGCCGGTAAAGAAGTGGAGTACCGGAATATCTTTGAGATAAAATGAAGTGTGGTCTGATGGCCCGATGCCGCTGGAATCGGTCTTGATTTTCAACTGGTCGTTTGCCAGGTTCTTCAGTAAAGGCTCCCACACCGGACTGGTACCGGTGCCGTTAACCACTATGGTCTTCGTTTCGGAATTGAGCCGGCCAATCATGTCCATGTTAACCATGTAATTCACG
This sequence comes from Cyclobacteriaceae bacterium, assembly GCA_046294915.1. Taxonomy (GTDB): domain Bacteria; phylum Bacteroidota; class Bacteroidia; order Cytophagales; family Cyclobacteriaceae; genus UBA2336. The sequence goes on along the minus strand of JBKBOE010000001.1, from coordinate 239 downwards.
TTGGTCAGATTAACAGAGGGATTTTCGGCAAAATATTTTGAACCGAGCAGACCCAGTTCCTCCCCTGAAAATAAGATGAACAGAAAATTATTTCTTTCCTTTTTCTTATTGGTTGCCAGCCAGCGGGCTAATTCCAGCGCACCGGCCGTTCCCGAAGCATTGTCATCGGCTCCATTATGAATCTTATCCTGCGGGTTGGCATCCAGTGAACTGCCCTGATCACCCATGCCAAGGTGGTC